>NZ_JPGU01000019.1:52193-77106 GCF_000732115.1 Frankia sp. CeD
GNGCCGGGCGGCGTGGGACCGGTCACCACGATGCTCCTGCTGCGCAACACGATCCGGGCGGCGCGCGCCGCCTGATCGGCACACCGGCCACCTGGCATCAGCGGGGCCCGCCGCCTCAGCGGAGCCCGCAGCGGCCTCAGACGGAGCTGTAGACCGGCCCGGCGAGCCGTACCCGGTTACGACCATCGGCCTTGGCCCGGTAGAGCGCGGAGTCCGCACGGGCGATGAGGCCGGCGAGGTCGCCGCGGGGGCCGTGATGTGTCGCGACTCCCACGGACACGGTCACCGACAGGGGAGGCCGGCCCTCCAGCCGGCAGTGGGTTCCGGCGACTTGGCGGCGGATCCGTTCCGCGACATCGGCCGCGTTCTCCAGCTCGACCTCGGTGAGCAGCACCACGAACTCCTCGCCCCCGAACCGTCCGACGAGATCCCGGGGGCGGGTCGCCGCCCGCAGCGCGTCCGCCACCGCGATCAGAATGACGTCCCCGATGAGATGACCAAACCTGTCATTGACCCGCTTGAAGTGGTCGATGTCGACCAGGAGCACCGACAGTGGACGCCCCACCTGGCAGGCCCGGTTGATCTCGCGTTCCGCGACCTGGCGCCAGTACGCCGGGTTGGCCAGCCGGGTCTTCGCGTCGGACCGCGCGGCATGCAGGAGCTCGGCGTGCAACAGGCTGCGTTGCAGCAGCAGGACGGGGGGTGTGATCGCCAGCATGAGCAACGGGTTCGCCGCCCACAGCACCGCGACCACGATCGACGAGCAGATCTCGGCGGCCTGCGCGGGCACGAGGTCGCGGCACGCATGCCGGAGCGGGGTCCGGGCGGGGATGACAGGTGACGGGACGACCCCGGTCCGGTCCGGCCGGTCCGGCCAGCCCGGCCGGGCTGGACCGGCCGCCACACCGGAGCACGAATCGAGGCTCTCCCGACCATCGGACGTCGCCATCCCCATCACGGTCAGCCTCATCCCCATCACGGTCAGCCTCGCCACAACCGGGTAAACCGCAACCGCGGCGAGGAAGGCCAGCACCGCGACGCCGGACCCGACGAGGTTGTCGACGGTGAACGGCCCTCGATCGGGGCTAAGCAGCAGATGGACGCTGGAGGCACAGAAGCCCGCGATGCCCAACGCCGCGGCGTGGAACACGCGCAGATGCGGCGGCTGTACTGGATCACGACGGCCGGCGAGCCAGCACAGCGGCAGGCTGACAACCGCCGGGTAGAACGGCGGCAGCAGGACCGCCGCCGCCACCGTCCAGGTGGACAGCAGGTCATGACGTCGGGCCCCGGGAACGGTCAGATCCTCACCCAGCCGTCCGGACGCCACCACGGCCAGCGCCCCGAGAACAACGAAGGTGGCGAAGGCCGCGAGGTCGGTCCATCGCGGACGCAGACCCGCCGCCGCGAACCCGGCCATGCTCAGCCAGCAGAAGACTACGATTANCCCCCGCCGCATCAACCCCCCGGGCGCGCGCCACAGCATCCAGCCGTGGCCGAGCAGGCGCAGCACGGCCAGGCGAGGTTCCGTGACGTGGGCGCCGGCCAGGCGTGGGCCGGCCAGATAAGGGCCGGCCAGATAAGGGCCCAACGGCGGAGGGCCGATCATCCAGGGGCCGACGGGNTCGGCGCTCGCGGGTGGGGCGGACGCTTCGCCTCGTGCCGCCCCGCGACCGGTCCGGGCAGTCGTGCCCGCTCCCCGCGTGGTCACCCCGCGGACTCGCCGCCAGCCACGCCGAAGAGTGCCCACCAGAACGGAACCCGCGCCCCGCGCCAGTCGTATGCGTAACGGCATTGGTGGATGGCCTTCCTCGTTCTTGTCCACGGCCGTACCCGGCCGGAACCGCCCGGTGAATCCAACCTGGTCGCTGCTACTTACGGTGAATCTTCGAGAACGAAGAGTACGAAGGCGCTTCGCCAATTCGCAACCGTCCGAATGCCGGTTCTTAGCCGTTCGCGGCGTCGCCGAGCCGTGTTTTCTCCCCGGCATGCGCGCGATAGTTGCCCAGGAAATGGCACCTGACCTGCGACGACGAATGCCGGGCTGAAGGAGGCGTCACGACGGGCCGCCCGGTCGCGTCGGCTGCGGGACACCGCCGAGAGACCACATCCGACACGCCCGGGAAACGGCACGTCCGCCGCCCGGAGACCAAGGACGGCCGAGGGAGGGATCGCCGAGGGACCAGCTCGATGCCCGCCGTCCGCTCCTGACACCTGGCGGCGGCGTAGGGACCGACGCGTCGGTGACGCGGACGAACCGGTGACGCGGCGATCAGATGGTACGGGCGACCGCCTCGACCATCGCGGCGGCCAGGGTGGCCACGTCGGCGGGGGAGATGATGAACGGCGGCATCGTGTAGACCAACCGTCCGAACGGGCGGACCCAGACCCCGAGATCCACCAACAGCGGCTGGATCACGGTCATGTCGACGGGCTCCCGCGTCTCGATCACTCCGATGGCGCCGAGTACCCGCACGTCGGCGACCCCGGGCAGGTCGGCGGCCGGGGCGAGCCCGGCGGAGAGCCCGGCGGAGATCTCGCGCACCCGAGCCTGCCAGGGCGAGGAGAGGAGCAGGTCGATGCTGGCGTTCGCGACCGCGCTCGCCAGGGGGTTGCCCATGAACGTGGGGCCGTGCATGAACACGCCGGCCGGCGAGTCGCAGACGCCCGCCGCGACCTCGTCGGTGCACAGCGTCGCGGCCATGGACAGGTATCCACCGGTCATCGCCTTGCCCACGCACATGATGTCGGGGCTGATGCCGGCATGGTCGCAGCCGAACAGCTCGCCNGAGCGGCCGAACCCGACCGCGATCTCGTCGGCGATCAGCAGCACCCCGTAGTGGTCGCACAGCTCGCGCAGCCGCGCCAGCCAGCCCGGCGCATACCACCGCATGGCTCCGGTGCCCTGCACAACCGGCTCGCAGATGACCGCCGCGATCTCGTCGGCGTGCCCGGCCAACAGCCCCTCGATCTCGGCGACGTGAGCGTCCTCACACGGCTCGTCGAAGGCGCAGGCCGGGGCGGAGGCGAACAGATGGCGGGGCAGCAGGTGGCTGAACAGGTGATGCATGCCCGCGTCCGGATCACAGACCGCCATCGCGCCCGAGGTGTCGCCGTGGTAGCCGCGTCGGATGGTGAGCAGGCGCGTCCGGCCCGGCCGGCCCCGTCCGGTCCAGTACTGCAGCGCCATCTTGATCGCGACCTCGACGGCGACGGAACCCGAATCGCANGGGAAGNCCCGCCGCAACGGATCCGGCGTGATCGCCACGAGGGTCTCGGCGAGGGCCACCGCCGGCTCATGGGTCAGACCGCCGAACATCACATGGGACATCGTCTCGAGCTGCCCGCGCACCGCCTCGTCGAGCACGGGATGCCGGTAGCCGTGAATCGCCGCCCACCACGACGACATCCCGTCGATCAATTCCCGGCCGTCGGTCAACGTCAGCCGGGTCCCCGCGGCGGATGCGACCGGGAAGAGCGGCGTGGAGCCGGACACCGAAGCATACGGATGCCAGACCNCCCGCCGATCGCGGGCGACGAGGTCGCCCACGTCCGCCACCGGGGTCTGGGGCCGGGGGGTGAGCGCGGGCGGCGGGACGGCGATCGTCGAACGAGGGGTCACCTCCCCACTCTCGCCCACCCCGGTCGACGGCGGTGGCCTGGGTGGCGCTGGCCCGGGCCGATCGTCGTGCGTCTCACACAACTGCGGTCTCACACCACTGCGTCACCCGCCCGAGCTCGTCACCCGCCCGTCCTGCCCTCGAACCCCAACCCGACAGGAGTCCAACTCGCGGCTACCCCCACTCAGTCGGCGGCGTCGAGGACGGCGAGCGCGTCGACGAGGACGAGGAAGTCACGGGGCAGGTCGACGCACACGGTGGTCCGGGCCGGGAGGGGTCCTTGACCCAGGTCGCATAGAGCGTGTTGAACTCCTCGAGATGGGCGCTATTGGTCAAGCGGACGCGCATCATGATGATATCATCGAAGGTGACGTCGGCGGCGGCGACGCCAGGGGCACGACCGATGTCGTGCAGAAGCGCCGCAGCGACGACATCGGCATCCGCGCCAGACCGCCGTGCTTGCTCGGCGGTCTGGCGCGTGCTCCAGCTGGTTGACACCCTCGTCCTCGTACGGATTGCCTTCCAGCCCACGCAGTATCGCGAGGATGCCAGGAACTGTGAAGTGAGGTAGTGCGGATGGTTCGCCTTCCACGGTTCGCCGTCTCGGTCGACCGGCCCCTCGGCCAGGGTGAGGCCAAGTTTCCCAGCGGCGGCATCGCCCCGGTGTGATCTTCGCGGCGGAGGCAGAGGCCGACGACCCCTGGCTGATCGTCGGCCAGGAGTGCCAGGTAGGAGTAGTTGCCCAGGCGCATCGGGCAGGATGTCAGTGTGGTCATCCCGATTCACGACATCAATCCCCTGCGCCGCCGCCCGGTCGTGACCTGGCTGCTCATCGCGGCGAACGTGGTGATCTTCGTTTTCTTCGAACCGGTGGTCAGCTCGGTCGCCGGCACGGAGACGTCGGCGGCACAGAACATCTGTGAGCAGCAGCGGTTCTTTCAGGAGTGGGGTGCGATCCCGTGGGAACTGGTGCACAATGCGCAGCTCACCGCCGCGAACTCCGGCCAGATCGGGGTGGATGCGGCCGGCAACCCGGGATGCATCGTGGAATCACCGCCCAGCTTCGACAAGATCCCGGTGCTGTCGGTGCTGACCTCGATGTTCCTGCATGGAAGCTGGCTTCATCTGATCGGCAACATGCTGTTCCTCGGGGTCTTCGGCAACAACATTGAAGATCGCATGGGCAGGCTGCTCTACCCGCTGTTCTACCTGGTCTGCGGATACGCCGCCGGGTACGGCTTCGCCTTGTTGGAGGGTGGGTCGACGAACACCCTGATCGGCGCCTCCGGCGCGGTCGCCGGCGTGTTGGGGGCCTATCTGGTGCTCTTCCCACGGGCCCGCGTCATCGGCCTGGTCTCCGTCCTGTTCTTTCTGCCGTTCTGGCTGCCGGCCTGGATCGTCCTCGGTTTCTGGTTCGCGTTGCAGTACATCTACTTCACCGGATTCGGCGTCGCCGACGGCGGTACCGTGGCGTACGGAGCACATGTAGTCGGCTTCGCGGTCGGCGCGTTGCTCGTCATGCCGTTCATCAGCCGGCTGCGAGCCGCCGGCCCCGGGACGCCGCTCCGGGTGCCCCAACACGGCTGGATTCGCGGCACGGGGAACTCGTCGGCCCGCCACCGCCGCCCCTACTGAGCGATCCCGATCTTCCGCGGCCTGACCGTCGTGGCATCCCGCCGGCACCTGCCGGACGTGGACGCCGCGACGGCGGAAGCCGCCACGACGACAACGGCCGCCACGACGACAACGGCCGCCACGGCGGCGACCGTCACGACCGTCGAGTAGTCCCGAAGCCGCGAAGGCCCGCCCGGCGGTCAGGCACCCCAGCGGTCCGGCATCAGGACGCCGACGACCCGCCGACGATGGAGTCGGGGGTGGTGGAGTCGGCAGCCTCGGCCGCGGCGGCGTCGTCGCAGCCGCCCGTGTCGGCCGCGGATGCCACGGCCACGGCTTTCCCGGCGGGAACACGACGTCGCAACAGACCGCGCCGGGCTCGCGGACGGCCTGCGTCGGCCGACCTCCGGCCGGGCCGCTTCCGGCTACCCGTCACGACCGGCGCGTCCTCGGCCTCCGCTGCGGCCTCCGCCTCGGCCTCCGCTGCGGCCTCCGCTGCGGGCCTGACGGGCTGTTCCCCGGTTGTCGAGGCGACCTGCGCGGGCTGCGAGTCCACGGCGGGCTGCGAGTCCACGGCCGGCTGCGAGTCCACGGCCGGCTGCGAGTCCACGGCCGGCTGCGAGTCCACGGCGGTCGAGAAGGCGGCCTCACCGGTCTCGACAGCCTCACCGGTCGCCTCGGGCAGGTCGGCCGGAGCGGCATCCTCCGCCTCCTCCGCGACCCGCACGTCGAGAGCGACCGTCCGCCAGTCCTCGAAGACCTCCTGAACGGCGAAATCCGCGGCGAGCAGGGCGTCACGGTAGCGAACGAGCTGCTCGTACGACAGGGTCGGATCCGGCTGCGGTCCCGTCACCACGGGGACCTCGGAGGCCGTCGCGGTGGCGCCCGCGACAACGGCCGTGGTCACCCGACAGGTAACGGACCCGGCGGAGTCGATCGTCTCCGTCAGCGTCCAGGAACGGCTGGCCGCCGCGGCGAGCCGCGGATCCGTGAGCGCCCCGCCGCCGGCCTGCTCCGTCAGAAGCGTCGCGATCCTCGCCGCGACCGTGGTGGTCGCCACGTCGCCCCTACCCCATCGCACGACCGCACGTCCTTTCCCTCGATCTCTGTCTGCCGCTACGCCGAAGACGCCCATGATCGGCCGACCCCGGAGAATGGCGCCGGCGCCTGAGGGCGAGAACTGCATCTTGACGGACGGATCGGATGCGCTACGCAGCGGGGTGCTTTTTGCCACATGGCGGACATACGATACAAACACCGGACGGCCCCGATCGAGGTTCCCCTGCTACGGCCAACGGGCCGCAGCGCCGCGCCGGGGAGCAGGCGAAACCTCCGGGCTCGCGGACGGACTCTGCATCCGCCGTCGGCACGCCAATTGCGACCTGGCGTAATCACATCATGAAGTCGCTCGATTACACCTCACCGGACTTCGGCGGACGCCACCCGGACCTACCCTTTTCGGATGAGGCCGGAACCGGCGTTCACGGGTTCACCGAACGGCATCCGCCGAGACGCACGACACCGCTTCCGTGCGGTCGAGGTCACCGCCTCCAACAGCGAGCGTTATATTCTGCTTGCTGCAGGTNACAACAGCGACGGTCTTCTACGGCGTCAGGGTCGGGCGGAGTCAACGGTGTCAGACGAACTGGCGGACGGTTCCGGAGTCGGTGACGCACCGGGGCCTGCGTCGATCACCGGAACCATCCGGGTGTTCCTTCTCGACGACCACGAGGTGGTGCGTCGCGGGCTGCGGGATCTCCTCACCGACGAACCCGATGTGGAGGTGGTCGGGGAGGCCGGGCGGGCCGATGAGGCGGTCGCCCGGATCCTGGCTCTCCAGCCCCACGTCGCGGTGCTGGACGCACGCCTGGAGGACGGCAGCGGTATCGAGGTCTGCCGGCAGGTCCGGTCGAGCGATCCACGGATCGCCTGCCTCATCCTGACCTCGTTCGACGACGAGGAGGCGCTCTTCACAGCGATCATGGCGGGCGCGGCCGGCTACGTTCTCAAGCAGATCCGGGGAACCGCCCTCGTGGACGCGGTGCGCCAGGTGGCGGCGGGCAAGTCTCTGCTCGATCCCGCGGTGACGCCCCGGGTCCTGGTGCGGCTGCGGGAGGGACCGGCCGAGGACGAACGGCTCTCCGGGCTCACCGACCAGGAGCGGCGTATCCTCCGGCTGATCGCGGAGGGGCTCACCAACCGCCAGATCGCCAGCCGGATGTTCCTCGCCGAGAAGACCGTGAAGAACTACGTCTCCAGCATGCTGTCCAAGCTCGGGCTGGAGAGCCGGACCCAGGCCGCGGTGTTCGCCACCAGGCTGAACCCCTGAATCCCTGAGGCTCTTGAGGCCTCTGAGGCCNGGGGTNCCCCGCAGCCCCGCCGCACCCGCTAACCGAGGACGCCCCATCCCTCGCCGGAGTGCACGCGAAGCTCGGGCAACGGCGCGATCACTGGAACCTGCCAGGTCATGGTGGTGCCGATGCCGCCCGCTCCCGGGCCGAACTCCATCCGGCCGCCGAGGTCGAGCGCACGGTGTCGCAGGTTGGCCAGCCCGCTGCTGCGCGAGGCCTTGCCAGGGCCGCGGCCGTCGTCGCGCACCTCGACCAGGAGGTCGGCGTCGGTGACCCGCAGCAACACGTGGATCCGGGAGGCCCGCGCGTGGCGGGCGATGTTGGACAACGCCTCGCGCAGCGCCGCGAGCATGTGCGGGCGGATGGCCGCGGGGACCCCGCGGTCGATCGGTCCGTCCAGCCGGACCGTCGGGGTGATCCCCAGGGCCCGTTCGGCCTGGGCGATGACCGCTTGGATCTCGGCGCGCAGATCGGTCTCCTCAGCAGCGTTGGAGGTCAACGAGAAGATCGTCTGACGGATGTCGGAGATGGTCTGGTCAAGCTCGCCGGCGGCGGCGTCCAGCCGCTCGGCCGCCCGGCTGTCCACGGCCCGGGCGAGGCTCTGCAGGTGCAGACCGGTGGCGAACAACCGCTGGATCACGACATCGTGCAGGTCCCGAGCGATGCGGTCCCGTTCCTCGAAGACAGCCAGACGCTCCCGGTCGCGGTGCACCCGGGCCAGTTCGAGGGTGAGCGCGGCCTGCCCGGCGAAAGCCGCGGCCATCTCCAGGTCCAGACCACCGAAGGAGGCCGAACGCCCACCCGAGCCGNGGACAAGGATGCCCAGCGCCCGGCCACCCGCCATCAGCGGCACCACCATGCCGACCTTCACCGGGAGGTCGGCATGGTCCGCGCCGAACAGCGGACCGCCCGGGGAGTCGACGGGCACGAGCACGGCCCGGCCGGTGCGCATGGCCTCGTTCAGGCGGCGGTTGTCGGCGAAGACCCGGCCCCGCAGGTCGTCGTCCCCCTCCCCGTCGACAACCCCGACCACCAGGCCGACCTCGTCGGGGACGAGGATCGCGGCAAGCCGGGCCGCAGTCGCCTGACGGGCCCGCCGGGCCACGAGGTCGAGCGCCTTCTCGGGCTCCGCAACCGACAGCAGCGCGGTCGTGATCTCCGCGCTGGCCGAGAGCCAGGCCTGCCGGCGCCTGGTCTCCTCGTACAGCCGCGCGTTCTCGATCGCGAAACCGACCGCGGCCGCCAACGCGCACGCCAGGTCCTCGTCCTCCTGGGTGAACTCGCCGCCGCCGCGCTTCGCGCCGAGGAACAGCGTTCCGAACGCCGCGCCCCGCACCATGATCGGGACGTTGAGGAAGGTGTCGAACCGCGGATGCCCGCTGGGAAACCCGATCGCGACGGGATGACGGGCGACGTCGGCCACCCGCAACGGCCGCGGGTGGCGCAGACTCTCCCCGATCAGGCCGCGCCCCTCGGGAAGCCTGCCGATCATGGTGGGCACCTCGTCAGGGAAGCCCACGTGGATAAGCTCCGAGATCTCCCCGTCGTCGCCGATCACCCCGAGGGCGCCGTACTTGGCCCCCACGAGCTGGCAGGCGGCCTGCGCGATCCGGCGCAGGGTGACCGGCAGGCTCAGTTCCCGGGCCACGTCGACGACCGCGTCGAGTAGGCCACGCATCCGGGTCTGCACGGACGCCACTTCGTTCACCTGCTCGGAGAGCTGGATCAGAAGCTGTTCGAGCCGCGCGCGATCGACATCGGGGACGGGTCCGCTCATCGGCCCAGGCCCTGGTCCAGGGCAATGACCGAACCTTCGTCCGGGTATCGACGGAATTCGACGAAAACCACCGCGCGTGGCACCTCATTTCCGGTCCCTCGCTCCAGCAGGGTGACGCGGGCGCCTGCCCAGGCGGAAGGATTGCCTGCCATGCAGGATATCCGGCAAACACCCACTCCGTGGAGCAGCGGGCGGAACGCCATGACGGGCACCGGCCGGGTCTCGGGAGGCCATAACGCGCCGGGCTACCTCCAACGTAGAGTATCGTTCATGGCAGTGCCCCACCTCTTCCTGCACCGCGACCGTGTGACGGACCTGAGCCGGGTCGTCAGCGCGGCGTGTACCGGGCGGGCCTGAGCCAGCGTCATCCTCCCGCGGCGCCACCGGCGGCGCCGGTGGCTCGTCGCCTGCCGTCCCTGGCTGGCTGATCGGCTGGTCCAGCTGGCAGTTCCGTCGCCCCGCCCCGACGATCCGTCGGCCGCGCGACGCCACGCTCAGCCCGTTCGCACCGTGATCTCCACCGCTTCGTGCCGTCGCGCTCCGTGCCTGCGTCGCGGCGGGCCAACGCCGGCAGGACATCACCATCGTGCTCATTCGACGCGGTGACCTGGCGCCTCAGTCTCGCGCGCGGCACCGCTTCTCCCCGCCCGGCCGTGTCCGGCAGTGTGCCGGCGAACGCCACCGGCACCNCCCGCGTCCCGGCATCACCCGCGCCTTGGGAGTGACCCGTGCCCCTCCNCCNCCCGGTCCTCATCGCCGNCCCCNCCCGCATCGCCGNCCCCNCCCGCCTCGCCGACCCCTTCGTGCCGGCCTCGTGCCTGAGCGATGAGCCGGGCCTCATCGACCTGGTGACCCTGTGCGAACTGACCGCCGCGCTCGCGGCGACACCCGAGGTCTGGCGTCCCGTCATCCGTCACCGTCCCGACCGCCGGTGGTACACCCGGCTGCTGCTCTCCGCGACCGTGGAGGTGTGGCTGATCGGCTGGTATCCGGGGCAGCAGACGGAGGTACACGATCACGGCGGCGCGCTGGGGGCGCTGACGGTCGCCGAGGGTTTCGTGGAGGAGGACCAGTACGACCGGAGCTGGACCAGCTCCCAGATGCACCGGCACGGGACCGGGGCCGTGGTCGGCTTCGACCCGACCCACATCCACCGGGTCGCCAACCGCGGCCGGCAGGTCGCGACGACGATCCACGCCTACTCCCCACCGGAACTGTCGATGCGGTTCGCGCCGGCGCCGGCCGATGGCGGCCGGGCGGAGGATCCGCGTGCCGTCGAGATCCCACCCGCGGCCGCGGCAGCCGCGACGGTCCTGGGCCCGGCCGTCACCATCGGCGCGGCCACCGCGCCGATGGAGGCGGGCAGGGGCGACCGCGGGGCTCCGACCCACGCGGTGGCCGGGAGCGGCGCATGACGGCAACCGAGCACGCCACAGCCACGCCACCGAGCCGGATTGACGCGATGCTCGCGGCGGCCCGGTCCCGGCTGCACCGACTCGAACCGGCGCAGGCCGCGCGTGCCCTGGCCGAGAACGGCGACGCGGTGCTGGTCGACATCCGACCCGCGGCGCAACGCGCCGCGGAGGGGGAGATCCCCGGCGCCGTCATAGTGGAGCGCAACGTCCTCGAATGGCGGTTCGACCCCACCAGCGACGCGTGCCTGCCACTGGCGACGGGGGACGATCTGCAGGTCATCGTGATCTGCTCAGAGGGTTACACCTCCAGCCTCGCAGCCGACTCGTTGCGACAGCTCGGCCTGTGGCGCGCCACCGACGTGATCGGCGGATTCCACGGCTGGGCGGCGNCCGGNCNCCCCNCCTGCCCGGCCCGCTGACCGCCGCGACCCGCCGGCCCGGCCGAGGCCCCGACCGGCTTCGACCGGCTTCGACCGGCTTCGACCGGGCCGGCGGGTTTACCCAGGGGGTCTACCCGGGGTCCCCCGGGGGATCCCGGTCGTGCCGGCCACGTCATCGCCGCCCCTGCACCCCGCAGAGGTCAGGGGCGCATGCAGCGGCAAAAGCATCGGATGTGGTTCTGCGCACATTTCTCTACCGAAATCATCCCCCGAGAACCGGGGTAAGCGGACCTTCGCGGGATCGTCACCCGTACGCAATCGAACCCGGGTACCGCTCCAACCTTGATCGACAATGCCCCGCCGACGCCCCTCCCGGGCCGCACCGGTCATCCGGCAACGATCTTCATACAGGCTGTTTCCGCTGTCCAGTAGCGCTTCCCCGCCCATCCGGCGGNACCCGGCGAGCCCGGACCCGGCCGCNGTGGCGACCGAGCCCGACCGACGGCAACNCCGATCCCGCCCGACGGCAGTCATCTCGGAACGCGCACGGTGCGTGACCATCTACCTCGGCACACGCCGGTACGGAGCCCCGGANGTCCGCGTTCCGGAACCCTTGCTATCCGGTCGAGAGACGTCTACGTTCCTCGGTTAACGAGACGAGACGGGATCGTTTCCGAGCGGAGCTCCGGCCACGGTAGGCCAACCGAAAAGGCAGCGTCGACGGATTCCACCCGGAACGCCCGAGGGCTTCTCGGCTCGACCAGGTTGACCTGCCTGTCTGGGTGTAGGCAACACCGGATTCGGCGGTCTGGAAAAGCAGTGTGTCCGCCTTTGCAACGTCAGCAGGAGACGGTATGCCCAGTCAGCCCAGCGTGCTACCCGCTCGAAGCTTCGCCACGCTCAGCTCCCTGTCCGCCGCGTGTCACCACGTGTCCGGCGGTGCACGATGAGCGCCGGCGTCCCGGTTCTTCCCGGCCGTGATCTGCCGCCACAGCCGTTCGGAGCTGGTTGGCCCGCCTACTGGCGCCAGGAAGCGGCCTGCCGCGACGGCGACCCGGACGCATTCTTCCCGCCGGACGGCCGCAACACGAAAGCCCGGGCCGCGGCCGAGAGGCGGGCCCGCAAGATCTGCTCCGACTGCCCGGTGCAGCGCCCATGCCTGGCCACCGCGATCTTCTGTCAGGAAGAGCACGGGGTGTGGGGCGGCCTGACCTCGGACGAGCGTGCTTCCGTCGTCCCCCGCGGGCGGCTGAGCGCGGACGACGCCCTGGTCTTCGCCGACCGGCTGCTGCTGTCCGTGTCGGTCGCGAGCTGAGCGGACCGCGCCCGGTGACCCCGGGCGCGTCCCGCAGCGATGATCGCCCCCCTGGTCACGCGGTGGCTCCTCACGCCGGCCGATCTGCCCGGATATCGGCGGCGATGATCAGGATCATGGTTCCAGACGACTCGGCCGCGACGCCCTCGCTATCCGGTCGGGCCATATCTCATTGACGGACCCGGCCCATCCTGGGCAGTCTGCATGTCATCACCTCACGCCGCGGGGCGTGCGGCGCGGCGGCGCGGGGACCGGACGCGGGAGGGCGCGGTGGGCACGGGTATGGCTCCCGGCGGGACCGGATTCGACGATCCGGGCGGNGGCGGCAAGAAACCCCGGGCCGTGCTGCCACAGACAGACCCTGGGAAATTCGCCGGAAAATTCTTTTCCCTGAATATCATACTTTATATCGAACCAGCCCTGCAGGGTCCTGCTCGCCGTTCCGCGCCCGCCACGCCAGGTACGGATTCCCGGCAACTCCGGCTGGAACGGCAATTCCGGCTGGAACGCGACGGACGTCGCGCCGTCGATTTCCTCCCCGTACGGCGGAGAGTTCGCTCGTGAAACCACGGCGGCGCCTTCTTCTGCTGCGGCACGCAAAGTCGGACTGGGCCGAAGGGTCAATCCACGACGCCGATCGACCGCTGTCCGGATCGGGCCGGCGGGGCTGCGAGCTCATCTCGCGCTATCTCACGGACAACAAGCTCGCGCCCGACCTCATTCTGTGCTCCTCCGCGCTGCGGACCCGGCAGACCGTCGAGGGCCTCGCGGATGCGCTCCCCCCGAACGTCCCGGTCCTGACCGAGGACCGGCTCTATCTGGCCGAGGCGCAGGACCTGCTGGACCGGCTGCNTGAGATCGACGACGGAGTGCCCAGCGTGATGCTCGTCGGGCACAATCCCGGTATCCACACGCTGGCCGTGGCCCTGCTGCCCCCGGCCGAGCGATACCGGATCTCCACGTTTCNGACGGCGGCACTCGCCATCCAGGATCTGANCGTTACGCGCTGGGCGGAGCTGGGTCAGGACTCGGCCCGGCTCGTCTCCTTCGTCACGCCGCGGGGCCTGCGGGAGGCCGTCGGACCGGCAGGGGCCCCGAAACCCGGCCCGCCGGCCTGAGTCGGGAACGCCGCCGACCTGAGCTCGGCCGGCGGCCGAGCGCCGCGGCGCGGCAGCCCGATGAACTGGTAGGTGCCGCGCCAGGCCTCGTGAACCAGATCGGCACTGCACTCAGTAGGCCTGCTCCATGATCTTGGATGCGAGGGCGAAGACGCCGCCAACGACCAGCAGTGCGCCAGCCGCGATCCACAACGGCACCGAGGCGAGCGGGAGGGCGAACGTCCCGACAACAAAGCCTACGATGATCAGAAGTACCGCGGCCCACGAACCCGTGTTGGCCTTGTGGTGACCGGTCTCACTAGCCACGTCCACTCCCGTCCGTCCTCATCGGGGCCGCCCGGCGACCCGATGCACATCGTTTTCCGGTGCGAGACTACCCGCGATCGGCATGTCCGATCCCGGATGGCGATGTACCTTTGCCCAATCTCGCCATTCTGCCCGATCTTGCCATNCCCTNCCCGCGCCGGGAGCCCGGTCNCCCGAANCCGGCGACCCGCCGCAAGTCCACCAACTGGTCGTCGAGCCAGCGCCGCACGTCGTGGGTGCGGACCTGTCTGGCTGCCGCGGCGAGCCGACGATGGCGCTCCTCCATCGGCATCGTCAGCGCGGTGTACAGGGCGTCGGCCATCTGCTGCACGTCGAAGGGGTGCAGGGTAACGGCGAACTCGCCCAGCTCCTCGTGCGCCCCGGCCATCTCCGACAGCGCCAGCACGCCGCCACGCCGGTTGACGACCGCGACCTCCTTCGCGACCAGGTTCATCCCGTCGGCGATCGCGTTGACGATCAGAACGTCACAGATGGAGTAGGCCGCCACGGCGAGCGGGAAGTCCTCGACCATCCGCAGGTCGATCGGCTGGCGCCCCTCCTTGGTATGCCGGGCGTTGATCTCCGCGACGACCGCGCCGATCAGGGCGATGTAGTCGGCGTACTCCGGCACGTCGGTGCGGCTGGGCTGCAGCAGCGCCAGGAAGCTGACCTTGCCCACCAGCTCCGGATGCTGATCGAGTAGGGTGCCGAAGGCCAGAAAGCCACGCACGACGTTCTTGCTGGGGTCGGTGCGGTCCACCCGCAGGATGAGCTGACGGTCATCGTCGAGGAAGATGTAGCGCAGCATCGCCACATGCGCCGCCACCTCCTCGGAGGCCTGCGTAGCGTCCAGCGCCGCCGGGTCGACCGAGATCGGGTGGTACCGGGCGCGGACCACCCGGTCCGCCACCGTCACCGTCAGCTGCTCCAGGTCGATCGGCAGGCCGAGCAGCTCCTGGGCGCACAGGACGAAGTTGCGGGCGTAGCGCCGGGTATGGAAACCGACCACATCACTACCGAGCAGCCCGCGCAGTAGTCGCTCCCGGATGTCGGCGGGCAGGATGCGCCACTCGTCCGGCCCCGGCCAGGGAATGTGGATGAAATGCGTGAGCACCGCATCCGGGCACTGCTCCCGCACCCAGTCAGCCACGAGGTAGAAGTGGTAGTCCTGCAGCAGGACGAGCGCCTTGCNACCCCGCGCGCGCACCTCGTNAACCACCGCGTCGGCGTAGGCCCGGTTGACCGCCGCGTAGCCGTTCTCGAAGGCGTCGTGCTCGGCCCGGGTGAACACCGGTGACAGCGATCGGCCGTAGAGGCCGTGCTGGATGAACCACAGGACCGGGTTGGACCACACGCTGTAGAAGTCGGCGTAGGCGGTCGGATCGGTAACGACGAGCCGGACCCGGATGGCGGGGCCGTCCGGGTCGCCCTCCACGAGCCGGGGCGAGGGATAGGTCTGGACGAGGATGGAGCTCCCGGCGCTCTCCCCGGCGACGGCGACGTCCTCCTCGCTGGCTGCGCCGCACACCCACACCGCGTCGTCGAGATGCTCGGCGAGTCCGGACAGGGCCGAGACGAGGCCGCCCGCCCCCCTGGTGACGGTACGACCGGTGGCGTCCCGGTCGAACCTGACCGGACCGCGATTGGACAGCAGCACGAGCGGCAGGTCGAGCGACAGGTCGAGCGGGTTGAAGTCCGACACGGCGGATGCGGCCTCCTGGTCACGGGCGGTACTCGGCGTCCGGCACCGCTGAACCCGAGCGCCCGAGCGCACGGGGACAATCCGGACTGTAGTAAGCCCGGCTTTCGGATGCACCGCGTTGCAACGCGGCTAGGACGTTGTTACCCAGACCTTCATCTGGTTACTGCTCTCACCCGAAAGGTGTCCTCCTGTAATCAGATGCCCCGGCAAGCCGCAACGGGGAGATCCCGTCCCACGTCGGGAGGCGTGCCGTGCCTCACCCCAGCCGTCTACAGACCGTCCCGGTAGTCCCGAACCTCCTGCACGGCCGATCCCAACGACGCCAGCGACGTCTGCAATGTGTCGCGTGTCTCCACCAGCGCGCTGGTCAACTGTTCGACCGCACGGTGCTCACTGCCGTCGGTCGCCGCGATCACCATCGCCTGCGCCTCCTCGATCATGCTCAGCGCGCCCTCCAACTGCCCGGCCACCTCCTCGGTGCGCCGGAACGCCTCGTCGAGCTGCGCCTTGACGTCGGCGATCGTGCCTGACACCCGTCCTCATCCCTTCCTGGAACCACCGCTTCTGGAACCACCGCTCTTCGATGCGCCGGCCGAAGCCTGCCCGCCGCCGAGGCCGAGACCGAAGCGGACCGCCACCGCGAGCGCGGCCAGCGACGCGATCACCCCGACCGGTTCCATCGGGGCGAGCCGGAACGTAGCCAGCACCATCACCGCGGCCGTGCCCGCTCCCAGGGTGCCCGCCCGCAACACCGCCTTCGCCCCATCCTCGCCGCCGGCCCCGAGGGCGACCAGAACGGCGGCGGCCACTGTCGACCCGACCAGGCATGGCAGCGCGGGCGCGGCGACGAAGGCCCGCAGAAGTCCGACGATCCCGAGGATGAGCAGGCAGGCGAGGGCCGTCAGCAGCCCGGCCGACGCCGGGCCGGTGCCCTTGGAGACGGCCCGCAGCTCGGCGGCCTTGCTCATCGCGTCCAGGCAGAGCTCGTATGCCTGGCGCGGCGCGGTCCGCGGGTCCACCTGCGCGGCGGACGGCTCGTGCGGGCCGCCGGCGCGGCCATCCCGCGCAGCCCGGCCCGCCCCCAGCGGCAGGCCATCCGACCGGTGCCGCTGCCGCGCGAGCCCCCGTCCCGTGCGGTCGGCCTCCCGTCCGGCCTGTGCNAATGATCGGCCCCGCCGATCGCCCGGTTCGGCCGGGACGTACCCGCCCCCGTCGCGGTAGAGGCCGCGATCCGCCGTCCCCTTCTTCGCCAGGCCGACCCGCGGGACGGCGGCAGCCGCTTCGGCCGAGGNGTCGCCGGCCGCCGAGCGCAGCTGGTCGAGCTCGGTGAGCCCATACTGGGCGAGGGGCTCGGCGACCTGGTCCCAGACACTGCGGACCCTGGCCCGGATGTCCTGGGCGGCGTCCCGGTGCCGACGCGCGGCCGCCCGGCCGTCCTGCCGTCGGTCGCGGGCGTCGCGGCCGGCCCGGGCCCGGGCCTCGTCGGACGCACCGAGCAGGCGCCGGTACTGCATCGCCGCCTTGGCCGGATCGTCAAGATCCGGGTCGCCAAGGCCCGCGTCGCCAAGGCCCGCGTCGCCGAACAGGTCGGCGAGATCGGACGCATCCACCGGCACAGATCCAGCCACGATCCCGTTCCGTCCTCTCCCGGCGCCTGCTCGGCCGTCGATCCCCACGTCGCCGACAGCCGCCACGTCGCCGTCGCTTCCCGTCCCGTCGTCGGTCCGCATCGGACTACCCCTGATCCAACGGCGCGAACGGCACCACGGTGCGCGGTTCGGCCTGGACGTGCCGGTCGAACAGGAGCGCCCGATTCGGCATGGTCCCACCGGTCACTGACCGGTGTCCGGCCAGGACGAACAGGTCGCTGCCGGGTACCCCGGCCGCCACCCACGCGGCGATGTCGTCCCGGTTACCCGGACCGAGGTCCTCGGCCAGCCGGGACACTCCCCGCCACCAGCCCAGCAGGTGCACGCGCTGCGCCGGTCCCCGGCGGGTGAGCGTGCGCAGGTCGTCCAGTCCGGTGCGACGGGTCACCGGGTCACGCGCCTCCAGCCCGGCCCGGCCGGCGTCCATCGCAAAGACGACGACGAGCCGCAGCGGCGGCGCGACCGGGCCCACGCTGCCGGTGAGTGCGGACTCCTCCCGGACACGGGTCTCGTCGGCGGCACCGGCCAGCACCGACCGCAGGCCGGTGACATCGGCGACCCGAACGGGATGCCCGGCCCGGCGCACGCGCGCCGCGAGCACCTCCGCGGCGGCGAGCGCCATCGGCTCCGCGACGATGATCTCGACCACGAGTCCACCGGCCGGGACCTGCGCGGCGACGCTGGCCGCCGCCGCCTGCAGGATGCCGACCGCCTCCCGACGCAGCGGACCGAGCACGGCGAGATGCCGGCCGGGCAGCGCGGCGAGCCGTACCCCGACCGCGGGCGGCGCGAGGTCCAGGGGCACGCCAACCAGCGCGAGGGGATCGACATCGTTCTCGGCACCGTCCCCTGAGCCGCTCCCGGAACCGCAAGCACGCCCCGGCGACGCACCGCCCGCCAGCAGGCTCGGACCGGTTTCGCCNCCGTCGCCGATGATCGCTTCGGCCGCAACCGCCTCGACGGCCGTCGGCGCCGGACGCCCGTCCAACGCCTGGTAGATCGGGTTGTCGTCAAGAACCGCGGGGGCGTGACCAGCAAAGACCCGCGGGGGCCTCGCATTCGGCACACTGCGCGCGGTCGTGGCCGCCAGCCGCCCACGCAGCACGCCTATCGCCGCCGGATCCGGGAAGGCGACCCGGACGAGTTCGTTGCCCGCAGGATGGCCGTTGCGCCGGTTGACGATAGCCTCCCCGACGCCCGAGAGCGCGCCGGCAGCCTCGTTCGCCGTGGACAGCAGGACCCGTGACTCCGAGATCGAGGTACGCAGCGCCACGCGCAACGCGAACTGCCCGAAGATCGAACCACGCTTCCCGGCGGTGGCATCGAGCGCGTCGATACCGGACAGCGTCTGGCTGGCGAGCAGCAGATGGACCCCGTAGGCGCGGCCCTGGCGGGCCAGGACCTCCAGGTGCGCGACGGCCTCCCGCGCCACCGAGTCCATCGGGGTGAGCATCACCTGGAACTCGTCGACCACGACGATGATCCGCGGCCAGGCCGAGCTCCGGTCGGCCGCCCGCAGGCCTCGCAGGTCGCGGGCGCCGACCGCGCGCATCGCCACGGCGCGGCGGCGCATCTGTTCACGGACCGCCCGCAGCACCGCGACGCCGAACTCGCGATCGCTCTCGATGCCGACGGTGTCGGCGTGCGGCAGGTAGAACGGGTCCGTCGGACCGGCGGCAAACTGGGCGAACTCCAGCCCCTCCTTGAAGTCGAGCAGATGGAAGCGGACCTGGTCGGGCCCGTNACGCGCGGCGATCCCGTAGATCACGTCGAGGAGCAACGTCGACTTGCCCGACCCGGCCTGGCCGCCGACGAGGGCGTGCACGGTGTCGTCGTCGAAGGTGAACCCCACCGGCCCGTCGGGGCCCTGCGCCACCTCGACACCCACCCCGGCTGCGCTGTCGAACTCCCACAGGCCGCGGGGCAGCATGTCGCTGATGGCGGGCGGGCGGGCGGCCTCCCGGGTGGCCGCCGCGGCGACCTGAGCCGCGACCGCTGCGACCAGCATGGAGTGCGGCGGCGGGTCCAGCTCGACCCGCAGCAGACCGGTCAGCGACGTGCGCCAGCCTCCCGCGGCGGCCCCGCGCCATCCCGGCCGATCGGCGAGGAGCTCGACCGCGGTGAACACCACCGACCTCGGCAGGGGTTCCGTCACCGAGTCCTCGTCCTCGTCGGCTCCCAGACCGCCGACGTCGGGATCCAGCGGCGTCACCGCATCGGGATCGTCTCGCGAGCCGCCCAGGACCGGCTCCACGCCGGACGGCCGGACCTCCACGATGGAGATCACCNCCNCCCCGCAGGACGGGCCCTGGGCCGCGATGGCGGCGAGCGCCCGCGCGCCCTCGTCGTGCAGCCGGGGCTCACCAAGCAGCACCAGGACGCGCCAGGGCTCCGAACGCGGAAGCCCGGCCTCCTCCCGCTCCCGCAACGAGTCGAACCGGCCACCGAGCCGGTCCACGGTGATTCTTCCCACCTCCGCCGACAGCTCCGCGAGGACCTCCTCGAGCCGGGCCCGCGTCGTGAGCGTGGGGGTGGCCACACCGGCGGCACGCAGCGGCGCAAAGCCGGCGAGCCCGGCACCGAACTCGTGGGGATCGTAGACGACGAGTCGGACCCACCCGGCCGGCGCCGCGGCGAGGACGCGGGTCAGCAGGCCACGCACGAGGTCGACCGCGGCGGGCCGGCTGGACCGGGTCGTCTCGATCCGCAGGTTCAGGCCGTCCAGCAGCGGGATGGCCAGTGGCACCGTCCGGTGCTGCGCCGTGGGATCGTCGGGCGGCACGATGACCTGACCGACCTGCCACAGAGCGGGCCGGAAACGAGCCCGGTCGCCGACCGGGGCGACGCCGAAGGGGCCGTGCCGCCAGTCGGGCGCCGCCCAGGACGCGCCGGCGAATCCACGCGCCCGGGAACGGGCGATCACGGCGGCCCGGGCGAGCTCCCCGGCGACGTCGAGCCGCCCCGCGCCGGACTCACCGGGGCCACCGGCCTTCCCCGAGGCACCGGCCTTCCCGGAAGCACCGGAGCCCACCTCGGTCTCGATCCGGTCCGCCTGCTCATCCAGCCGGTCGGCGAGCGCCAGTGCCGCCCCCAGCGAGGACTGGATGCCGGCCACGAGCGTGCGCGCCCGCCGGGTACCCGACACGTCGACCTCCCCACACTGTGTGTTGCCGTGCTCGGCGTCGAGCCCCCCGACGACCATGACACGTCCGACGGAGCAAACATCCCAGAACGCGCCGACCGGCCGAACTGGCCTGCCGGCGCGACGGTCTGGACACAGGGACATCGCCGGACGAAAGCATGCGACGACATCGGCGACGTTATCGGTACAACCACCCGCCGCCTGGCCGTTCCGGACGACGGCGACGCCGGGACCACCCGAGCGGGCCACCCCCGACCGGCACCAAACCAACGGCGCCGCGCGTGTTCAATGATCCGTCGGGGCAACCGTCCCGGTCAGGTAAGCCAGCGCACCGATCGAAGGGGCGAAGGTCGGCGATGAGCAGGTGGAAAGGGAACGTCGGTGACGGACGCGGCTGACACGGCTGACACGGCGGGCCGCACGGAGACGGCGGGTCCGGCAGGTACGGCAGGTACGGCGGCGAAACAGCGACCGCTCGCCGTCATCGACGTCGACGGGGTGGTGGCCGACGTCCGACACCGATTGCGCTTCCTGCGCGCCAGTCCCAGCGACTGGGAGGCGTTCTTCGCGGCGGCGCCCGCCGATCCCCCCCTGGCCGAAGGGGTGGAACTGGCCCGCAAGCTGGCCCGAGACCACGAGGTGGTATGGCTGACCGGCCGGCCGGAGCGTTCCAGAGAGGCGACGCGGCGCTGGCTGACCGAGCAGGATCTGCCGCCGGGTGAGCTGCGGATGCGTCCGGACGCCGACCGTCGGCCGGCTCGGGTGTTCAAACGCGCCGAACTTCGCGAGCTCGGCGCCGGCCGTCGGGTCGCCGTCGTGGTCGACGACGACCCCGCCGTGGTGGACCTGCTGCGCGCCGACGGCTGGCCGGTCCTGCGGGCCGAATGGCTCGCCTACGAGGCGACGCTGGGCAACGCCCAGGAGACCGAGGGCCGCACCTGACCATGAGCCGCGCCTCGGCGATGTCGGGTACGGCCCGCGTCCGGCGGTCGGGCCCGCCGGTCAGCGCGAGGCCGACCGCCGGTACACGCGCGCGGCGAACGGCCCGAACACCACCAACAGACCCAGACACCAGGCGAGGGACTGCAGGAGGACGGAGACGACCGGACCGCCGAGGAACAACGCCCGCACGGCGTCGACGGTCACCGTCACCGGCTGATGCCGGGCGAACGCCTGCAGCCAGCCCGGCATGGTCTCCACCCGGGCGAAGGCCGAGCTGGCGAAGACCAGCGGGAAAATCCAGATGAATCCCGCCGACTGCGCCGCCTCCGCGCTACTCACCGACAGCCCGATGACGGCGGACAGCCAGGAGAAGGCGTACGAGAACAACAGCATCAGCCCGAACCCGGCCAGCGCCGCCGGCACCGTGGTCTCCCCGAACCGGAATCCCACGGCCAGACCTACCAGAAGCATCACCACGACGATGAAGACGTTGCGGGCGAGATCGGCCAGGGTACGGCCGGTGAGCAGCGCCGACCGGCTCATGGGAAGGGAACGGAACCGGTCGATCAGGCCCCGCTGACGGTCCTCCGCCAGCCCCACGCCGGTCAACATCGACCCGAAGATCACCGTCTGTAGGAAGATGCCCGGCATCAGGTAGTCCACGTACTTGACCCCGTCACCCACGTTGATCGCGCCACCGAAGACGTAGGTGAACAGCAGGACGAACATGACCGGCTGGATGGTCGCGAAGATGANGAGCTCGGGTATCCGCCAGGTCTGGATCAGATTGCGCCGGCACATCACCCACGCGTCAGCGACGGCCCACGACAGCCGCCCGCGCCCCGCCGGAGTCAGCTCGATGGTGCTCATATGGTCACCATGTCCTTGTCATCCTTGTCATCCTTGTCATCCCGGTCGTCCTTGTCGTCCCGGTCGTCCCGGTCATCCCGGTCATCCCGGTCATCCCGGTCGTCCCGGTCGTCCCGGTCATCAGGGTTGCCGGTGTCGCCACGGCCGTCGCCGCCCGCACGTGCGGGCGGCGTCTCGCTGCCGGCCGAAGCGCGCCCGGTCATGGCGAGGAAGACGTCGTCCAGCGACGGCCGGTGCAGGGCGACGTCGGAAATCGGCACCCCCAGCTCGTCGAGACCCCGGACCACATCGGACAGCACGCTCGCGCCCGGTACCGGCACACTGACCCGACGCGTCTCCCCGTCGGCCGTCGCCGCGCCGGATCCGAACCGGGCGAGCACCGCCCGGGCGGCCTGGACATCCTCGGCGGCGTCACCACCGACGACGATGTCCAGCCGGTCGCCACCGACCTGCGACTTCAGCTCGTTCGGGGTACCCCGCGCGATGACCCGGCCGCCGTCGACCACCGAGATCCGGTGGGCCAGCCGGTCGGCCTCCTCCAGGTACTGCGTCGTGAGCAGGACCGTCGTGCCGTCCCGCACCAGATCGGCGATCACCCTCCACATCGCCGAGCGGCTGCGGGGATCCAGTCCGGTGGTCGGCTCGTCGAGGAACAGCACCGCCGGGTTGATGATCAGACTGGCCGCGAGATCGAGCCGCCGCCGCATCCCGCCCGAGTAGGTACGCGCCTGCCGACCGGCCGACTCGGCGAGCTCGAACCGCTCGAGCAGCTCGACCGCGCGGGCCCGCGCGACGCGGCTGCGCAGACGGTAGAGCCGCCCGAACATCTCCAGGTTCTCCAGGCCGGTGAGCCGCTCGTCGACCGCCGCGTACTGGCCGGTCAGACCGATCCGGGCACGCAGCGCGTCCGCCTGCCGGACGACGTCCAGACCGAGGACCCTGGCCTGGCCGCCGTCCGGGCGCNGCAGGGTCGACAGGATGCGTACCGCCGTCGTCTTGCCGACTACCGAAGTAACATATTCCTCGCAGATACGGGTGCCCCCGCAGACGTGCGACCGTCTCGGGGGCGTGATCGAGATGGGGTCTCGATGTCTGGGAGCGTACGCGCCGAGGGTGAGCGGCGGGGGTCGGCGGCTCGGCGGGGCGGTCGTCGTCCTGGGGNGGGGGTGGAGCGTCCGGCGGAAGAGGGGTCGGTGTGGGCGTACCGGCGGATCTCTGATGATCGGACGGGGCGGATGGCGGGGGTCGGCCGGCAGGGCAAGGACATCACGCGGGAGGCCGGTCGGCAGGGGCATCCGGGTCCGATTCATTTCGAGACGGACAATGATATTGGTGCGTCGGAGCACTCGGCGCCGAAGCGTCGGGTGGGGTACGAGAAGATCCTTGAGGCGGTGAAGGCGGGCAAGGTCACGGATCTGTGGGTGTGGCATCCGGATCGGCTGTACCGTATTCCGCTGGAGTTCGAGGAGCTGGTTCCTGTTCTTCGTGCGCACGGGGTGCGGTTGTGGAGCGTACACGGTGGGCGTATTGACATCACGAACCCGGAAGGTGTTCTGCTGGCCCGCTCCCTGTCGATGATCAACGCTTTTTTTGTGGAGCACATGCGGGAGCAGGTGTTGGGTGCGAGTCTGGAGCGGGCGGAACAGGGCCGGGCGAATGGTGGTAACCGGTCGTACGGCTGGCGGTATGTGGGCGGTTCGGGTCTGCTGGCGCCGATCGAACGTGAGCAGAAAGTGATAGCCGAGATGACCCGGCGGATTCTGCGGTCGGGTGACGGTGATTCGTGCCGAGCCATCGCGTTGGATCTACGGAAGCGGAAGGTGAGGACCGCGGTTCGCTATCGCACGCTGCGGGTGGACGAGGGTCAGCTGGTGAGCCTGGAGAAGGCGGAGTGGACGGGGGAACGGGTCCGCAACGTCGTGTTGCGTGCGGCGAACGCGGGCCTGCGGGTGCATCACGGGGAGCTGCACCGTGCGCAGTGGGGTCGGATGATCCGGCTTCCGGACGGGTCCGAGGAGTGGGGTGCGGCGGTGACCGTGTCGGAGNGGGAGGCGGTGTGCGCGATTCTGAACGATCCGAAGCGGCGGACGACGTCCACCGCTCCGGCGGAGCGGTATCTGTTGACGGGTATCGCGAGGTGCGCCGATGGCCACGTGTTCCGGAGTGCGGGCATGAGGAAGGGCAGGCGGGTGTATGGGTGCCGGTTCATGGGTGAGGACAACAAGGAGCATGACCACCTGATCCGGCAGGCTGAGAAGACCGAGGATCTGGTGTACGCGGTGTTGTGTGGTACGCCGTCGACACCGGGCCTGTTGGCGCGGGAGGGTCTGCGGATGCGCACCGAGGACTCCGGTCAGGCTCTGCTCATCGACGCGCGCACGAAGCGGGACAGTCTTCAGGCGAGGTTGGAACGGTTTGAGGATGCCCTCGCCGGATTCCCGGACGAGGAACTGAAGGTGATGAGCCGTTCGGGTCTTACCCGGAATATCAAGCGGATTCGCGCCGAGTTGGAGGAAACGAACCACACGATCGAGTTGCACGCGGTGCCGGATGTGTTGGACGGTGTCAGCCACGACATCACCGAAGCGGATTTCCGGGCGCTGCCGATGGAACGGCAACGCGCGATCCTGCGACGGGTGTTGACGATCACGATTCACCCGACGCCTCGGGGCACGCGGTTCAACCCGGACGCGATCGTCATCGGACCGAGGT
>NZ_JPGU01000019.1:77193-77749 GCF_000732115.1 Frankia sp. CeD
CGCCTCGACTGTGCGGTGCGTCTACTCCTCTCGGGTGAGCATGGTCTCCAGCGCGTACCGGTGCTCGTCCGGTAGCGGTGGGAACCGTGCCAGCGTCTCCCGTACGTAGCGGTCAAGCGGACCGGGCGGGTCCGACTGCGACGGTGCGGGAGACGGGGTGAGGGTGTCGTCGGCGGGGGTGCTGTCGGGGGTGGGGCGGGGTGGCCACGGGGACGGGGCGGGGTCGTCGGGTGCGGCCGGAGCGGACGTGCGCGGTCCTCCTGTCCTCCACGGGCGTCGGGTCGCGGGCGGGGGGTCTACGGCGGGTTTCGGCGGGTGCGNCTCCTGTTCTCCGGCCGGGCCGGTGGGTGGGTTCTGGTCCGCCGCGCTGTCAGATCGTCATAGGCACTCCTGTTCTCGGGCGGGCTGCGGTGTCAGGCGACGAGGGGCAGGTGGGGGCCGGGTGGTGGTGTGGTGCCGTGGCGGGCGTCGGCCCACAGGCTCGTTGCGGCGGGGTGGGCGAGGTCGAGGAGGCGGCGGCGGCCGGTCGAGCCCAGGGGAAGCCATACGGGACCGG
>NZ_JPGU01000020.1:0-75532 GCF_000732115.1 Frankia sp. CeD
TTGAACCGGGGAAACCGACCCGCCGGCCCTTCCGCTTCCCTTACCGGGAGTCGGTGAAGTTCTTCAACCCCCGGGCAAGCTGATCCAGGCCAGCGCGGAACGCCTCCTTCGAGCACCGCGCCCACCACGGGGCCAGCTTGTGTTTCGCAGCGTTCCAGGCCAGCCGCAACGCGGGCAGCGTCCACGACACCGGGGTGAGCAGATCACCGGTCAGCCCGTAGGACTGTTCGGCCTCGCGCTGCGCGAACGCGGCTTTCACCCGGACCAGACCCCAGTTGTAGGCGAACCGCCCTGCCCCGGCATGCCGGCGCAGAGCGGCAAGCCGGACGGTGTTTGGATCGAGAGCGAACCGGTACGCCTGGAAAGTCTTCATCCGTCCGTCTCCATGGCGGCGGCGACCGCGCGGGCGGCCCGGCTGGCTGCGGCGCGACGACCATACAGTCGGGCGCACAGCGACGTCAGGATCTCGGTGACGTCCCGGACAAGGTCGTCGTCCACCTCCGCGGAGTCGACAACGAGCAGGCGTCGGCCCTGCGCGGACAGTGCCGCCTCGACATACTCGGCGCCGACCCGGGCAAACCGGTCCCGGTGCTCCACGACGATCGTCGACACGTCCGGGTCCCGCAGCAGGCCGAGGAACTTCCGCCGGTGACCGTTGAGTACGGAACCGACCTCGGTAACGACCCGACCGACCGTGACACCGTTTTCGCCACACCACATCGCGACGCGGGCAACCTACCGGACAGGTCGAAGCGCTGGTCCGCTGACGACACCCGCGCGTACACCACCGCGGCAACCTGCCGGACAGGGGCGGCAGGCTCGTCGACGATCACCAGCCCGCCGACCTTACGGGCAGGGACCGGGAGGAAGCCGTCGCGGTACCAGCGGCGTGCCGTGGTGTACCCGACGCCGTTCGCAGCGGCCCACTCCTTAAGGTTCACACGGCCACTATACGGCGCCATCAGGCGCCATCAGACGCCATCAGACGCCGATTCGACAACAGCTAACAACCCCAAGGGGATACGGACGACGACGCCTGCCCGACCGGTCCCGGANCCCGNGGCNCCCCCGCCGGATCGTCCGGTCCNCCCAGGCGGCACCCGCCGACCCTCGACCCGTGTCGAGCCGACCGCCGGAGGGTGTCCCTGCCCGGGAAGGCCGCAGTTCGGTGACGAACCCCAGTCCCGGACCGTCACCGATCTCCAGCAGCGCGGCTCGACCACCGCCACGGGACATGAGGTCACGCCACCGCGGCCAGGCCGGTGGGGGCGCTGTGCCTCGTGATGCCGGGCCGGGTCAGTTCTCCTCGGGCCCGAAGGGATCATCGAGAAAATCGAGGAACGAGCTGTCCAGGCGACCGGGACCAAGATCGTCTTTATCGGCAACGTCCCGGTGATCCGGACTTTCCCGCAGCGACCGGGCGGTATCGTCCCGCAGTCCAATCATGAAGTCCTCGGCGAGACGCACCTGTT
The DNA here is from genome assembly GCF_000732115.1 of Frankia sp. CeD. Lineage (NCBI taxonomy): Bacteria > Bacillati > Actinomycetota > Actinomycetes > Frankiales > Frankiaceae > Frankia > Frankia sp. CeD. The sequence goes on from NZ_JPGU01000020.1 coordinate 1,473, forward strand.
CCTGCAGGGATGCGAGCTTCTCCTCGGCCAGGGTAACCCAGGTTCTCAACCGTTCCCGCAGTTCCCTGCGATGATCCGGGGCAAGATCGGGCTGGCTGATCCGCTCACGCAATGTGATGAGAGAGCGCATCTCCTCGAGCGTGAACCCCAGCGGTTTCATCTTCTTGATGAGGAAAAACCGGTCGAGTGCGTCGTCGTCGTACAGCGGGAAACCACCCGAGGTGTGGCCTACCGGCGCGAGCAGGCCGGCATCCTCGTAGAAGCGGGCGGTACGCAGGGACAAGGTCACCAGGGTGGCAACGTCACCGATCCGGTAGCGGCCGTCACGGGCATCGGCGGAAGACCCGGCGCTGCTGGTTATGGACAATTCAACCCTTATCACGTGAGCATGGCGACTGGTATTCGAGTGTCAAGCGTCTCTAGTATCGGCCACTCGCAGCTACACAGGACCGGTAAAGATCTAGTAATCCACGGCCGACGCCGACCGTGACGTCGGTCACCAACGGACTCCGGTTGCTCCACAGGAGCCCGAGCGCCGGCCGCCACCCCGGATCGGTGACCATGGATTCACGAGTCCGTCATACCGTCCGATCCGCATCACCGTGCAGGCCGATGACGAAGTCCTCCGCGACTCCCGCCTGCTGCCGCAGGGTGGCCAGCTTCTCCTCAGCCAGCACGACCCAGGTATGCAGCCGCTCGCGCAGTTCGGTCCGCCGACTCTCGGAGATCGTCGAATCCGACAGCTCGTCGCGCACCGACAACAGCGACCGCATCTCCTCCAACGTGAACCCCAGCGACTTCATCTTCTTGATGACCAGCAGCCGATCGACGGCCTCGTCGTCGTACAGACGGAAGCCACCCGGCGTACGTCCGGCGGGAGTAAGCAGTCCGGCTTCCTCGTAGTACCGGACCGCGCGCAGCGAAAGCCCGACCCGCTCGGCAACCTCACCTATCTGACGGGTGTTTCCGCGGGCCGCGCGGAACGCGGAACGATCGCGACGCGTCGTGGACACCGTAACCCTTACGTTCGTGCCTCGAAGACTCGGGCTAAAATGGTTGACACTCGACTCTACGGCCTGTCCTGCGGAGACTCNAACAGAGNCCGCAACTAGNCCCCNANCCCCACACCGCCACACCGTGAGCACACTGGAAGAACAACGCCCACCCATGGCAACATCCACAACCACGCCGGCGGCGTGGACCCCTGGCGAGGCAGCGGGCAGGGTGGGGCCCAGCCCGGGTCGCCCACGTCACCCCACGTCCGCGGACTCCACTCACGTCACGGGGGCCGATCGGTCGACGCCGGGATCGTGAACCGGCAGGCTCAGTGCGGACCCCATCGCTTCGCGCCAGGGGCGGTGGGACATCGGCGGACAGGCCCCGATCGCGGGCCGGCAGAACGAGGAGACGGCTGTGCTGACCAGGATCGACCACGTCGGGATCGCGGTGGCTTCCCTCACCGAGGCCATCCCCCGCTATGAGGAGGCATTCGGTCTGGAGGTCGTGCACCAGGAGGAGAACGAGCGCCAAGGGGTGCGCGAAGCGATGCTGCTGGTCCACAGCGGCAAGACCGGGAACTCCTACGTCCAGCTGCTGGAACCGCTGCGCGAGGACAGCCCGATCGGGAAGTTCCTGGCCAAGCGGGGGCCGGGCATCCACCACATCGCCTACGGCGTCGCCGACATCGACAGCGCCCTGGCGACCCTGACCATGACCGGATTCGATCTGGTCAACAAGACTCCGGTGCACGGCACCGCCGGCAGCCGGATCGCGTTCATCCATCCCAAGGGCCTCGGAGGCGTGCTCACCGAACTCGTCGAGGCCGCCGAGGGGCACTGAGCCGGGCCGGACGACCCCGCGTCGCAGCCATCCCCTGACCGGCCCCTGTCCGGGCGGGGCAGCGAAGGCGCGGGGCGATGAATCCCCGGCGGCGCGCCCGGCGGCACCCGGCGACGGCCCCGGCCCATGGCGGATCATGGACCGGGGATCACCGGTCGCGGATCACCGGCGGCTTCTCGCGGCGGACACGTTCGCGGTCGGGACCGGATCGAGCGGGACCACCGATGAACCGTTCCACTGGTAACGCACGGTCGCACCACCCGCTGTCGGGCAGCACATCGGGTCGCTTGGCCGGTAGAGATCGTACTGGAGGGCGACGACCCGGTCGGTGGACCAGATCCAGCGGATCGTGGCGCTCGGCTGCGGCGAGTCGTAGCCGATGAACCGGCCACGATGGAAGAAGAACGCCCGCTGCGGATGCCCGTCCCCGGATGTCGACAGCAGTCCGACGATCACGCTGAGATCGTTGCTCCGGTCATAACCGCCGAGGACGATCGGCGTGTACCCCGCCGATCGGACCACCGCCGCGGCGTTGGCGATGCCCAGCGCCGGCGCGCCGGAGGTGGACGAGGCAGCGGAGGCTGTTCCGGCGATCCCGCCCATCAGGGTGAACGTACCGATCATCACTGAAACGGCAAGTCCGCGACGTAGCGCCATGAGACCTCCCAGGTTCCGTGCTGACCCGACTTCCGTGCCGACCCGGCCCAACCTAGATGCCCTCTTCGGTGGGCGCCGACCAGCTAGGGGGTATGGCCGGTATGTCGCCCGATTCGAACCGGTCAGTCCCCCGGCCGGCGGATCTGGCGGGCTCCACACCGGAACGGGCGGGAAGCCGTGCTGTCGGGGGCACTGTCGGGGGCACTAGTGTCGGTGGGTGGCGTACCCGCCGGAACCCTGGGAGCTGCGCGGTAGGATGGTCGTCTCCGTCTGGTTCGTGCCCCGCGCGGCGCTGGCCGGCGCCTTCCCCCGGGCGGTGACCGTTCTCGGCCGGGTCCCGGTGGCCNCCGTCTGGGTTCGCTACGATCCGCGTGGCGTCCTCGCCTACCGTGAGGTCATGGCCGCCTTGCTGGTATGGCACAGGCGGCACCTGCGCGTGACGGTCCCGCATATCTGGGTGGACAGCCCGGCATCCCAGGTCGGCGGTCGCGCCCTGTGGGGGATTCCCAAGGAACTGGCCGTCTTCACCGAACGACCGGGCACGTCCACACGACCGGAAACGGCCGGGGACGCCGACGGCACCCACCTGCACGCCCGGGACGCCACCGGGACGATCGTCGCCGCGGCGGTAAGCCGGGGACGGCGGCTGCCGGGCAGGTGGCCGGTCCGCTTCCGCGTGGTGCAGGATCTCGACGGTCAGCCCCGGGTGAGCCCGGTGCGGCTGGCCGGGCGGCTCGCCCTGCACCGGTCACGATGGGACCCGGCGGCGGAGGGTCCGCTGGGTTTCCTCACCGGGCACCGGCCTCGGCTCACCGTCCGTCTGGACGACTTCCGGATGATTTTCGGAGCCGGAGCCGGCCGGGACGGAATCCCTCGTCCGACCCGACGTGCCCGCCGAGGGGCCTGTCGAGAGGCCCGGCCGCCCCGCCGACCGGCCTGACCCGCCCGGCCACCCGGCTGGCCCAGCCGGCCCAGCCGCCGCCGTGCCGGAGCCGCGCCGTCACCGCGGTGACGGCGAGCGCACCCGGCGTCCGGCGGAAGGTGGTCAGGGTCGCTCCCGGCACGTGCATCCGCAGGGTGGCGACCGAGCGGGGGCGGACGAACTCGCGCAGCCCCTCCGCGCCGTGCACCCGGCCGAACCCGCTTTCGCCGCTGCCCCCGAAGGGCAGGGCGGGCATCCCGGCAAACGCCAGCACCGCGTTGACGGACACCATCCCAGCGTCGAGCCGGCTGGCGATCTCGTCTCCCCGGGACCGGGAGAAAACCGTCGCACCGAGCGCGTACGGGGTGCCGTTGGCCAGCGTGACGGCCTCGTCAACGTCGGCGACGGTCCGGACGGTGGCGACCGGCCCGAACGTCTCCTCCTGCACGGCGGGGCTGCCCTCCGGCACGTCGACCAGCACGACCGGTTCGATGAAGGTGTCCCCCACCGACTCCGTCCCGCCGATCAGGGCGGTCGCGCCGCGGGCCAGCGCGTCAGCCACGTGGCGGCGCACGATCGCCGCCTGGCCGGGCATCGTCATCGGACCGTAGGATGCGTCCCGGTCGGCACCGGGACGAACCCCGTCGAGCTCGCGGCGCAGTGCGGCGAGGAAGGGCGCGGCGACCGCCTCGGTCACGTAGATCCGCTCAACCCCGGCACAGGTCTGGCCGCCATTGGACATCGCTCCCCAGGCCGCTGCCCGCGCGGCGGCGGCCACGTCAGCGTCGTCGGCGACGATCAGCGGGTCCTTGCCGCCGCATTCGATCACCACCGGGACGAGGGACGACGCGCAGGCCGCCATGACCAGGCGGCCGGTCGCGGGCGAACCGGTAAAGGCAATCTTGTCGACCCCGGCTGTACACAGGGCGGCACCGGTCGGACCGAAGCCGGTGACCATGGTCAGGACCCCGGCCGGCGCGTCCGGATTCGCCGCGGCGAACGCCGCGACCAGGTACGCGCCCACCGCCGGGGTGTACTCGCTGGGCTTGAAGACCACCGTGTTACCGGCTGCCAGGGCATNCGCGATCGAACCGCTCGGGGTGAACAGCGGATAGTTCCACGGCCCGATCACCCCGACGACCCCGAACGGGCGGTACTCGATCCGTCCGGTGTGGTTCGCCAGGAACGGGCCGGGCGACACCCGGCGGGTCCGCAGCACGCGGGCGGCGTTGCGGGCCGCCCAGCGGATGTGTTCCAACGTCAGCAGCAGCTCGATGCGGGCATCGGCGGCGGTCTTGCCGTTCTCGGCGTGCAGGAGGTCGATCAGCTCGGTCTCGTGACGGACGAGGTGCGCCGCCCAGCGCAGCAGATGGTCGCGCCGCCGTGCCGCCGCGAGCCCCGCCCACCAGCCCGCCGCCGACCGGGCGGACGCCACGGCCGCCCGCACCTGGGTCGGCTCCATCACCGGGAAGCTCGCGACCACCGCGCCGGTGGCCGGATCCGTCGACAGGAGCGTCCCGATGCCGGCCGCCGGGTAGACCGCCGGACCGACCCCCTCAGTCACCCCGGTCTCCCGGTTCGCTACGGTCTGCGGGTTCTGCGGGTTCTGCGGGTTCTGCGGGTTCTGCGGGTTCTGCGGGGTCGGCCGCATGGGGAGCTCCTCGCCGCGGGTGGCGGAACGTCCTTCCCTTACCCGGCGAGGATATGACCGCCACCCACAGAGAAACGAGTCCCGTCATCCTCAGATCATCCTCAGAGGAACGAGTCGCGGTACGCGGCGAACCACTCCCGTTGCCGGCGCTGATCGGCCGTCTCCTCCGCGGCGACATGGTCGAGCATCGAGGAGGGGTCCGGCGGGTCGAGGGCGAGGGTGTCCCGACGCAGATCGGCCGCGGCGACGTCGGCCCGCCGGCGGACCTCGTCGAACCAGCCGGCCTCGACCTCGGCGGCGAGCAGCCGACGGAGGCGCTCGATGGGATCCCGGGCCTGCCAGGCGGTGATCTCGTCCGGCGGCTGGTACCGAGTCGCGTCGTCGGAGGTGGTGTGCGGGGCCATCCGGTAGGTGTTGGCCTCGATGAGCACCGGGCCGCGACCGCTGCGCGCACGGTCGAGCGCCCAAGTGGTCACCGCGTGCACCGCGAGCACGTCGTTACCATCGACGCGCAGGCCGGGGAAGCCGAACCCGTCGGCCCGGCGGGCCAACCGCACCGGGGACTGCCGTCGGCTCGGCGTGGAAATCGCCCACTGATTATTCTGGCAGAAGAAGACGATGGGCGCACCGAAACTCGCCGCCCACACGAATGCCTCGTTGGCATCACCCTGACTCATCGCACCGTCACCGAGATACACCATCACCGCCATGTCGGTATCGGTATCGGTGCCGCCGGTGCCGGTGCCGCCGGTACCGCCGGTGCCGGTGCCGGTGCCGGTGCCGGCTGCGCCGTCAAGGAGCACCCCCATCCCGAAACCGACGGCGTGCAGCGTCTGGGCCGCCAGAACAATCGTGTAATTAGCCATATTGTGACGGTGCGTGTCCCAGCCATCGTGACTCACTCCCCGCAGCAGCCGAATCACCTCGACCGCCGGGACACCGCGGTGCCAGGCGACCGCGTGTTCCCGGTAACTGGGGAACAGGTAATCCCGGGGACGCGCGGCCGCGGCGGATCCGACCTGCGCAGCCTCCTGCCCCCGCAGCGGGATCCACAGGACCAGCTCACCCTGACGTTGCAGGGCCGTGGCCTCCTCGTCCAGCCGGCGGGCCAGGACCATGGAGGTGTAGAATTCCATGCGCAGCTCGTGGTCGGCGAGCACCGAGAACCGAGAATCGGCGACCAGCGAACCATCGGGGGCGAGCAGTCGGATGCCGCCGTCGTTGAGTTCACCCGCCGCGGGTGAGGTGTTCTCCCCGAACGCGCCAGGAAAACGATGCGGAGCGAGACCGNCCACCGAATCCGGTTCGAGCCGCCGCATCGGCCCGCCGGTAATCAGTTCCGGATCCCGTACGACATTCATACCGAGCACCCCTCCCCACCCGAAGATCGCAGGACGTCCTACCATCGGAAACCATCGAAAAAGAGCGGTGTACCCATGCGACACTACGCGGTGCGGACGGGGTGAAAACACGGACGCGGTAACGACGAGATTCCGGCCACAGGATTCCGAGGCCGCAGAGCGATGCCGGAAGGATGACGATGCCGGGAGGATACTGACTATCGTGACGCACGTGGGCGTCGTCCGGTCCCTGCTGCTGTTCGTGGTGGCCGCGGTCACGGAGATCGGTGGTGCCTGGCTCGTGTGGCAGGGCGTGCGCGAGCACCGCGGGCCGGTCTGGGTGGGGCTCGGGATCGGGTTCCTGGCCGCCTACGGCTTCGTCGCGACCCTCCAACCGGACGCGCACTTCGGCCGGATCCTCGCCGCCTACGGCGGGGTCTTCGTCGCCGGTTCCCTGCTCTGGGGCGTGGCCGTCGACGGCTTCCGACCCGACCGCTACGACCTCGCCGGAGCCGCGATCTGCCTGCTCGGCGTCGCCGTCATCATGTACGCCCGGCGCGTGTGACGGCTGACGGCTGACGGCTGACGGCTGACGGCTGACGGCTGACGGCTGACGGCTGACGGCTGACGGCTGACGGCTGACGGCTGACGGCTGACGGCTGACGGCTGACGGCTGACGGCTGACGGCGCACAATATGGCTCATGGCGCGCACCGCGGAACGTGTACGGGTCGTGCTGGAGCGTTCCGGTGGGCTTCTCGGGCGCAGCGTGCGCCGCGGTCTGGACACGGTCGATCTCAGTGAGCAGGAGGCCGAGAACCTGCGCCGCCTGGCCCGCGAGGCGGTGCACCGCGGCGGNCTCGTGGCCACAACGGACGCCGCGGATGCCGGTCAGGTAGATTCCATCGAGGCTCGGGGTTCCACCGAGGCCCGGGAGCAGCGCGACGTCGGCGCGGACCGGTTCGTCTACACCCTGGAGATCGACCGGGCCGGGGAGCACGCGGTGCGGACGTTCTCCGAGCCGGTGCCCGACGAGGTCCGCCCGCTGCTGGCGCTGCTGCGCACCGCGCCGCTGCTGCCCGCGAGCCGTCCCTAGCGGTGTCGCTGACAGCGAGGTTGACCACCTCGCGCACCGCGGACCCAGTCGTCGACGACTGGCACCGCTTCGCCGGCCTGGACCGACCCGGCAACCACTGGGACCGTCCCAGCTGGACTCTCGGACGCCGCTGCTACCCCTGGATGCTGACGTTCGAGAACGCCACCGAACTGCACACCCTGGCCGCGCAATGCCAGGATCGACCACGCCTGCCCGTTCTCGACCCGGTACCGTCGGAAAGAACCGGACGTTCTCCCGCTTCGGCGTGATGGCTGGACAACTCGGGCGGCAGTAGATGCCGGTGGTGGTGACGGCGGAGAAGAACGCGCCATCGAAGCGCGCGTCCCGGCTACGCAGCGCCTCGTAGCGGCTCTGGTCCGTCATCACTCCACCCACTCTCGACGAGTCCCGCCTCGCATGCTGGCGGAAATCGGACGTCGTGCCCGCAGGCGCCTGGCAAGCGCGGCCATCCCCGGAGACCACACCTATCCGTCGTTGAGTCGTCACCTCTGGTTGCGAACGCCCTCGGATCCGACCTACGGTCACATGGGTAATCGGACCACTACCCGGAGATGATCTGGCTCGACCGTACCCGCGCCCAGGCCAGGTCTCCGCCGCACGGGCGGTGCGCTCCTCCGGNCCGGCCCTCCACATCTCCCATGCGGACGGGGACCACCGGATCGGCCCATCAGCAAGAGGTATCCATCAGCAGGAGGTAATCGTGGGATGGGCAGTCGGAAGCGATCCCGGCCCGACCGTCCCGGTCACCCGGATCACCCACCCGGGCGGCGTCGAACCCGGTCTGGATCTTCTCGGACTGGACTCCTTCTGCCTGCTCACCCGGCTGGGTCCGGACATCGTCCGCCGGTTGGTCGCCCTCGGCCTGCTCGACGTGCGCGTCGACCGGGCAGGGCAGTGGTGGCTGCCGATCCGCGCGGTCGGGCGGGCGGTGCGTATCGAACGGCTGCGCCGCGACCTCGGCATTACCTATGCGGCCACCGGCGTCGTGCTGGACCTGCGCGACCGCATCGACGAGCTCGAACAGCGCGGCCGGGGCCATCGCGACGGCCCCGGCCGCGATGGCCCCGGCCGTGACGGCCCCGGCGAGGAGTACCGATGAAGTTGACCAAGCTGACCGAGGGCGCCCAGGACGCGCTGAAGGCGGCCCAGACCAGGGCGATGCGATTCGGCCACACCGAGGTCGACGGGGAACATCTGCTCGCCGCGCTTGTCGAGCAGCCGGACGGGCTGGTCCCGCGCCTCATGGTCGCATCGGGTGGTACCCCACCCGCCCTCACCGGTGCGGTGGAGACGGAGCTGGAGCGCAGACCGCGGGTGTCCGGACCGGGGGTCCGACCGGGGGTCCGACCGGGCGAGGTGTACATGACGCAGCGGCNGTCCAGGGCCCTCGACGCCGCCGAACGGGAGACACACCGCCTCGGCGACGAGTACATCTCGGTCGAACACCTGCTGCTGGCCCTGCTCGAGGAGGGACCCACGACACCGGCCGGCCGGATCCTGCACGAGCAGGGTCTGACCCGGGAACGGCTGCTCATCGCGCTGACCCGGGTGCGCGGAGACCGGCGCATCATCTCCGCCTCGCCGACGGCCACGGACGACGCGCTGGAGAAGTACGGACGCGACCTCGTCGTCGACGCCCGCAACGGCCGCCTCGACCCCCTGATCGGGCGGGACGCCGAGATCCGCCGAGTGATCCAGATCCTGTCCCGCCGGACGAAGAACAATCCCGTGCTGCTCGGCGACCCCGGAGTCGGCAAGACCGCGATCGTCGAGGGCCTCGCCGACCGGATCTTCCGCGGGGACGTTCCGGACAGCCTGCGGAACAGGAGGGTGTTCCAGCTCGACCTGGGCGCGCTGGCGGCCGGGACGGCGCACCGCGGTGCGTTCGAGGAACGACTCAAGGCGGTCATGGCCCAGGTCACGGCATCCGAAGGGCGGATCCTGCTGTTCGTCGACGAACTGCACGCCGTCCTGGGGGCGGGTGCCGCCGAAGGGAAGACGGATGCCGGCAACGTGCTCAAGCCGCTGCTGATCCGCGGCGACCTGCACCTGATCGGGACGACGACACTCGAGGAGTACCGCCGGCAGATCGAGTCCGACCCCGCGTTCGCACGCCGGTTCCAGACCGTCATAATCAACGAGCCATCGGTGGCGGACACCATCTCCATCCTGCGCGGGCTGCGAGGACGGTTGGAGATCTTCCACGGGGTTCGGATCGCCGACGCGGCCCTGGTCTCGGCGGCGGTGCTGTCCCATCGGTACATCAGCGACCGTTTCCTGCCGGACAAGGCGATCGACCTCGTCGACGAGGCGGGCGCCATGCTGCGCACCGACATCGACTCGATGCCGACCGGCCTCGACGAGATCACCCGTAGGGTGGTCCGGCTGGAGATCGAGGAGGCCGCACTCGCGCAGGAATCCGATCCGGCGAGCATCGCCCGACTGGACCAGCTCCGTGGGGAACTCGCCGACGTGCGGGCCGCGGCGAACACGATGCGCGCGCGGTGGGAGGCCGAACGCCAGGCCATTCGGCGGGTCCGGGGGCTGCGGGAGGAGATCGAACAGGCCCGGCGGCGGGCCGAGGATGCCGAACGGGCACACGACCTGGGGACCGCGGCGGAGCTGCGCCACNCCCGCCTGCCCGAACTGGACCGGCGGCTCGCCGACGAGTCCGAACGGCTCACCCCCCAGCGGGGCGGCCACCGGTTGCTGCGCGAGATGGTGACCGCCGACGAGATCGCCGATCTGGTCTCCCGCTGGACGGGGATCCCGGTGGCCCGGCTCCTCGAGAGGGAACGGGAGAAGCTGCGACGCCTCGACCAGGTCCTGCGCGCCCGGGTCGTCGGACAGGACGAGGCGGTGCGGCTCGTCGCCGACACGGTGCTCCGGGCCCGCGCGGGCATCGGGAACCCGCGCCGCCCGATCGGGTCATTCCTCTTCCTCGGGCCGATGGGGATCGGGAAGACCGAGTTGGCCCGGGCCCTGGCGACGGCCCTGTTCGACTCCGAGGACAGTCTGATCCGCATCGACCTGGGCGAGTACCAGGAGCGGCACAGCGTCGGCCGGCTGCTGGGCGCCCCACCCGGCCAGACCGGGCTCGTCGAGGGCGGGCAGCTCACCGAGGCGGTACGACGCAAGCCCTACGCGGTGGTGCTGTTCGACGAGATCGAGAAGGCACACGCCGACGTCCTCAACATCCTGCTGCAGGTCCTGAGCGACGGTCGGCTCACCGACGCCCGGGGACGCACCGTCGACTTCCGTGGCACCGTCGTCATCCTGACCTCCGGTGTGGGGTCCGAACGGCTCACCGGCGGTCCGGACGCCGAGGGGACAGCCGGGCCCGAGGTCCGCGTTCGGATCACGGCCGACCTGCGCCGGGCGTTCCGGCCCGAGTTCCTCCACCAGCTCGACGAGGTCGTGCTGTTCTCCCCGCTGACCCTGCCCGAGATCGAGCGGATCGTCGACCTGCTGGTGGACGACCTGCGGGCCCGATTGGCGGATCGGCGCATCACCCTGGACATCACCGAGCCGGCCCGGATGTTCATCGCCCGTCAGGGCTACGACCCGGTCCATGGCGCCCGCCCGCTGCGCCGCTACCTGCAACGCGAGGTGGAGACCCGGATCGGGCGGGAAATGATCGCCGGTGAGGTCGACGACGGTTCCGCGGTGGTCGTCGACCTCGCCGGAGACACGCTGACGGTCCGGCACGGACGGTCCGGCACGCTCAGCGGTCGCTGAACCCCGGGCGGTCGCCGAACCTCTTGCGGAGGACGACGAAGTAGAGATCTGGTCGCAGCGGCCGGCCGAACCGTTCGTCGTCGTAGGGGAACGGGCTCGTTCTGGTGGTCAGGACGTATCCGCGCCGCTGATACCAGGCGATCAGCTCGGCCCGTTGGGCGATGACCAGCAGGTCCGTCCAGGCCGCGGAGCAGGCCGTCACGGCGTGCCGTTCGGCGAGCCGCAGCAGAGTGTCGCCGAGCCCGTTGCCCTGGCGGGTCGGGCTTACCGCGAACATGCCGAAGTAGGACCCGATCAACGGTGATACATCCGGGCCACACCGCTCCGCGTCAGCCTGCCCGTGGGTGGCATACCCCGACCGGGTCACCTCGGTCGCATCGGTCACCTCGGTCGCCGCGTGCTCCGACCGGGCCGGTGGCTCGACCCGTCGTTCCACGTGGCAGCAGCCGAGGAGGGCTCCGTCCGGGTCCTGCGCGAGCAGCACCACGCTGTCCAGCGCCGCCAGTGCCGCGCCGACCGCGGCGGCGTCGGTGCGCCGCCCGGCGAGCAGGTCGGCCTCGGTGGTCCACCCCGCGCGACTGGACTCCCCCCGGTACGCGGACTCGACGAGCTCAACGATCGCCGCGACGTCGGCCTCGGTCGCACGGCGGAACGTGAGGTCGCCCGGGTAGGCATGGGAAACCGATCGCATCCTCCCCATTCTCACAGCTCCCGGGGGTAGTCCCCCGGGAATGCGAGCGAGCGCATAGCGGGTAACGGGACGGGAGAACGGGCGGACGGGGGCGTCACGGCGGCGGCGAGACGGGGAAGCAGCAGGCCCAGAGGCGCGTCGACTCGGACGGCCGCGCGGCTGTCCCCCCGAGTCGGACCCTGGTTGACGATCGCGACCGGGATGTCGAGCTCCGCCGCACGGAGCACGAACCGGTAGCCGGACATCACCGTCAGCGACGACCCGAGGATCAGCAGCACCCTGGCCCCCTCGACCAGCCGGAGCGCCTCCGCGACACGCGGCCGCGGCACGGTCGCACCGAAGAACNCCACGTCCGGTTCCAGCTCGTCACCGCCACACCGGCGGCAGCCCACCATGACGAAGGCGGCGACCATGTCGTCGGGGAGCGTGACATCGCCGTCCGGGTTGGTCTGCGCGGCGCCGACATGGAATCCGGGATTGACCGCCCGCAGACGCTGGTCGAGCTCGAGGCGAGGGCTCACGTCGCCGCAGCCGCGACACAGCACGCGCGACAGCCTACCGTGCAAATCGATGACGCGCCGTGAGCCGGCGCGCTGGTGCAGGCNGTCAACGTTCTGCGTCACGACGCCGGTCACCAGGCCGTCCTGCTCCAACCGGGCCAGTGCCCGGTGGCCCGGGTTCGGCTCCGCCCGGGCCACCCGCCGCCACCCTGCATGGCTGCGGGCCCAGTAGCGGTGCCGGGCCGCGGGATCATCGGTGAACTCCTGGTACGTCATCGGGGTGTGACGGCGCAGTGCCCCGTTCGGACCCCGATAGTCCGGAATACCGGAGTCGGTGGAGATCCCCGCACCGGTCACCACCGCGACCCCGCCGGCCGCGACCAGCGAGCAGAGCCGGTCGAACGCCTCGCCCCCGCCACCCGCCGCCTGCTGTCGCGCACCGTCCCTCACACCGTCCATGCTGCCCGATCTACCCGTGCCCCGGATGCCCGTTCGGCGCCACCACTCCCTGCCCGTCCGGGGATGAAGCCTGCCCGTCCGGGGATGGAGCCGGGGGAAGACGTCCCGGCAGGTTGATGTTTCGGACACCGGCATCGATACGTCGTGTAGTCGTCGTAGCCGGGTGGTGTGATCAGGCTCTGAGTCGTACGGTTGCGGCGAAGCCAGCCTTCCCGAGGATGGTTACGACGATGGACGGCGAGAACGCACAGGTCGGCACCAGGCACGCCGAGTCGGGGGACGCCCGGCGCCACCCCTCCGGCTCAGTCGCTCACGGCAGGTCAGCCGCGTCGACCACGACCAGGACCACCGTCAAAACCGTCGGCATGGCCGCCGGCACGAGCGCGGGCCGACCGGCCGCGATGGAGGCTGAGCTGGCCTCGGTCCATCCCGGTCCGGCCGCGCCGGTATGTGAGGCGGCCGGGCGCATCGCCCGGTCGGAGGAGACCATCGAGGCGGAGGTCATCCGCCTCTTGCCCGGAGCCCTCGCCGTCGTCCGCACTCCCGCCGGAACGGAGGAGGTGGGCATCGCCCTGGTTGACGCCCATCCCGGTGATGCCGTGCTGGTTCACGCCGGGGAGGCGATCGCCGNTCTCTAGCTCATCCGTTCGTCCGTCCGGGCCAGACCCATCCAGGGCAGGGGGATGCAATGACGGTTCGTTCGCCGTTCAACCAGACCGCGGCGATCGCGGACGCCGAGATCTACCGCGAGGAGCCCATCCGTCCCGACCGCGCCATCACACGCGGCTCGGACCGGCGGATCGGGGTGCTGACCCCACCGTGCTATGCCCTCGCCCACCCGGAGGAGCGTTCGCACGCCCACGCGGAGTGTCTCCNGGAGTGCGGCCCCGCCGCCATCCCCGACGTCACGCTGCGAGTCCGGGTGCGCTACCTGCAGATGACGGTCCGTTTCGTGGATCGTGGCCCCGGGGACGGGGGCCGCTTTCCACCAGGCGGCCGGCCTGCGGGAGATGCCGAGCCCCGCGGCTGGGACGAGTTCGTCCCGCGCCAGGTCGACGATGTGGTGACGGTCACGGACCTGTTGGCGGCGCCTCNCGGCAGCGCGGTACCGACCGCCGCGGGGCCGCGGCGGAACTGGCTGCCCCGCCTGAGCGCGCCACGGCCAAATCCATGGGAGCTGGCCGGTCCGGCGAGCGGTGGCGTCTCGGCGGGACTCGGACCACCCCACACCGTCCGGTTCAGCGCCCCCTCCGGTCGGCGGGTGGAGACCGTGAGCGGCCACGGCGAGGCGGAACCGACCCGCATCACCTGGGACAGCTGGGCCGTGCAGGGAGAGCTGCGGTTGAACGCCGGACTGCAGACCTGGGCACATCAGACCGGGGAGACCGGAGCACATCGCCTGGTCCGGCTCCGGGCGGAACTGGTGAACACCTCGGGCTGGCATCTTCCGGCCGAGGAAGCGATGGATCACGTCTCCCTTGAGGCGCGCCGCCGGCGGCACCGGGAACAGGCAATGCGGCACTCCCTGATCGGCGCGCACCTGCTCCTCGCGACGACCGAGGGCCGATTCGTGTCCCTGGCCTCTCCCCCGGCCCGGGCCAGCGAATTCGCGAAGAACTGCGTCAACGACGGCCTCTGGCCCGCGCTCGTGACCACCGCGGACGGCCATGACACCGTGCTCGTCGCGCCNATCGTCCTTCCCGATCATCCACGGCCGGCTCCGGTGGACCACGACAGCGGCAGCTGACCGCCGGCCCGCCACCGGCCTCGGCCGATGAGCCGAGGCCGGTCGTCAGCAGCAACGGCAGCGAAAACAGTGAGCGGAACATACGCGTCGCGGGAGGACGTCAACATTGTTGATTATCTTGGATCGGACGCGGTGGCCACGTTTCTACGGCGCGTAGAATCTGCTGGGTGCGACCAGAGGCGAGGCCGACTGAGAGACGGCGCACGGCAGTCCCGGGGAGGGGCGGCACCCGGTTCGCCGACCTCACCGGTGCCGCCCACGCCACCGGTGGTACGGGCGGCACGGGGCCCACCAGCCTTGCCGCTGCGATCAGCCTGGTTGTGACGCTTGGCCTCGCAGCGGCGCTCGTCCCGGCGCTCCTGCTCGGACTGGCCACCCCCGCATCGGCGCATTCACGTCTGGTCNCCNCCNCCCCGGTGGCGGACAGCNCTCTCNCCGCCCCGCCACATGAGATCATCCTGACATTCAACGAGCCGGTGTCCCCGCGCTACACGAACGTCGCCGTCACGGCGGCCGACGGCGCCGGCGTGACCGCCGGTGCCACCCGCGTCGAGGGCGGCACCGTCCACCAGGGCCTCACCGCTCTCCGCGACGGTCGCTACACGGTGGCCTATCGGGTCGTGTCCGAGGACGGTCATCCGGTCGGCGGCGAGTTCGCCTTCACCGTTGCCGGCAGCACGGCGTCCGCGGGCCAGGAGGGATCCCCGCCCCCGTCTCCGGTCACCACGACGCCGACCCCGGCAGCCACCGCGAGTCCGACCACGGGTGCCGCGCCGGCCCCGTCCGCGGCCGTCACGGCCGTCACGGCCGTCACGGCCGATACGGGACCCGCGGACGGCGGGGGCGGGAGCAGTGGCGGTGGCGGTGGCGGTGGCTGGATACTCCCTGTCGTGATCGCCGGTATCCTCACGCTCGGTGGCGGTACCTTGTTCGCCCTGCGGCGACGTCACTCCGGAGCGCGCTGACCCCATGGACACCCCCGCCGCCAGGAAAAACCCCGCCATAACGAACAACCCCACCACGCCCGCAGACCCCACCACGCCCACGGCTCCGGCCGCTCCTCCGCATGCCGCCGCTCTCACCAGGACCATCCCCGCCAGCCGCTCCCCCTCGGCTGGCGGACGGACGGCGGCGGTCGGACGGATGGCGCCCGTCGCCGTCGCGGCCGGATGCGTGGCACTGGCCCTGGTCGTCGGTTTCGGGCCAGGCCCCCTGCGGCTGCCCGGTCTGCCTTCGTCCGGCACGCTCACCTACTGGGCACTGCCGTTCGCCCATCTGGTCGGCAGGATCGCCGCCGTGGGGACGATCGGGTGGCTTCTCACGGCCGCCGTCCTTCTTCCGGCGAAACACGGTGCGGCCGGCAACGGGTCCCGGGTGGGCATCCTGTCGCCCACGGCCCGGCGGTGCGGCCGGTACGCGGCGAACGCCGCGGCTCTGTGGATGCTGGCCACCCTCGTGGAGCTGCTGTTCACCCTGTCCGAGATCTCCGCGCGCCCGGCCGGCGACGTCCTGGATGTCTCCTCGCTGCGCTCCTTCGTCTCCACCACCTCCCAGGGCCGGGCGCTACTCGTCGTGGCGGCCCTGGCTGCCGTCATCGCGGTGATCGGCCGTACAGTCACGACGACGACCGCGACCGGGGCCCTGCTCGCTGTCGCGGTCGCCGGCATCGTGCCGCCGATCCTGGTTGGCCACGCCGCTACGTCCGGCGATCATGCGATCGCCGTGGTGGCCCTCGGCGTGCACGTATTGGCGGCCACGGCATGGGTGGGTGGTCTACTCGGCCTGCTCACCGCGGTGCGGCTGCCGGCGAGCTTGTTCGGCCCGGCGCTGCGCCGGTACAGCCGGTTCGCGGCCGGGGCGGCGGCCGTCACGGCAATCAGCGGGATCGCCGGTGCGGCCCTGCGGCTCGGCGGCTTCACCCCGTTGTGGGACACCCGCTACGGCCTGCTGGTCCTGCTCAAGGCCGCGGGCCTGCTGGCCGCCGTCACGCTCGGTGGTCTGGTGCGCCGCCGGGTCGTCGCCGGGCTCACGGTGACGACGCCCACCGACCAGACCGGCACCACCGACCAGACCGGCACCACCGACCAGACCGGCACCGACAGGACTACCGCGGTCGCTCGTTTCCTGCGCATCGCCGGCGTGGAGCTCACCGTTCTCACGGCCACGGTCGGGTTGGCCGTCGGACTGTCACGCACGGCGCCGCCGGTGAACGACGCACTCGTTCCCGACGATCCGACCCAGACGCTGCTCGGATACCCGATGCCCCCACCGGTCACCGCCGCGCGGCTCGCCACCGACTGGCACATCGACTGGGTCTTCCTCGCCGGCGCGGTCACCGCCGCCCTGCTCTACCTCGCCGGCCTACGCCGGCTACGGGCACGCGGCGCCCACTGGCCGCTTGGGCGCACCATTGCCTGGCTCGCCGGCTTGCTCGTCGTCGTGGTCGCCACGTCAAGCGGACTCGGGCTGTACGGGCCGGTCCTGCTCAGCGTGCACATGAGCCAGCACATGCTGCTCAGCATGCTGGCCCCGCTCCCGCTGGTGCTCGGCGCGCCGGTGACTCTGGCGCNGCGGGCGATGCGGCCCGCGACGGCTCCGCACCGCACCGGACCACGCGAATGGCTGCTGAGGACGCTGCGGTCCTGGCCGGTACGCATCCTGACCCATCCGCTGCTCGTGACGGCGAACTTTGCCGGCAGCCTCTACGTGCTCTACCTCAGCTCGCTGCTNTCGACTCTCATGCACAACCATCTCGGCCACCTGTACATGAACGTGCACTTCCTGGCGGTCGGCGTGCTGTTCTTCGAGCTGCTGATCGGGACCGACCCGCTCCCCCGCCGGCTGCCGCATCCCGGCCGCGTCCTGATGCTGCTGGCGGTCGTCCCGTTCCACGCCTTCCTCGGCCTGACCATCATGAGCACGTCGGCCCTGCTCGGCTCGGGCTGGTACGACCGCCTGGTCCGGCCCTGGGGCGTCTCACCGCTCAGCGACCAGCGGACCGCCGGGGGCATCGCCTGGTCGTTCGGCGAGATTCCCACCTTCGTCGTGCTGATCGTGCTGGCCATCCAGTGGTCCCGGCTGGACGAGCGGCAGGCGCGGACCCGGGAGCGGCGCATCGCCGCCGCTGGTGACGTCGACGCCGAACTCGACGCGTACAACGCCTACCTCGCCCAGCTCGCCGCCGGCCCAGCCCGGCGCACGCCGTCCGCGGCCACCACCACCTCGACAGCCACCACCTCACGCACGACCTCGCCCACCCCCGGAGACGAGACCAACGCTGAGGCCGAAACCTCCGGATAAGCAGGCCGGGGAGAAACCCCGGCTACGGCGTCGGCCGCGGGCCGTCGGGACCGGATGCCGCGGCCCTCCCGCCCGGACGGACGACCGCCCCCGGACGGACGACCGCCGCGGACCGCGGGCCGTCGGCAGGCGCACCCTCGGCACGCACCGCGGGCAGGGTCCGCACGTTGCTCTGCGGAACCGACGGGCGGCGCGCCGTTTCCAGGTCCACCCGCGCGGCCACCGCCGTCAGTTGACGGCGGGTGATCACCCACACGAGTTCGAGCAGGACCGCCGCCGCCACGGCGATGCCGACCGCCGTCCACGGCCCGGTCGTCCCCACCAGGGAGAGCTGGAAGAACTCCTGGCCGGAGGGGATAGCCAGGACCAGCGCGAACGCGACCGCCATGGTCAGCACGAGCGCGATGCGCCACCAGGTGTACGGACGGGCGACGATCGCCAGTGCCCACAGCGCGACTCCGAACAGCGTCAGCGTCGCCATCGAGGTTTCGGCCTCCAGGTCATGACCATAGAAATGCGACCGGGCCAGCAGGTAGGACGTCATCGTCGCCGCGGCGGCGAGCAACCCGGTGGGAAGGGCGAAGCGCAGCACCCGACCGACGAAGTCCGGCTGCGCCCGCTCGGTGTTCGGTGCCAGCGCCAGGAAGAACGACGGGATGCCGATCGTCAGCGACCCGACAAGCGTGAGATGCCGAGGGAGGAACGGGTACGGCACCTGCGTGATCACAACCACGATCGCGAGCAGGACCGAGTAGACGGTCTTGGTCAGAAACAGGTTCGCGACCCGTTCGATGTTGCCGATGACCCTCCGTCCCTCGGAGACCACAGACGGCAACGTCGCGAAGCTGTTATTCAGCAGCACGATCTGGGCGACCGCGCGGGTCGCCTGACTGCCGGATCCCATCGACACGCCGATGTCGGCGTCCTTGAGCGCCAGGACGTCGTTGACGCCGTCGCCGGTCATCGCGACGATGTGCCCCCGCGACTGCAACGCCGCGACCATCTCCCGCTTCTGCTGCGGGCTGACCCGCCCGAAGATCGAGTGGCTCTCCAGGGCGTCGGCGAGCGCGGCCCGGTCGGTCGGCAGCGTGCGGGCGTCAACGGGATCGTCGGCGCCGGGCAGCCCCAGCGTGCGGGCGACCGCGCCGACCGACAGCGCGTTGTCCCCCGAGAGAATCTTGGCGGCGACGTTCTGCTCGGCGAAGTACCGCAGGGTATCCGGGGCATCCGCCCGCAGCCGCTGGGCGATGACCACGAGCGCCACCGGGACGACGCCGGCCGGCACCGTCGCCGGGTCCGCCAGCGCGTCCGCCAGCGACGCGCCGAACCGGGCGAGCAGCAGCACCCGCAGGCCCTGCGCCCCGTACTCGTCCACGGTGGCGAGCACCCGGTCACCGGCCGCCAGCAGCACGTCGGGCGCGCCGAGCAGCCAGGTTCCCTCGGTCCCGCCCACGGCGGCGAGGGTCGCGCCGCTCCACTTGCGCGCCGAGGAGAACGGCGCGTCCGCCCGCACCTGCCAGCCCGGCGGGGCGGGATAGGCATCGATGATCGCCTGCATGCTCGGATTCGGCCGGCTGTCGGCCGCGCCGAGGGCGCCGAGCACGCTCGGCACGAGGGTGCCCGGCGCTGCGGCCACGCCTGCCCCAACGGCGGCGCCGGTGCCCGGCTCGACGATCCGCAGCTCCACGACGTCCATCGCAGCCTCGGTGAGGGTGCCGGTCTTGTCCAGACAGACGACGTCGACGCGGGCCAGCCCCTCGATCGCGGGCAGTTCCTGCACCAGGCACTGCCGCCGGCCCAGCCGTACCACGCCGACCGCGAAGGCGACCGACGTAAGCAACACCAAGCCCTCCGGCACCATCGGCACGAGTCCGGCGACCATCCGGCGGATGGCCTCGGGCAGGTCGTCGTCGTTAACGACCACCTGGCTGACGATCAGCGCGATGCCGGCCGGAATAATCATCCAGGTGACGACCCTCAGAATGGTGCTGATGCCGCCCCGCAGCTCGGAGCGCACCAGGGTGAACCGGCTCGCCTCCTCGGCGAGCCGGGCCGCGTAGGCTTCGCGGCCAACCCGGGTCGCCCGGAACGCCCCCGACCCCGCGACGACGAAGCTGCCCGACATGACGATGTCACCGGGCTGCTTGTGCACCGGATCCGCCTCGCCGGTGAGCAGCGACTCGTCGACCTCCAGGTGATCGGCCGTCAGGACCAGACCATCGACGGGAATCTTGTCGCCGGCGCCGAGCTCAATCACGTCGTCCAGCACGATCTCGGCGGCGGGGAGCTCGCGGGTGACACCGTCACGCCGCACGACGGGCCGGGACTCCCCCACCACGGCGAGCCGGTCCAGGGTGCGCTTCGCCCGCAGCTCCTGGAACAGGCCGACCAGGGTGTTCACGATGATCACGCCGCCGAACAGGGCGTCCTGGAATGGACCGACGATGGCGACGAAGACCAGTAGAACACCGATGATCGCGTTGATCCGGGTGAGGACGTTCGCACGGATGATGTCGCGCAGCGAGCGACTGGAGCGGACCGGCACGTCGTTGACGCGGCCGTCCGCGAGGCGTTCGGCGACCTCGGCGGCGGTCAACCCAGCGGCGGATCGACCGATCGCGATGGGTCCGGACCCGGCCCCGGCGGCGGACGCGGAATCGCTGGGAGGCGCCGGGTTCCGGTCGTCGAGCCGTCCCGGAGACAGCCGCGCTCCCGCGGCCCCTCGCCGAACCATGGTGTCCCTCCACGCTCCGTCGCGGCCGCTGCCGGAGGCTTGGCAGCGGAATCGTTATCGGTTTCCCGACCGACCTCGGGCGGGTCTCGGACTCGTTTGGATATGTCCCGTAGATGCCTCCACCGTCTGCACACGCGGACCGCCGACCCTCACCGTAGTTGACGGCCGTAGGCGCGTGGGTCGCGCCTGGGGGCTCCCCGCCCGTTCAGCCCGGGGGGGCACCGGCGTCGGGGCTGAGGGCACCCCCGACCAGCAGGGAGAACAGCAGCAGCCCCAGCCCCACGCGATACAGCACGAAGGGCGCGAAACTGCGCGTCGAGATGTACCGCAGGAACCATGCGATCGCGGCGTAGCCGGTGACGAACGCCACGAATGTGGCGAGGATCGTCGGGCCCCAGGCGACGTCGGCATCCTTCCCACCGATGGAACGCAGCTCGAAGNCCCCGGACGCCAGCACCGCCGGCATCGCCAGCAGGAAGGAGTACCGGGCCGCAGCCTCGCGAGTATAGCCGAGAAGCAGGCCCCCGCTGATCGTCGCACCGGACCGGGAGACGCCGGGGATCAGCGCGGCAGACTGAGCGAGACCATAGAGGAGCCCGTCACGCACCGACAAGTCCTCAAGCACCTTGCGCGGGCGGAGCGGCGAATGACGACCCTGCGGCCGCCCCTTCGAGGCGTACCAGTCCGCGCCGCCCAGGATCAGGCCGAGCACGATCAGCGTCGTGGCAATCAGCCGCAGGTCGCGGAACGGACCCTCGATGGCGTCCTGCAGCGTCACCCCGAGCAGGCCGATCGGAAGGGTGCCGAGGATGACCAGCCAGCCCGTCCGGGCGTCGGGGTCCTTACGCATCTCCCGGCGGGTGAGCGAGCGCGCCCACGCCGCCACGATGCGGGCGATGTCCCTGCGGAAGTAGATCAGCACGGCGGTCTCGGTGCCGATCTGGGTCACGGCGGTGAACGCGGCGCCCGGGTCCTCCCAGCCGGCGAGCGCGGCAGCGATGCGCAGGTGGGCGCTGGACGAGACCGGGAGAAACTCGGTGAGCCCCTGAACGAGACCGAGGACCGTTCCCTCGAAGAAGTTCATCGACGCGCCGACCTGGCCCACGAGCCAGACGAGTCCGGTTCATCCGGTCCATCCGGTCCGTTCAGCCCGTCCGGCGAGGCCGCCGGGTCCGGAGGCCACGCCGAACGACGATTGGTCTGCCGGCTCCGCGCCCGGCCTGTTCGCGTCATCCACGCATACCCGACCACGGCTTCACCGTAGCGAAGGGTGAAATGCGGGCGGATGCTGGGTGACGGCGTCCCCGCCTTCTCCGATCCTCCGACCTGGTCCGATCGACCTGGTCCGATCGACCTGGTCCGATCGACCTGGTCCGATCGGGGTTCGGCCGGATCGGGCCGAGTCCACCCCGCAGCAGGCCCCCACATGGGCTGACCTGGCGGTTCGTCGGACAGTCACGGACCGCGACAAACGAGCGGGTTCACGCTCTGGCCATACAACCGAACGGAATCGCTCACTTTCTGTTCATCTGCGACCCGCACCGTGTCACCCGGAAGTACAGACCGCCCGCCTCGTGGCGGTCTGGCGCGCCCCGACCAGGGTCGGGGCGCGACACGGTACGCCTGGGAGGTTACACGATGAGTCACCTGCTCGCGAATGTGATCATTGAAGTGGTCGGAACGGCCGTGATCCTGCTTCTGACCGGTCTGGTGCGACGCTGGCTGGGCCAACCGGCCGCTCGCCCCGCCTGATCCGACCCAACCCGACCTGATCCAAACCGACCCAACCCGACCTGATCCGACCCGACCTGCCCCGCCGCCGGTCCGGCCCGTCCTGGACATCCGGGACCAGTGCCGGCCGGACGGACGACACGATCAGTCATGCGGCCTGGAGGTCCGGGACGCGGTTCTGGAGGGCTGCGTACCACCGTCCGGATTGTCCCGAAAATCGGGATCTCCCACGTGGGCGAACGGTAAGGCGACCGAATCACGGTAACAAGTCGGCGTCGCACCATACAGCCGTTTGAATTCTCGACAGAAGTGACTCGTGTCCGCAAAACCCCAACGGCTGGCGATCGCCTGAATGGAGCATGATCCCTCGATCAGGTCCCGGCGGGCTCGTGCGAGTCGCTGGGAGCGGACGACGGCACTGTAGCTGTTTCCTGTCGCGGCGAAGCTGCGCTGCAGCGTGCGGACAGACACACACTGCGCAGCGGCCGCCGCGGCGGCGCTGACGTCGCGGTGGCCAAGGTTTCGAGCTATCCAGCGTTCCACTGCGAGCCGCAGCGCTTCCCCAGTGATCGCACTCGTGAACGTGGCCTCGGGGCGCACCGCCGCGGCCACCAGCTCCAATGCCGCGTTGCGGGCCGCCGTTATGGTGGGGGCGGGAACCTCGTGCGGGAGGCCGGCAAGTGATGCGACATAGCTGCGCAACAACCTAATCGCGGGAGCGTTCACATCCACCACGAGGTCGGCTTCCAACCACGGGCTCTCCAAGACCTCTTCCAGCGCCACTCTCGGGATTACCAGGGTAATTTTGCGGAAGTGCTCGACAACTTCGAACCGCACCTTTTGCATGCTGTTCCAGATGACGAAGCTTCCTGGAGTGACAACAATCTTCTTGTCCTCGATGGCAAGCCGTTCAGTCCCAGCGGTAGCGAAGAATATCGCGATATTGTCCTCGCTGGTCCGGCTGATCAGATTTCGACTACGTTCACCCCTGCACGGATCACATGCGATATCCAGCAGCGCGATGTCATCGAACCAGCGACGCTCAATCGAGGCACGGTAGGGTAATCGCCCTGGAGGAACATCAGTGTGGAATGGCGTCACCGCGCTGCCCAGGATCTCCTCCCAGCGTCCAGGACGGTCGCGATGGGGTACATCGACGAGGTCGTACGTCTCGTAGATTCGCATGATGGCCTCCTACCGGGAACCTGGGCCGCCGCGCCCGCAAGCATAAGCAGTGGGAAGACGTGGGGGAAGCCCAGGTAAGTCGCGATAGCGGAATCCACGCTCGTGGTGTACGAATAGCGACCGGCTGGCGACTCGTCGAAGGCGAGGGTCGCACAAGGCTCACCAGGGTGGCCAGGGTGGCCGGTGGGACTCGCAAGGCTTACTGGTGGGACCAGCGTGATCACCGGCCCCACCAACCGACTGGCTACGAGAGGGCGAAGCTGGTCAGGTCAACCGGTATGATCCCGTGCTTCCTGCAGTACTCGTTGTATCGTTCGGCGAACGTATGGGCCTGCTCGATGCCTATGATCTCGTCGCTTGGGCCGAGGAAAGCAATAGCTCCTTCAACCGAGATGAACACCTCGATGCCCTCGTCAGGCTCCACAATGAACGTGTGCCTGCTGTTGGCGACCTCGTACACGAAGTCACCCGGCCCCGACACCCAGGCGTGCTCCGCGTACCGCCATTTCCCTCGAACGGTGTAGACAAGCACGCGGCCATAATGGTCGTGCACACCCAGCGAAGCTCCCCCCGGCGCCCGCAGAAGCATTTGCGTCTCGCTCTTGACCAGATCCACATGAAGGATCTTTAATTCCACCTCGTTCGTGTAAGGCGTGAACGGAACCCAGGGAAGATCATCGACTCCCGTGTACGTTGGAGCGAAATGTTGGAGGGGATTGACCAGTGTCGTCATCTGCATCTCCTCGGGTGGCTGTCGTCGATCCCTGCCTTCGGAATCGTCTGGATCCGGCGGGGAACAGNCGGCTAGGCGAGCGGTAGGGTTTGATTCTGGACCCACCAAAAGATCCGAGATAGAACAGCGGTGACAGATCCCTGAACATACGCGACAAGCGCGGGTGCCACGCGCGCCATCGGGGCGCGGACCGGGGTGCCGATGACACCGCCGGGCAGGATAATCCCCTGATGATGCGGATGTCCGACGACCGTGTGCGAGAACTCACCGCTGCGCTGGAACACGACGAGGGACTGGTGGATCCCACGATCAAGCGTGTCCGGCGCGAGATCCCGGCCTATGAGGTGGTCCCGACCGAGGCGCTGGTGACGAGCATCCACCGCAACGTCGTGCTGGCGTGCCGCACCCTGCGGGCGGGCGTCGTGCCGCCGAGCTCGGAGATCTGGCAGGCCGAGCGCACAACGCTGGAACGGCTCCGGCAGGGCGTGCCGATCGAGGACATCATGGGCGGCTTCCGCATCTGCATAGCGAGTATCCAGGACCGGCTGGTGGATCGCGCCCAGGAGTTCGGGGTCGACCACCCCGAGTCGCTCACCCTCACCTCGCTGCTGTGGAAGCTGAGTGACGTGTTCTCCGCTCGTGCGGCGAGCGCCTACCGTGAGTACGGCCTGTCGCATGCGGTGGCGGACCGAAGGCGCAGGGACGAATGGCTCGCCGGGCTGCTCGCCGGCACCCTGTCTCCGACGCAGATTGAGCAGGGGTGCATCCGCTACCACGTGCGGCGCGACACACGCCTGCGGGCGGTGTGCACTGCCACCCTGTCGGAAGCGGAGCTGGACCAGGCCCTCAACCTGATCAACCAGGGGTGCCGGCGCAGCAACATGGTCCTGCTCCTGGTGCCCTCCCAAGGCCGGCTCGTGGGGATCGTGTCGGGGCCGCCACCCGCGGTCCCGGGGCTGCTGGTCGCCGCCGGGCCCGAGGGGCCGCTGGGCCGGGTCGCGGCGTCCTTCTCGGTGGCCAACGACGTATTGGCCGCGGCCCGACTGCGCCACGACGAGGGCGTGCACACCCTCGAGAGCCTCGGCTGGCGGGTGGCCGTGCCGCGTGCGGCGGACGTGACCGCACTGATGCGGGCCCGCTACCTCCAGCCGCTCCGGGACACCNGTGCGTTCGGGGAGGAAGTCGTCGAGTCGCTCCGCTGCTACCTGGCCAATGGCCGTAACATCCCGCGGACCGCCGAGGCGCTGCATGTACACGTCAACACGCTGCGCTACCGACTAGCCCGGTTCGAGGAGCTGACCGGGCGGTCCCTGGACGACACCGACACCCTGGTGGAACTGTCCTGGGCCTTCCATGCGGAGACGGCAGCCCCGCCGGTTTCGTAGCCGCGTACGAAGCGAAGGGCGCCGCGTTGGCATCCCGCCCGTAGCCTTCGATGTGTCGCACGCCACATCCTGTTGGAAATTCGTACCCGTTACCGGGCCCATCAGAGCTCGACGTTCCGAGCTGGTGGTCTCGGCCCCGCCCAACAGGGGAGCAACCCATGACCGCTTCGATGACAGCAACAACCGGCCTCCGGGAGCGGACCAACCACTATCGGCAGCTCCTGGCCGCCTCCGTCGGCAACGCCGTCGAATGGTTCGACTGGTACATCTACTCGATGCTTGCGGTGTACTTCTCCACGCAGTTCTTCCCGGCCAGCCCGGGAGGCAGCCTGGTGCCGCTGATGTCGACCTTAGCGATCTTCGCCGTCGGATTCTTCGCCCGCCCGGTCGGAGCGCTGATCCTCGGGATTCTCGCCGACCGGATCGGCCGCCGCAGGACGCTCAGCACCACGATTATGGGCATGGGCCTGGGCAGTCTCATCATCGGGCTTGCCCCCACCTACAAGCAGGTCGGGGTCGCCGCCCCGGCACTGCTCCTGCTGGCCCGGCTGATCCAGGGTGCCTCCGCGGGGGGCGAGTATGCCGCGGGAAGCGCGTTTCTCATCGAGTCCGCGCCGGCTGGCCGTCGGGGACTGTACTCGAGCTTCTTCTACATCAGTGCGACCTCGGCCAACCTGGCGGCGATCGGGATCAGCGCCTTACTCGCCAGCACGCTGGACTCGCAGAACATGACCAGCTGGGGCTGGAGGATCCCCTTCCTGCTCGGCTCGGTCGCGGCCATGGTCGGCATGTGGATCCGGACGCACGCCAAGGAGACCCTCACCCAGACGGCGGACGAGCCGGCCGGTGCCCGTCGTGCCGACATGTTCGAGTTCCTCCGCCGGCACCCCAGGGAATCCCTCCAGGTGTTCGGGCTGACCGCGGCCCCGGCCCTGGTGTTCTATGTATGGACCGCCTATCTGCCGACGTACGCGAACATCACGGTGGGCTCCAACCTCAAGCACGGCCTGCTCTCCGGTGTCGTCGCGCTGACCATCTTCCTCGCCCTGCAGCCGGTCTTCGGAGCGATCTCGGACCGCGTCGGCAGGCGGCCGATGCTGCTCATCTTCGGCACCTTCTTCGTGGTCGGCACGGTTCCGATGCTGGCCCTACTGGACGGCTCGACCACCAGACTGCTCCTGGTTCAGATCATGGGGCTGGTGTTCCTCGCCTGCTGGTCGTGCATCTCGAGCGCGGTGGTCGCCGAGCTGTTCCCGGCGCGCCTGCGCAGCTCCGGTATCGGGTTCCCCTATGCGCTCTCCGTCGCCCTCTTCGGCGGCACCGGCCCCTACGTCGCCACCTACCTCGTGGACATCGGCCACGCCGCCTCCTTCGGCTGGTACGTCACCGCCGTCGCCCTGGTCAGCACCGTGGTCTTCAGCCGGCTCCCCGAGACCGCGCACCGGCCCCTGCACTGACCGACAGGAGACATCGCCCGCGAGTCCGAGCGTCCGAGCGTCCGAGCGTCCGGATCACGCTGGCAGGGAACGGTGGTGGCTTCCACCGCGGTGGCTTCCACCGCGGTGGAGGGGCTGTCGCATCCCTACAGCCGTCGAAGCGGCCAGAACGGTCACCGCCAGAACGGTCACCGTCAGGAGGCCGCCTGGCCGTCGGCCAGACCCGCGATGGCCGCGCTGACGGCGAGAATCCGGCGCGCGTTGTCGACGTGCAGGTTCTCGATCAGCCGGCCGTCGACGGTCGCCACTCCGCGGCCCTCGCGTAGCGCCTCCTCCCAGACCCGCACGATCTCCGCGGCCTGCGCGACCTGGGCCTCAGTGGGTGAGAACGTGCGGTTACACGTCTCGATCTGGTTGGGGTGGATAAGCGTCTTACCGTCGAAGCCCATCTCGCGGCCCTGGCGGCATTCCGCCGCGAAGCCGTCGGCGTCGCGGATGTCGTTGTAGACACCGTCGAGGATCACGGTTCCACTCGCGCGCGCGGCCAGCAGACACAGCCCCAGGCCGGTCAGCAGCGGGGCGCGGCCGGGCACGAATTCGGCACGCAGCTCGTTGGCCAGGTCGTTGGTGCCCATCACGAGGACGGTGAGCCGCGGCGACGCCTGGGCGATCTCCTGGGCGCGCAGGATGGCACCAGGTGTCTCCACCATCGCCCATATCATGGTGCGGTCCGGCGCGCCGGCCGCTTCGAGCCCTTTTTCGATCGCGTGGACGTCCGACGGCGACTCGACCTTCGGCACCACGACGGCGTCCGGGCCCACCCGTCCCGCGGCGCGCAGGTCGTCGGCATGCCAGGAGCTGCCGCGGGCGTTGACGCGAACCGTGACCTCCCGGTGGCCGTAGGCGGCATCGGCCACCGCCGCGCAGACCTGCTCCCGGGCGCGCTCCTTGGCGACGGGCGCCACCGCGTCCTCGAGGTCCAGGATGAGCGCGTCGGCCGGCAGATTCCTGGCCTTCTCCATGGCGCGCTCGTTGGCCCCGGGCATGTAGAGGACGGAACGCCGCGGACGGTACGCGGCGGGTGGGCGGCCCGCGGACGGGGAACCCGGGGAACCCGCGGCCGCGGTGCCGGTCATCGTGCCTCCGGCGCGGGTAGTCCGTAGGCCGCCGCGAGCTGCGCGTCCCGGGCGGCGAGGCGAGTGGCGAGAGTGAGGATGACCCGGCACTGCTTCACCGAGGCGTCGTCCTGCATCGTACCGTCCACCATCACGGCACCCGTTCCGTCGCCCATGGCCGCGACGACGCGCTTTGCCCACTCGACATCCGCGGGCTCGGGGCTGAAGACCTTCTTCGCGATGTCGATCTGAACGGGATGCAGTGACCACGCCCCGACACACCCGAGCAGGAACGCGTTGCGGAACTGGTCCTCGCAGGCGAGGACGTCGGCGATGTCACCGAACGGCCCGTAGTACGGCATGATCCCGTTCGCCGCGCAGGCGTCTACCATCCGGGCGAGCGTGTAGTGCCAGGGATCCTGCTGGAACGTGGCTCGGACAGCCGCCGGGTCGTCCGGCCGCGGATCCTGGCGTACCAGGTAGCCGGGGTGCCCNCCGCCGACACGGGTTGTCTTCATCCGCCGGTCCGCCGCCAGGTCCGCCGGGCCGAGGGACAGACCCTGCATGCGGGGACTTGCCGCGCAGATCTCCTCGACGTTCGCGACCCCTCGCGCGGTCTCCAGAATCGCGTGGACAAGCACCGGCCGGGACAGGCCGGCCTTCGCCTCCAACTGGGCGAGGAGGCGGTCCACATAGTGGATGTCCTCCGCCCCCTGGACCTTGGGCACCATCACCACGTCGAGATTCTCGCCGATGGCGGGCACGAGCGTGAGCAGGTCGTCGAGCCCCCAGGGTGAGTCGAGGCTGTTCAGGCGGATCCAGAACTGCGTCTCACCGAAGTCCGCGCCGTCGACGATCTTTATCAGGTTCTCCCTGGCAACGATCTTGTTGTCCGCTCGGACCCCGTCCTCGAGGTTCCCGAGCAGCACGTCGACCCGGGGGATGATCTGCGGCAGCTTCGCCGCCATCTTCTCGTTGCTCGGGTCGAAGAAGTGAATCATCCGGGANGGCCGCCACGGGATCTCGCGAGGCGGGGGTGGCGCCCCCACGGCGAGGGGAGCGAAGAAATCCTTGGCGCTGCGCATGTGAAATCTCCCGGGAAGGAACCCTGGCCGGTGCCGGGTGACCGGCTCCCGGCGACCAGCGCGACACTCAGCGTCGACGACGCCCGACTCCGCCGGACTGTATCAGTTTGATGTCCGACACGCTCCCCTGATCATCTCCCGCCCGATCGCGACCGTCGAGGTCATGGTCCAGTCGGCAGGCATTCTCTGCGATCCGGGCGCTCTATTTCTGTTCCATGAGTTCCGCATAAACCACTGCGACAGGAGAATNCCCCGTCGCCATTCCGTCCAGGTCCGCAGTCTGGCTTTCTCCGTGCGGACGTCTTACCCACACCGTCGGCGTTCGGTGCCTGTTCACGAGCAGCCCCCTCAACCAGCCTCCCCTCAACCAGCCCGATCGGAGACATCGTCTGCGCCCGATACGAAGGGGCATGATGACCTCTGCCATCCCCGGTCCGGCCCGGGCGTCGGCGTTCGCGCTGTTCTCGTCGTCCGCGGGTGCCGGGCTGGCCGGCGGCCCGTCCTCGCCGGTGTCCTGCTCGACCACTTCTGGTGGGACTCGATATTCCTGGTGAACGTGCTGCTCGGCCTGCTCGGAGTCGCGGGCGGCCACGTAAACCGGCGCCGATGGCTATGATCGCCAGAAAGTCCAGGATGCGGGAAGCACAGTCCACAGGCTGGAACGCCGCTGTACGGCCGTCCCGGCGGTTGGCGGCGAGTGGTCGTGTACGTCGGGGAGAACCCGGAGAAGGAGTTCGAGGAGCCGCCATGACCAACGCCGCTCCACCCGCCGCTGCGGTGCCCGGTCTCGCCGCCCGAGCCGGCGCCGTGCGCACCTCGCCAGTGCGGGAGATCCTCGCGCTGACCGCCCACCCGGAGGTGATCTCCTTCGCCGGCGGTCTACCCGCTCCCGAGCTCTTCGACGCCGACGGAATCCGGCGCGCCTACGACCGGGTGCTCACCGAGGAGCCGCGGCGCGTGCTGCAGTACTCCGCCACGGAGGGCGACCCGGACCTGCGCCAGACGGTCGCGGAACGCCTGGCGCGCCGCGGCCTGCCCACCCGAGCGGACGACCTGCTGATCACGACGGGCTCGCAGCAGGCCCTGACGCTGCTGTCGGCGACGCTCGTGGAGCCGGGTGACGCGGTCCTCGTGGAGGATCCGACCTATCTGGCTGCCCTGCAGTGCCTCGGCCTCGCGGGTGCCCGGGTGGTGCCCGTCCCCACCGACGAGCACGGGATCCTCCCCGACCGGTTGGCGGAGACGGTGGCCCGCGAGCGTCCCAGACTGCTCTACCTGGTGCCGACCTTCCAGAACCCCACCGGTCGGACGCTGTCCGCGGCGCGCCGCGCGGCCGTCGCCCGGGTGGCCGCGGAGCAGGGCCTGTGGATCGTCGAGGACGACCCCTACGGTGAGCTGCGCTTCCAGGGCACGCGGGAGCCGTGGATCGCGTCGTTCGCCGACGCCGCCGACCGCACCGTCCTGCTCGGCAGCTTCTCCAAGATCATAGCCCCAGGGATGCGACTGGGCTGGCTGCGGGCCCCGGCCATGCTGCGGCGGGCCTGCGTGATCGCCAAGCAGGCCGCGGACCTGCACACCTCCACGGTCGATCAGGCCGCCGCCGCCCGGTATCTGGCCGACGCCGACCCCGACCTGCACATTGCTCGGATGTGCGCCGCCTACCGCGAACGCCGCGACGCGCTCCTCGACGGGCTCGCCTGGGCGCTGCCGCCCGGGAGCAGCTGGAACCGGCCCGAGGGCGGCATGTTCGTCTGGGCCCGCCTCCCCGATGGTCACGACGCCACCGCCCTGCTGCCCGGCGTGGTGGAGCACGACGTGGCCTACGTTCCCGGTGCTCCTTTTTTCGCGGGGCCGCCGGACCCCGCGACGCTGCGCCTGTCCTTCACCACGCACCCGCCGGTGGAGATCACGAAGGGGTTGACGCGGCTGGCACGGGCGTTCGGAGTATGACCGTCATCCCTGACCGGGTGCCGGTGCCGGCCCGACACGAGTCGGCGGAGATCGACGAAACGGCGGGGACCGACGAAACGATAGAGACCGCCGCAAAGGCGCTTAGGCGAACACGTCCTGTAGCCAGTCGGTCCAGGCCTGGGTGGTCTTCGCCTGGTCGGCGCCGGGGGCGAACAGGTGCAGGGCGATGCCGATCGGGGCGCCGAAGGCGTTGCGGCCGAAGAAGCGGTACAGCCCGTCGCCGGTCCGCAGGCCGAGGAAGTGGGGATGCAGGTAGTCGACCACGGCGTCCAGCGGGTCGATGCCCGGGAGGGTGACGCGCACCGCGTCGCCCTGGCCGACCTCGTCGGCGACGCCGAGCTCGCGGCGCAGCCGGACGAACGCGTCCGGCGCGGTTGAGGACGCCGGCGCGTCGGCCGCGACGTAGGTCACCGGCCGGCGACTGAAGTACCGCAGGTACTGGCCGAGCGTGTGCAGGTAGAAGTCGGTGTGCTGGCTGGCGCCGTCGTACTGGTTCTCCCAGTCGTCGACGAAGATCCCGCTGTGGACGTAGCGGAAGGAGGTCGTGCCGCCGTCCCGGCCCTCGATCACATGTTCCAGCTGGTTGAACCAGCCATCCGCACCCTCCACCCGGGTGACGAGGTGGTGCGGCGGATCCCAGACGGTGACCGTGCCCCCGAAGGGCGCGGCGCCACCCTGGCGGGGCTCGAACTCCATCGGCCACAGCCATCCGCCGTTACCGGTGGTCACGGCGTCCCAGTACTCCTCCGGGGAGGTGGGCAGCACGCCCTCGCGGCGGATCTCGAACCCACGGGACATCTCTAGTTCTCCTTGGTTGCGGTGGGGCCATCGGTTCCGGTGGGACCGGCTGCGCTGGTAAGGCCGGCTGCGCTGGTGGGACCGTCGATGCCAGTGGGACCGGCGGTGCCGAGGCCGAGGATGCCCTCTCCCGCCTCGGATCCCGCATTGGACCCGACAGCCACCCGCTCGGGCCGCGTGACGCTCGGGTGCAGGGCGACGACGAAACGGTGGGAGCGCCCGCCCGCAGCGGTGGTGTCGTGGTACCTGCCGACGAGGGCGGCAACCGTCTCCCCGAGCTCCGCGGCGAACGCGGCGCGGTCCGCGGCGGAGGCGAACCGGATCTCGCTGTCGATCGCGAACGTCGCCAGCCGCTGCCGGGCGGCGGTGGCACCGGTGAGGAGGTCGCCGATCTCCCGCACCAGCCGGGCACCGAGCGCGAGCAGCCATCGGGCAGAGCGCTGATCCGGCGACCGGCCGGGATCCGGGGCGACCGCCGGCAACGCGGTCGGCGAGATCACATAGGAGGCCGCCGTCGCCCGTAATACGCGCTCGGTGCAGTTGCCCCTTCTGCGTTCCTCGACGAGTTCGACCAGCCCGTGACGCTCCAGGGCCCGCAGGTGGTAATTGACCCGCTGACGTGACAGCCCCACGGGAGTGGCCAGGGTGCTGGCCGAACCCGGCTCCGCGAGCGCGGCCAGCAACCTCGCCCGGACCGGGTCGAGCGCGGCCCCCGCGGCGGCCGGGTCATCGATCACTGCGACCTCCAACATGCGCCTCATCGTCCTGCCGAAAATTTTCCTTGTCAAGGAGGACAATCATGTCGGAGCAGATCCGGAGCAGATCCGGAGCAGATCCGGAGCAGATCCGGAGCAGGCCCGAAGCAGGCCCGAAGCAGGTACGGAACGACCGTCGCGCCCCTCCGCGAGTCATCGCCCGAATGGCGGGGCGTAGGTTCGTCCTGAAATGCCACCCGGGCTCGCGGAGGTCGGGACAGCCCCGTCTCGGGCCTGAAGCCCGTCCGTGCGGGCCAGGACCAGTCCAGCCCGCGGTCACGAGAGACAGGACGCAAGAACCGATGTCGACCTTCGGGCCGGACTCCTCCGTACCATCCACGCCACCATCCACGCCCCACCCGACCGGACTACCGGACGGGCGCGACGGCCGCCCGTCGACGTCGGCGGAAAACCGGCCCGCGCCGCGGCGCGCCCGGCCGGCCCCGCGCCGGCTGCGGGTCGTCCGCGTCACCCCGCTCACCGGGGACATGGTGACGGTGACGCTCGGTGGGCCGGCGCTGGCCGGATTCGCGCTGCCCCGGGCCGCGCAGCACGTGAAGATCTTCCTGCCTGCCGACGGGCAGACCGAACCGACCGTTCCGAGCTGGGGGCCGGACGGACGACCCGTCTTCCCGGCGGGTACGCCCCGCCCGATCGTGCGGACCTACACCCCGCGCCGGTTCGACGCTGAGGCCCTCGAACTGGACATCGAGATGCTCCTGCACGGCGAGGGTCCGGCCGGGCGGTGGGCGGGTACCGCTCGGCCCGGTGACCATCTCGCCATCGCCGGACCGGGGGGTGGATACGAGGTGCGGACGTCGGCCGCGCATCACCTGCTCGCCGCCGACGAGACCGGCCTGCCCGCGCTGGCGACGGTGCTGGAACGGCTGCCCGCTCGGGTACCGGTGACCGTGGTGGCGGAGGTTCGCGACGCCGGCCGCCGACGGGCTCTCCCGGTCNCCCCCGCGACGACCGTCACCTGGCTGCACCGTGACGGCGGGGTTCCCGGCACGCTGCTGGCCGAGGCCGTCGAGGCCGTNCCCCTGCCCGCCGGCACCGCGGCCTGGGTGGCCTGCGAGGCCACGGCGGTACGCCGGATCCGCCGTCACCTGCTCGCCGCGGGGCTGGACCGCGCCGACCTGTCGACCCGCGGCTACTGGCGGCTGGGTGCGGCGGACCATCCCGATCATGACTACGGGGAGGGCGAGGCGGCGGATGTCACCCGTGGCGGCGAGGGACGGATCGATCGGCTGCGCCGCACCCTCGGGCCGCTGAAGCAGCGTGCCGAAACCACCGCGCGCGGCCTCGGGGCGACCGTGAAGGCCCGCGCCGTCGAGCGCCGGCGGTGACCGGGTCGGCACCGGCTTCGACCACCCGATCCTCGACCACCCGATCGTGGGCGCGGCATTTCGGTGGGACGCGTCCCAGGGCCCTCGCCCGCCAAACTCGCTCTCCAAACAACCCGTAGCCGATGCAACCGGGCTCCGTCACGGCGGACAACCCGACCGCATGGCAGGCTGGTCGCGTACCAGCGCACACCGCCCGACCACGGGGATCCACCGCGCCACGGCATTCCGACAAGCCGTCGCACGGACAAGGCGACGAACGGACCGGACGACGGCGGCTCGGGGACGACCCGTCGGGGAATGACGGCACGGTGGCGGGTGGACCCGGTACGCGAATGGTGCCCGTTGGCGAAGAGGGGCCATGACGGAGGACAGCGCGAGACCCGTTGCCGGGCCTCCCATCGTCGGGGAATCCGGGTCGGTGAATCTGCCGGCTCCCCGGGTGACCGCGCTACCCCGGCGGTTCCCGGCGCCCGGCGCCCACCGTGATCCGCTCCGGCTCCCACACCTGGTCGGCCCGCCTCCCGGTTCGACCCCGCCCCTCCTGGACGCGCCCAGCGTTCCCACGGGCCTTCGGGAGTGCGCCGGGTGCGGCGCGCCCGTGGCCCGGCCGGGCCACGACGAGCAGGACGAGCAGGACGAGAGCGTCGCCCTGGAAGGCAGCTGCGCGGGATGCGGCCACCGCTACTCGTTCACCGTCAAGCTGCGACCGGGCGAACGGGTCGGCCGCTACACCGTGCACGGCGTCATCGCGCACGGTGGGCTCGGCTGGGTGTATGCCGCGACCGACGACAACCTCGGCGGCGACGGCGTGCGGGCCTGGGTGGTGCTCAAGGGCCTGCTCGACGCGGCGAACCCGGAGGCGCGTCGGATCGCCGAGGGAGAGCGGCGCATTCTGACCACGGTGTCCCATCCGGGCATCGTCAAGATCCTCGACTATGTCACCCACCATGGCGAGGACTACATCGTCATGGAGTACGTGCCGGGGGTGTCCCTGGCCGGCCTGGCCGAGGTCGGGGTGGCGGGACCGGACGGGCGGTCGGCTCCGCCGTCGGCCGCCGACGTGATCCGCTACCTGCTGCGGGTGCTTCCGGCCCTCGGGCATCTGCATCGCCTCGGGCTGGTCTACTGCGACCTGAAACCGGAAAACGTGATGGTCACCGCCGAGGACGTCAAACTGATCGACCTCGGCGGGGCGCGCCGGCTCGACGACCGCGTGTCGGGATACCTGTCCACGCCCGGCTACCGGGCCCCCGAACTCGACGACGACGGGGAACGCCCGGCGGGCATCGCGCGCACCGCGCCCACGGTCACCACCGACATCTTCGCCGTCGCCCGGACCCTGGCCCGTCTCGTCCTCGGCCGGTTCCCGGGCTTCCTCGGCGCCTACCGGCACGCCCTGCCGCCGCGCCGGGCCCATGCCCCGTTGCGGGACTTCGAATCCCTGGACCGGCTCCTGCGCCGAGCCACCGCGACCGATCCCGACCAGCGCTTCCAGAGCACCACGGAGCTCGCCGACGAACTGGTGGGGGTGCTCTACGAGATCGTGGCCAGAACGGAGGGGCCGGTCCCCCCGTTGGCCAGCCGGTGGTTCGACGCCGTCGGGCACCCCACCGGGGAGGCGGGGCCCGCCGGGACCCCCGCATGGTGGGAGGTCCTCCCCGATCTGCGGATCGACCAGGACGATCCATGGGCGCCCGGACTGACCGCCGGTTCGGACGAGGAACCGGCCTCCCTGGCCACCCGGCTGGCGGCGATCGTCCCGAGGACCACCGAGGTGCGGCTGTCCCTGGCCCGCGCCCAGATCCGGGCCGGGCAGCTCCATGAGGCGGCGGGCACCCTGGACGACGCGGCCGTGGAGCAGCCGCGGGAATGGCGGGNCGACTGGTACCGGGGCCTACATGCCCTCGTCGGAGGACGACCGGCCGTGGCCGCCGCGGCGTTCGACCGGGTCTACTCCCGGGTCCCCGGGGAGCTCGCTCCGCGCCTCGCCCTCGCGACCGCACTCGCGGACGTGGCGACCACCGCGGACACCGCGGACACCGCGCCTGAACGTGACGCGGCCCGGCACCGGGCCGCGGCCCTGTTCGACGTCGTCTCCACCATCGATCCGAGCACGACCAGCGCGGCGTTCGGGCTGGCCCGATGCCGGACCGATCCGACTGACAAGATCGACGCTTATCTACGGGTCCCTCCGTCGTCCGCCGCCTACACCGCGTCGCGGATCCGCATGATCGGGGTGCTCGTCGGCCTGGCCGCCCGACCAGACCGCGCGGCCTCGGGATCGGCGGCCCTGCATCGGGCGGCGACGATACTGGCCGATCCAAGGCTCGACCTGGGCGAACGACGCCGGGCCGAACTGCACCGTGACCTGTTCACCGCCGCCTTGGCCCTCGTCATGACCTACCCGGCCGCCTACCCGGCCGCGGATGCGCCCCGNCCACCGACCCTGCTCAGTCGGGTCATGGTGGAACGGGACCTCCGCTTCGGGCTGGCCGAGACCTACCGGGAGATGGCCCGGTTGGCCGGTGACCGGGCGAGCCGGGTCCGCCTCGTCGACCAGGCGAACCGCATCCGGCCCCGCACGCTGCTCTGACGGTGGCTTCCTTGCTCATAGGCACTGAGCTGTGGAGCTCGGCGATATCNCCTCCGAAGGTATCCAGCGAACCCTGGCCACCAACCATCTCGCGCCGTACCTGCTGCTGCGCTCGCTGATCGGCCCCATGAGTGACCGGCCAGCGCGCTTCGTCGTGGTCGGCGGCTCACCGGCTCCCGCATCACGGTGAACGGCGCTCATCCGGGCATTATCAGCAAGACGGACTCGGCCGAGATTCCCGCGGCGCACTGCGGGTGTTCAGCGCGATGCTCGATCCGTTCAGGCCTGGCCCCGACGTCGGTGCCGATACGCCGGCATGGCTCGCGACCAGTCCCGAAATCAATGGTGTCAGCGGGCGTTTCTTCGTCCGGCACGAGACGGTCATAACCGCATCGCACACCACCGACGTCGCGCGCTGCAACCAGCTCTGGGACGCCGGCGCACGGCTTGTCGGTCTACCGTCCGAACTGTGACAACCATCGGGGCTCGGGCACCAGGGCTCGGGTGCGCGTCATTCATCATGAATCACCGGTTTCGATCTCGTGGCTCGCCCGGCCCGCCAGCTCACGGCCCGGTCAGGGACGGCCACCGTCGAGCAGCGGGGGGCGGCCGGGTACGCGTAGGCCCGGTCGCAGCCACTCGTCATACAGGCGGGACCAGGNTCCGTCGAGCATGATCTCGCGAAGCACGCCGTTGACGAACGCGACGAACTCGTCGTCTCCCGCCGTGTCCCCGGTGATCGGCATGGCGATACCGTAGGGCTCGTCGAGCCGGCCGCCGGCTTCGAAGTCCGCGCCGAAGGCGCTCGGCCCGAGCACCGTCGTGTAGGGGTCCTGGGCGGCCAGTCCGGCGAGGAGGACATCGTCGCCGGCGATCGCGTCGACGTCACCGTGCTGGAGCGCGACCAGGCAGTCCGCGAGGCGGGCCCGGGTCACCGGTCGGGGTCCCGGCGCCGGCAGCCGCGCCAGCTTCTCGCTGGACGTGCTCCCCGCCGACGAGCAGACCGGCCGTCCGACGAGATCGGCGATACCGCGGAACCCGGCGTTCTCCCGAACCAGCAACCGCAGGGTCGACTCGTAGTACACGTCGGAGAACCGGACCTGCCGCTTGCGCTCGCAGGTGATGGTCATGGTAGCCACGAGCATGTCGACCATGCCGGAACGGAGCAGGTCCTCCCGCTCGGAGGTGGTGACGGCACGGAACTGGACATGATCGTCGACCCGCTCGGCGCCGAAGATGGCCGCTGCGACCGCGCGGGCTATGCCGACGTCGAAACCCTCCAGTCGCAGGGTGCGCCAGTTCATCAACCCGGCCGGGGGCGCGTCGGTAGCGATGCCCACGCGCAGGTAGCCGCGGTCCCGCGCGATCGCGCGCATGCGGCTGCCCACCGGCATCCGGCCGGGGGGAGGCATCGGGGTGAGGGGTGGTTCGCTCGACCGGAGCGGTCTGCCATCCCGGCGACAGGTTCCATCCGGGTTGGCCGATTCCGCCGACGCCCGCGTGGGCTCGGCGTCCGGCACCGGTGATGGCGGCATCGGGGCGGCCTCCAGCGGAAGGGGGCTACGGGCGGTACTGCAGCCCGTACCGCCCACGAGGACCATGCAGCCAACGAGGATCCCCCCAAGCAGCGGGCCCACTGCCCCCGTCGGGATGGAAGGGTGCCGGCGGGTGGTCCGCCCGGTCCGGCGCCCGGTCCGGCGCCCGGTCCGACCGGGCGGGCTCACAGGTACTCCCGGAGCCGGGGCCACATCCCCGCCGCGGCCGCGACGATCGCGGTGAGGACGAGTGCCGGGCCGGCCAGCTCGAGATCGCNCAACGCCGCGGCGGCCCGGCGGACATCTCCTTCGAACCTGCCCCGGGCGGCGTCGATCGCGACGTCGAGCTTGCCGAGGAAGCTGGTGAACGCCGTCGTGCCCGGCCCGAGGGTCCGGGTCACCGCCTGTCCGAACGTGTCGGAGGAACGCGGGTCCCCGACGGAGGAGCCGGCGTCTCCCGGTCCTCGCGCGGCCGCGACGACCGAGTCCGGTGACGAGGCCAGCAGAGCCACCACCGAGGCCCGGCTACGCAGCCAGGAGCGCAGATCGCTCTCGAGTCCCGCCGGTATCCCGGCCCCCCCGCGCGCGTCGAGGGCGACGACGAGTGAACCACGACGGGTGACCGGTTCGGGCGGTAGGCGGTCACCGGTCACGTCGAAGCCGAGGCCTCGGGTCACCCAGGCGAAGTGCTCGTCGAAACGGGTGCCGTTGCCGAGCGCCGTCAGCGAGAGGTTCTCATCGACCCGTGCCTCCAGAGCCAGGGTCTTCGATCGGGCGAGCAGGCTCATCGGTCGATACCCGGAGTCCTGCGCGGTGTCAAGACGGGTCTGCTGGGTCCCGAAGGCGACCGCGGTCCAGGTGACCGTGGCCAGGATGCACCCGGTGCCGAGCAGCAGGCCCGGGTTGACCAGTCGGTTCGTGCGTCGGACCAGAAGCAGCTGGACGCCGACGAGCGCGATGATCGCGAGGGCGGCCGTGATCACGATCGCCCATTCCCCCCGTGAGCCGGTGGCCTGCTGGTAGGCGGTGTCCACCGCGTCGGCGTACCGGGCGACGAGCACCTCGGTCGCCGGAAGGATCTCCGTGCGCATCATCGTCGAGGCGGCCCGCAGGTTGGCCTCGCCGACGGACAGCCCCGCCCGGTTGTTCGCCCGGGCCCGTTCGACCATCCCGTTGTAGACGGGAATGCCGCCGGCAAGCACGTCCAGGGGGCACGACGAGGCGATCCGCCCGGACGACGGCCGGGTCCCTGCGCCGTCGGGTCCGGGTGGCGGCGCCGCGGGGTCGGACCAGGGCGGGTCCGCGGCGCACAGGGCCGGGTCTAGTCGGCGCAGGTCCAGGACGTCACGGGCGGCATCGGCGACACTCGCCTCGAACAGCCCACCGTTCTTGATCCGATCATAGCGCTGCCGCAGCTCGGCGGCGGACTCTCCCCTGCCGACGAGAAGCTCGACGGGCGCGAAGACCTCCGCCGCCGCGGCGGCATCCGCCTGGGAGAGGGCGGCCCGCAGCTCCTGAGCCGTGGCGAGCGCTCGGCCGTGCCGACTCACCAGGCCGTCGGTCGCGTCCAGCCGATGAGTGACCACTCCGTGCAGCGTCAACCCGAACAACGCGAGCGCGACCACGAGAAACGCCAGCAGCCCGACGAGCCGGACACCCGCGTCGCATCGCGCCGCGATGCCCAGCACGGCCCGCGCGAGCCGCGTGCCCCACCGCGCTCGCGGGCCGCCCGGGCCACCGGGCTCCCCACCGCCACGGCGACGACGCGCGGTCGCTCGGCGACCGGCCGGGGAGGCTCCCCCACTCTGCGTGGGCGGCAGCGACGTTACAGCCGTCACAGCAACTAAGCGTACGCGCTTCACCCCGATCCGATTACTCTAAGCAACGACGAGGGGCTCGTATCGCCGGAACCGGCGGGAACGTTCCTCGGCGCGCAGCAGGTCCAGCCAGCGAGCCTGCATAGCCGCCAGGCTGCCCGCCGCACCGATCCGCACCGATCCGCACCGGGGTCTCGCAGCTGTGGATCAACCCACCCGCCCCGCTCGACCAGCGTCGTCAGTCGGCGCGCGACGGGCAGCCGACGCATGACGACCATGTGATCACGCAGGAGGCCGGCCTCGTCGCGGACGTCCGCGACGGCGAGGTACACGTCCGGCGCCAGCCGCCGGTTGAGGGCCACCTCGGTCTGGCAGGCGTCTTCCCGTGCCTGTCGCCGTCGCAGGTCCACGGATCCGACCACGACGGGTTTGGGCATCTTCAGGACCCGCGGGGGTCCGGCGGCGGTGTCGTCAGCAGTGCCCTGCCGGGACGGACCAGCCGATCCGCCGGATGTCACGCCCGGCTGGCCGTTCGGCCCTTACCGAGTGGGCCGAACGGCCATGCCGAGTATGCGGGCGGCGACGATCACGACCCGCTGCCCTCCCCGGGCCGGCAGACCCGCCGGGGTCAGGCCTCGCGGAGGGACTCCAGGAAGAGCAGGGTCCGCGCGGCGACGCTGCGACGCCCCGGACCCGTCAGCACGTCGTGGCCGCCCGGGACGACCACGAGCTCCGCCCGGGACGCGGTGCGCGTCGTCATCCGGATCAGGGGTAGCGGGCTGACCTCGTCCTGCGCACCGTGGATGAGCAGGATCGGGAGGTCGGGCAGGGCACGCGGCAACGGTTCCTCGATGGCCACCCCCGCGACGGGAACCTGCAGGAGCGGCAGGCCGACCATGATCACACCGTCGGGACGTACCGCGGGGGAGGCGGCCATCGCCAGCGCCGCGAGGGCCCCCGTGTCGGAACCGAGGAGGACGAACGGGACACCCGGCACCCGGTTCTCGGCCACCGCGGGCACCCGGCGGCCACCGTCGGGAACGACGGTCACCAGGTAGCCGTCCAGCGCGAGCCGATCGGCGAGAAGGTGGAACGGGCCGGCCTGCTCACCGCGCCCGAGCAGCACCGCGACCACGGCACGCACGTATTCCCCGGGTGCCCCTCCGGAGGCGGGAGAGGCCGCCGGGAGCCGACGCGTCGACGGAACCGGGGTCGCGGCCGGGACGGCGGTGGACGCCGGAGAGACGATCGACGCCGGAGAGACGATGGGTGCGATGGGTGTCGCGGCCGGCCTGCCTGCGGTCGGCACGACGGAGTTGCCCCGCTGCGGACCGACGATGGTGCGGGCGCGGGACTGCCTGCCCGCCGCGGACGAGGTGGGCGAGGTGGGCGAGGTGGGCGAGGCCATCCGTGGANCATCGACGGACAACTGAGTGGTCGGCGACGGCATCGGCGCCAGATCTCCTTCGGACGAAACGGATCGTCGCGGCAGACGGGCCGGACGTGCCGCGTGCGCGGCGTCGAGGCGACATCAATCGTTGATCTCGCCTCGGAGAC
The DNA here is from genome assembly GCF_000732115.1 of Frankia sp. CeD. NCBI lineage: Bacteria > Bacillati > Actinomycetota > Actinomycetes > Frankiales > Frankiaceae > Frankia > Frankia sp. CeD. The sequence goes on from NZ_JPGU01000020.1 coordinate 43,212, forward strand.
TCGGTGAGGATTTGAGGACGCGGTGAGGGTTTGAGGACGCGGAGAAGGCTTGAGGACGCGGTGAAAGCTCGCGGACGCGGAGAAGGCTTGAAGAGTGGGAGAGGGAAGGTGTCCGGCCCGCCGATGATCGGTCCGACGGCCCGGCGACCGGAGGGACACGCGGCTGCCGCACGTCGCCTGCCGGCGAACGTCAGGAGCTCATCGGGCTGCGGAGGATGCCGGACCGCTGGCCGCCCGCGGCCGGGACGGATCGCTCGGCTCGGGACCGCCGGCAGGCTCGGGACCGCCGGCAGATCAGCGACAACGTCGCCAGGACGACGGCGACGGGAGGATCTCGGACTGGCGTCGATCGGGCCGGAGCACGTCCACGAACATGTCTACTACCCTGCGTAGCGGGAAGGGAAGCCGTCAAGCCGTTCACGGCGTGTCGTACATCACTCCACGACACGCCGACCAGACGCTGACGTGACGTCGACCGAAAGGTGTCCGGTCGGCCGGACCGGCGGCAAGGTCAGCTGGGAAGCCGGCCGCGAAGCCGGTGACCGGACCTCGTGGCCCCCGCCCCGAAACACCGGAAAACGACGACAAGGGCACCGCCGGAGGCGCTGCCCTTGTCATGATCCGTACACATTTTTCGCGCACGTTTGATGATCAACTATCTCGGCTCTCCGGGCACGGTCCTGTGCCTCGGGGAACCAGCCCGCACGGTCAGGCCGCCGCCGCGCCCTTGGCCTTCACGAAACGGGCGGCCACGTCGGCCCAGTTGACGACGTTCCACAGGGCCGCCACGTAGTCGACCTTGACGTTCTTGTACTGCAGGTACCAGGCATGCTCCCAGGCGTCGAACACGAGCAGCGGGGTGTTGCCCACGCCGACGTTGCCCTGGTGGTCGTACACCTGCTCGATGAGCAGACGTTGCGCGGTGGCGTCGTAGGCCAGGACGCCCCACCCGGAACCCTGCACCGTGGTGGTCACCGCGTTCAGTTGCGCCTTGAAGGCGTCGAAGGAACCGAAGTCGGCGGCGATGGCCTCACCGAGCGCACCGTCCGGCTTGTCCCCGCCGTCCGGCGAGAGGTTCTCCCAGTAGATCGAGTGGAGAATATGCCCGGAAAGGTTGAAGGCGAGCGTCTTCTCCAGGCCCACGATGGCACCGAAGTCGCCCTTGTCGCGCGCCTCGGCGATCTTCTCAAGGGTGTCATTGGCACCCTTGACGTAGGTCGCGTGGTGCTTGTCGTGGTGCAGTTCGACTATCTGCCCGATAATGGACGGTTCCAGAGCACCGTAGTCGTAGTTCAGGTCCGGCAGCGTGTACGTCGCCACTAGCGCACGATCCTTTCCATTCATAAGGAATTCATCCGAGGAGTCCCCGCGTGGAGCTCTCGGAGGTCAGATGGGCGGTGCGGTGGAGCCGGCGGCCACCCGGGGCGGAGGAGGCGGACAGAACCTGGCGATGCTCATCGGCTCGCCCCTCCCCTCTCCCGCGGCACCGCCTCAACGGCACCCTGTGGACGGTCGGCTTCGCTGCTGCGATCCTCCGCGCGATCCCCCCGACTGGACACTATCGCCAGTCGGATNGGTCCTGCATGGCGAGACCCGACACCATGACACTCAAAGGATCGGCCCGTTCACATCGCCAACAACGGTGCGTAACGACGAGGAAACGAAAACGGGATTACTCCGCCATTCATCGCCACCATCCACTACCTTCCGCTACTCCTCATGGATCTGTTGGGCGAGGTAATGGGCCGCACCAAGCTGGGAGATCAGCTCCAGCTGGGCGTCGAGCCAGTCGATGTGCTCCTCCTCGGAGACGAGGATCCGCTCGAGGAGCACGGCCGATCCGACGNCGCCCCGCTCCCGGCAGAGTGCGACCCCCCGGCGCAGCAGGTCAACCGCCTCGAACTCCCCGGACCGGTCCACCTCGAGCTGCTCGGGCACCGTCTCCCCGATACGCAGCGTGTGCAGACGCTGCAAGTTCGGCAGACCGCCGAGATACAGCACCCGCTCGATGAGCTGATCCGCGTGCTTCATCTCGTCGATCGACTCGTGATAATAGTGCTCGGCGATCCGTCGATATCCCCAGTTACGTTGCATACGACTGTGCAGAAAATACTGGTTGACGGTCGTGAGCTCGTTCGTCAGCACGCTGTTCAGAAGTTCGATGATTTCTGCGTCACCACGCGTCACCATATAACCTCCACCTCCCGTCGGGCATCGCCGGCCGGACGTCGTTCGTCATCACACCGAGGGAGTGCCCCGTCCCACGCCGCTTGATCGACCCGTCGTGGCGCCTCAACCAGCGGCGATGACCTCCGACGGTCCGCGCGAGCCGACGGGCGGAACCTCCAGCGGACAGCACATCACACGGATACGGATTTCGCAGCGAACCTGAACCCGGACCCCTCACATCCGCATGAACGTAAGTGCAGGTAAGTTTTACTGTAGGATAGAAATCCCGCACAGAGGAAGCGTGCGGGCAGCGTGCGACGAACCGTCATAATCATGGCGTCATTCCCCCGCAGCGACTTCGCCCGACCAGACGAGCCCCTGCCGGCACGCTGCCGGCAGTCGGTTCAGTGCCGGTCGGTGCCGGTCCCGGCGGCCGGCGTCTCACCACATTGGACGACGACGAATCCCCCCCGACCGGAGTACTCGATCTGCGCGAGCTCCCCCGAACTACGCCCCACGAGGTTGCCTATCTTGAACGAGGAGACCACCCGGGTACGCACGCCCGCCGTCCAGGCGACCGCGGCATCCCGGTCGACGCAGACCGGCTCGTCCGTCGACAACACCAGGGGAGCGCCCAGGCACAGCACGGCGACGCCGCCGCTGCCGGAAACCTCGGTGTTGAAGATCCCACCGGCGATCATGGCGCCGATGCCGCCGGACGTCGTGGTGACCTTGTAGCGGATGCCGGACTCCAGCGCGAGCAGACTGCGGCCGTTGACCGTCAGGCTGTCGTTGTCGAGCGTGAAGACCGAGATGTGGCTTCCGGACTCGGCGAACCAGACGGTTCCGTGGCCGGCCNCCCTCATCAGGTCCTGGCCCTCACCAGTCNCCGCCCGCCGCAGGAATCCACCGACTCCCTGGCCCTTGTAGGCGAAGTCGACGCGGCCGCGATAGGCCACCATGGATCCCTGCTTGGCGTACATCTCGCCGCCGTCGAGGCGTACCCGCAGCATGCGATCGCCCTCTTCCAGGGCGAACGGGGGGCCCGCGGCGGGGCCCCCCGCGAAGGTGGCGAGTGGCTGGCTCATGGCCTCCATTCAACGCCCATCCATACCCGTTCGGGCCACACCGGTAGGAATACCGACGGGAATAAGGCGGGTAGACCGGCAGCCGCCCGTCAGGACCGGCACCCGTCCGTCAGAGCAGCATCAGCAGCATCGCGCCGGCCATGACCAGCCGGGACGCGGCCGATGTCGCCGGCGGCGGGTGGGTCACCCAGCCCGGCCTGACCCTGCGGACCAGCGGGCCACCGACAGCAGCCACCACCGCCGCAGCGAAGATCACCGCGAACCAGTCGGTCAGATTCGTCAGACCGGTCGAATCATCGACCGGCCACCTGCCCGCCCGGGCCATGCACGCCATCGCCAAGCCCTCGATGACGAGCATCGAGCAACAGGACCACCGCGACGGCTCGCAGGTCGGGTCCGTCAGGACAAGGAGGAAGAAGACGCCGGCCAGCGCCAGATAGGCGACGGCGAACACCACCGACGACGTCATCCAGCGTGGGCCGACGAACATGACGGCCATTCCCGCGGCCACCACCGTGTGCCCGATCTCGACCGGTGGGTACACGGCCCTCCGCCGGGCTCGCGCAAGCGCGCCGGCAAGACGTCCGGCGTGGAACATCGCCAGCAACGCGCAGACGGCCGCGGCAACGACGGCCACCGCCTGCGGTGGGGCCAGTGCGTGCGCCGCTGCCGGGTGGTGGTGTGTCACCGATCCGACGGCCCCCGCCGACCCCACCCGGTGACACCCCGATCCGCGGGCTCCCGTCCAGTTACGGCACGTCGCACGTCAGCTCACGCCCAGGGCAAGTTCGGCATCGACCAGTGCGGTGATGCTGCCGGCACGGGCCTCGTCGATGATNGCCTGGAGCTGTTCGACGCTCATCTGGATCCGCTGGCCGAAGTCGTCGGTCAGCACGATGCGCCGCTCCGCCGGAGCTTCGTGGTCGACGAAGAGCTCCGGGCAACCACAGTTGCATTTTCCGCAGAAGGTCAAAATGTGACGCCCATGAGTAGATCCGGACATGTCGCCTCCCGGGGTAGCGGACCAATCAGGAATATCAGTCTAAGATCCTCTCAGGGAAACGTCTGCGCGTTTACCGGATTCCGGGGGCACGGACACGGGGCGCAGTCAGGGGGCACGGTCAGGGGCCGGGGGACCCCCGGCGGAGTCGTCCGGCAGCCCACCCACGCCACCGCCGCCGGACGCGCCACCGCCGGACGCGCCAAAGGCCCCGGGCCCCATGTGGGGATACACGTGGTCGGCAGGCGGAGCGAGATTCTCCTTGATCACCCGTGGGCTGACCCAGCGCAGCAGGTTCTGCGCGGAACCGGCCTTGTCGTTGGTACCGGAACGGCGAGCGCCGCCGAACGGCTGCCTGCCGACCACGGCCCCGGTCGGCTTGTCATTGACGTAGAAGTTGCCGGCCGCGAAGCGCAGCACGTGTTCGGCGCGAGCGATCGCCGAGCGGTCGGTCGCGACGACGGCACCGGTGAGCGCGTAGGACGAGGTCCGATCGATCAGTGTCAGCACGTCGTCCCAGGCACCTGGCCGGTTGTCGTCGTNGACGTGAACCGACAGGATCGGGCCGAACAGCTCGCGGGTGAACCACTCCCGCCCGGGATCGGTGCCGAGCAGCACCGTCGGCCGGACGAACCAGCCGACAGCGTCGTCGCACTGTGCCCCGGCGAGAACGGTGACGGTCGAATCGCTGGCAGCGCGGGTGCACGCGGCGGCCAGGCGATCGTAGGCGCGCGCGTCGATGACCGCACCGGTGAAATGGTCGAAGTCGCTGACGTCCCCCACCGACAGTGCCTCGGTCGCGGCGGCGAGTTCGGCGTCCAGGCGCCGCCACAGGCTTGCGGGCAGGTACGCCCGGGAGGCCGCCGAGCATTTCTGGCCGCTGTACTCGAAGGACCCCCGCAGCAGCGCGGTACGCAGCACGTCGACGTCGGCCGAGGGATGCGCCACCACGAAGTCCTTGCCACCGGTCTCCCCGACGATCCGCGGATAGGAACGGTAGCCGTCCAGATTCTCGCCGACCGCCCGCCACAGCCGGGCGAAGACGGCGGGAGAACCGGTGAAATGAACGCCGGCCAGATCCGGGTCGGAGAACACCACGTCGCTGACCGGTTCACCCGAACCGCCGACGAGGTTGATGACGCCGGGCGGCAACCCCGCCGATTCCAGCAGCCGCATCAGGAAATGTGCGGCGAACGCCTGCGTGGGAGCCGGCTTCCAGACGACAGTGTTCCCCATCAACGCCGGCGCGGTCGCCAGGTTCCCGGCGATGGCGGTGAAGTTGAACGGACTGACCGCGTAGACGAATCCCTCCAGTGGACGCAGATCCAGCCGGTTCCATTCCCCGATCCCGCTGGCCGGCACGTCGGCCAGCAACTCGGCGGCGAACATCACGTTGAACCGCCAGAAGTCGATCAGCTCGCAGGCGGCGTCGATCTCCGCCTGTTGGCAGGTCTTCGACTGGCCCAGCATGGTGGCCGCGTTCAGCGTGTCCCGCCACGGGCCGGCGAGCGCCTCCGCGGCGCGCAGGAGCACCGCGGCCCGTCCCGCGAAACCCAGATCCCGCCAGCCGGGGGCGGCCTTCTTCGCCGCGGCGACCGCCGCGGCCGCGTCCGCGTGGGTGCTCTCTCGCAGCGTTCCGAGCACCCGCCGGTATGCATGAGGCTGCACGACGTCGCGGGCCGGGCCGCCGCCGAGATGCTGGTGTCCCCCGATCGTGTTAGTCAGCTCGATGTGCTCNCCGCCCAGCCGGAGCAGGGCCCGCCGCAGACTGGCACGTTCCGGGCTACCCGGGGCGTAGGAACGGGTCGGTTCGTTACGCGCGACCGGAACCGTCACCGGTCCGGTCGCCACGCGCTCTGCTTCGTCCCGTCGCACGCTCCGTCCCCCGTCCAACCAGCCCGCGTCCCAGGCCCGCCCATAATCCCAGGCCCGCCGCGTCCCAGGCCCGCCGCGTCCCAGGCCCGCCGCGTCCCAGGCCCGCCGCGTCCCAGGCCCGCCGCGTCCCAGGCCCGCCGCGTCCCAGGCCCGCCGCGTCCCAGGCCCGCCGCGTCCCAGGCCCGCCCATAATCCCAGGCCCGCCGCGTCTCAGGCCCGACTCCGGAGCGCGCGGGCGGCAAGCAGCAGGTTCGTGGGTCTCTCCACCAGCCGCCGGGTCAGGTACGGCACGCAGTCCGCCCCGTAGGGCACATACNCCCGCNCCGTGGCCCCGGTCGACGCCAACCGCCGCTGCTCGCCCGGGCGTACCCCGTACAGCAACTGGTATTCGAAGGTCGCGGGCAGGCGTCCCACGTGCTCGGCGAACCGGCCGGCGAGGTTCAGGAGGGCGGGATCGTGAGTGGCAATCATGGGATAGCCCGATCCGGTGAGCAGGATTCCCAGACAGCGGGCGTACGCGGCGGCGACGGCCGGACGTCCCTGGTAGGCCACGGCGGACGGTTCGCGGTAGGCGCCCTTGCACAGCCGCACCCGTGACCCGGCGGTGGCGAGGTCACGGCAGTCCGTCTCGGTGCGCAGAAGCTGCGCCTGCAGGACGGCGCCGACGAAGGGGAAGTCGCGACGCAGCTCCACCAGGGTGTCCAACGTCGAGTCCGTGGTGGTGTGATCCTCCATGTCCAGGGTGACCGTCGCGTTCGCCGCCGCTGCCCGCGCGCAGAGCTCGGCGGCGTTCTCGTATGACAGCTTGCGGCCGTCGCGGGGCACGGCCTGACCGAGCGCGGACAGCTTCACCGAGACGTCGAGACCGGCGGCGATCCCCGCGCGGTCGGCGAGGTCGAGCAGCCCGAGGTAGGCCAGCAGAGTGTCGGCCGCGTCCTGCGCACGGGTGATGTCCTCACCGAGCAGATCCACTGTCGCCAGGAGGCCGAGGTCGGCAAGTCCGGCTACCGCGGCGATCGCGTCCGTATCGGACGGGCCGGCGACGAAGCGATCGATGATCCCCCGGGCGAGGGGGGTACGTGTGACGAGCGCGCGGGTGAGCGGATGGCGGGACACGGGAGGCATCAGCTTTTGGATCATATCGATCGTCCCTCTGAGGCGACGTGACAGAATGAGCGCGATCCGAAGCTTCACGTAAGCTCAATGCTCTGTCCAGCCCAGCGGCGCGGAATGCCGCGCCGTCTCAGAGCGCGCCGTCTCAGAGCGCGCCGTCTCAGAGCGCGCCGTCTCAGATGCGACGCAGGCCGGCGAGTACCCGGTCGAGCAACTCGAGCTGCGGGGCTCCCGTCGGCATGGTGAGCTGGGAGATCTCTACCAGGCGGTCCGCCGCCGCGTCGGCGACGAGCACGCGGACGACGCCCACGGGCAAACGCAGCTCGGCCGCGATCTCGATCACCGACTGAGGCTGCACGCACATCGCGACGATCGACTTCTGTTCGAGAAGCAGGACGGACAGCCGCCCGCGGCCGAGCGGTGTCGTGGTCACCATGGCCTCGAGCGCCAGCAGACGGGACGGGCGCGCCCGGCCGCGGGTCGCCGTGTACGGCCGCACAAGCTCGCCCGACGGCTCCACCGCGTCCCCGTTCACGTGATCACCTGATCACCTGGTCATAGGGGTATGGGGTCATGGGGGATGTCACCTGGTGGACACCTGGTCACACACTTTCGCGGCGGGCCGGGGNGAGCGCCTCCCGGGTCCGGGCGACGAGCACCGTCATCTCGTACCCTACGAGCCCGATATCGCAGGTGTTGGTGGCGAGCACGGCCAGATAGGACCCCTCCCCGACTGCCATGAGCAGCAGCGAGCCCTGGGCCATCTCGACGATGGTCTGGGTGACGTGGCCGCCGTCCACGAAGTCGGCGGCGGCCAGGGTCAGGCTGAACAGACCGGACGCGAGAGAACCCAGCCGTTCCGCCCGCTCCCGCGGGAGACCAGTGCAGACGGCGAGGAGATGCCCGTCCGAGGACGCGACGATCGCATTGGCCNCGCCGGGCACGAAGTCGACGAAGTTGTTGACGAGCCAGTCGAGCGAGGGATGCTCGGGATCCGCGCGGGTCACGCGTCCTCCAGACTATGCGAATCAGACGGTGCGAATCAGACGGTGTGGTGTCCGCGCGCAGGCAGGAAGGGTGCGGATGGTCATCCGTCCCCGCCAGGCTCGTCAGGGGTCTCCCTTGACACCACGGGCATGGTGAACGCCTTCGTACAGTCGGCTCAGGCGGCCGCGGATCCGTTCGGGCGCCACCGTCTGCCGTTCCGGGGCCGGCGTGAGCGCCGCTGCCGGGCCGAAAAGGTCGGGACCGGCATCGGGGGGGCGAGCGGTCGCGGACCTGGACGGGGGCGTGCCCAACGGGTCCGGGCCGAGGAGCCCGTGGGTCTGCGGGGCGCGGATCGGCAGCCCGGAGGGGGTCCTGGGACCGTCTGGCCCGATGGGGGGATGGTCACTCACCGCCGCTTCGCCTGAGCCCGGTACCCCACCGACGGTTATCGCCCCGCCTGACCGTGCCGCCCCACCGGCCGCTGAGGGCTCAAGGGACGCGGGTGGCTCAAGGGACGCGGGTGGCTCAAGGGACGCGGGTGGCTCAAGGGACGCGGGTGGCTCAAGGGACGCGGGTGGGATGCGCTCCGCGGAACGCGACGGTGCCGGATCTCGCGTGAACCAGTTGAACTTCTCCTCGGGGACCTCGGGGACCTCGGAGGGCTCGGAGGGCTCGGGCGACCGCACCGCGGCGGCGCGCATCCTTCTGTCCGCCCCACGCTCGCGCCGACGACGGAGCGCGGCCACCGCCTCCTCTATCGGAGGCAGGGCGGCCCCGCCATCCGATCCCGTGGCGGCGCCCGGACGCGNCCCGCCACCCGCCTCGGCCGCGGTGGGCAGGTCGGCGTCGTCGGCGAGCTCGTCAACGACGTCGAGATCGACACCGCGCGGCCGGAACCACTCCTCGGTCGGTGTGTAGGAGGTGTAGGAGCCGAGAGCGGCCGGCGGCGTATCGGGACCGCCGAGCGACCCCGCAGGCCCAGCAGGCCCCGCAGGCCCGTAACCGTTCAGGCCCGTCGCACCGGGCCCCGCCAGGCCGGGAGCCGCCAGGCCGTTGCCATGAGACGCGCTGCCATGAGACGCGCTGCCATGAGACGCGCTGCCACGAGACGCGCTGCCACGAGACGCGCTGCCCGCGACGAGCAGCACGGCGGGCAGATGGACGAGCGCGCGANCCCCGCCGGTATCCGAGCGTGCCAGCCGCACCTCGATGTCGTGCCGCGCGGCCAGGCGGGCCACGACGAACAGGCCGAGGCGTTGGGCGATCGAGAAGTCGAACACCGGAGGCTCGGCCAGCCGCTGGTTGGCTGCGGTCAGCTCCTTCTCCGACATCCCGAGGCCGGCGTCGTCGATGATGATGAGCAATCCGCCGTCGTCAAGGCGGGACGCCGCGAGGTCGACCGCGAGGTATGGCGGGGAGAACTGGGCGGCGTTCTCCAACAGCTCGGCGACGAGGTGGACGACGTGGTTGACGGAGTCGGCCGCAACCTGCACCTCCGGCACCTCGATGATCTGGATCCGTTCGTACTGCTCGATCTCGCCGATCGCGGCCTGCAGCACGTCACCCAGCGGTACCGGACCCGCCCGGCGCCGGCCCGGGCCGGCCCCCGCGAGCACGAGCAGGTTCTCGCTGTTGCGGCGCATCCGGGTCGCCAGGTGGTCGAGCTTGAACAGGTTCTCCAGCTGGAGGGGGTTCTCCTCGCTGGCCTCCAGCCGGTCGATGAGCGCGATCTGCCGTTCGATGAGGCTCTGGCTGCGCCGGGACAGGCTCAGGAACAGGGTGTTGACGTTGCGCCGCAGGCCGGCCTGTTCGGTGGCCAGCCGCACCGCCTCGTGCTGCAGCTCGTCGAAGGTGCGCGCGACCTCGCCGATCTCGTCGCGGGAGTCGACGGNGATGGACCGGATCGTCGTGTCGACCTGGTCCGGGTACGCGGTTTGCAGCTGCTCGATCAGGCGGGGAAGGCGCTCGTGGGCGACGTCGAGGGCGCCCGTCCGCAGTCTGCGCAGGGGGCCGGTCATCGTGCGCGCGATCGCCAGCGTCCACACGATCGCACCGGCCATGATAATGATGATCAGCGCGCCGAGGATGGCGGTTCGCTCCCAGGCGGTGGAGCGCAGGTCGCTCGCGGACCCGATGACGTCGTCGAGCAGTCCGGTCTCGACGGTGCGCAGCAGCTCGATGTGGGTGGTGCTGGCCGCGAACCACTGGTCGGGATCGATGCCGAGGTCGGGCAGCCGCTGACGCTGGATGGCACGGTCGGAGGTGCGCTTGACCGTCAGCACCGCCTGACCGTTGACGATCTGATCATAGCGGGTCCGGTCGCTGGGTCGGGCTGCGGCGCGGAACGCGTCCTGGGCCGTCTGCTCCTCGGCGAGGAGACCGGACATCCGTTCGGCGGCGCCGAACTCGAACCGGCCGGTGAGGGCCGCGGCGTAGAGCTGACCGCGGATCTGGGAGTTGATCTCCTTGATGGTCGACAGGTCATTGAGGACCGTGGTGGCGTAGCGGAGCTCGTCGTCGTCCCGGTCCTGCCCGATCCGGCGGTCGAAGGCGAGCAGGCGGCTGATCGTGGTCGAGTACTCGCTCAGGATCGCGCCGATGGGCAGCTTCCCGCCCCGGACGGCCTGACGCAGCGCGGGCAGTGCGGCGATGCTCTGCCGCACCCGCACGGACAGCGGGGAGGCCCCTCGGCCGAGACGGCCGGAGGAGGACCCCAGCGAGGCCTGGAAACGGGTTAGCACCTTGTCCACGACACGCTGCTCGGTGTTCAGCCGGTCGGCCAGCGCCCTGCTGGTCGGGGCGGCGCCACGCCCGCTCATGATGAAGCCCGCGGCGAGGTCCCGCTCGAGCTGCATCTCGTGCACCGCCGCGGTCACATCCCGGCCGAGCCTCGCCGAGGTCACCCCGTGACCGTAGCTGGCCGCGTCGGACAGCCAGGTCACGCCGGCGAGAATCGCTACCGCCAAGAAGGCCGCCATGGGCACCGCCAAGGCCGCGAAGAGCTTCCCGCGCACGGGGAGGTCGTGCAGGCGCAGCCGCCGCCACGGACGCGATCGGAACTCCCCCGCCCCGGTCGTAGCCACGGCGGGGGCCGCGGCCCCGGTCACGGCCCCGGTCACGGTCACGGTCACGGCCCCCGCCGAGTGCCGCCGACGCCGCACCGGGGATGGCTGCTCCCGGTCCCCGGGTGTGCCCGCGCCACAATGCCGGCTCTCGGCAGAGGAGCCCGGCGGGTCATCCGCCGCGACCCGCCTTCTTCCCGGCTGGACCACGAGATCCGTACCTCTCGCCCTCTCGGATCGCCCTCTGGAACTGTCCCGCCAGGCCAGTCCCGGCCCTGGCCGGCAAAGACTATGCCTTGGCCGGCAAAGACTATGTGGGCGCCCGATGTCGCCGCCGGTGGGGTCGCCAGTAGGCTCGCCTGACGATTGGCCCCGTCAATCACCCGCGCTGCTGGACAGCCCGGCTGCGGTTGTTGTCCGACAAACAACTAGTGTCGCCGCTGGCCACTGCCAGCTTTCACTCCTCACCGAGCCGGGCATGCGGGAGCACGATGATCCACGGGTTTCGAAGCACGGTCGCGGGCCTTGCGCTTCTCTCCGCGGTCGTGCTGGCCGCCTGTGGTAGCGGTGGCAAAGCCGAGCCGGCCCGAGTTTCCGGCGAGGTCAAGATCGGACTGCTCGCCCCCATGACCCATGGCGATACCGAGACGGGGCGTGACGCACAACGCGGAGCAGAGCTCGCCAGCCGTCTCATCAACGCCGGCGAAAGCTGGGCGAGCGACGGGACCAGAGACCTCTGGGGGCCAGCCGGCCGGGCCCATCTTTCTGTTGTGACATTGGATACAAGTAGCGATCCGCGCCAGACCGCGGACGCCACGTCACGCTTGGCGACCGACCACGGCGTCGTGGGCATCGTCGGCGCGTTCACCCCCGACGCCACCCTGGAAGCCAGCCAGCGGGCCGAACGCCTGCGGATCCCGTTCGTCAGCGGGGGCCCGTCGCTGACGGCGCTGACCGAACGTGGGCTGAGCTGGTTCTTCCGGATCGGACCCGACGCGGCCGACTACGGCGGCGCCTTCCTGTCCCTGCTGCGTGACGCCGAGCAGCCGGGCCAGGAACGCCGACGCGTCGCCCTGCTCTACACCAACGACGCCACCGGCCTCGATATGCAGGCGACCGTGGCGGAGTTCGCCGAGGAGACCGGTTACCCGATCGTGGCGAGCGTGGCCTACCAGCCGGGTACGGGCCAGCCGGGTACGGGCCAGCCGGGTACGGGCGATCTGGCCGCCGCTGTCGGCGCCCTGCAAGCCACTGCACCCGACATTGTACTGACGAATATTTCTCCCGGTCAGGGCGCAATTCTGGGAAACACTTTCCGGGATGGTGGATACATACCGCCCGCGGTTGTCGTGTACGGCGACCCGGCGGAGGCCGCCCGACTCGCCGCGGTTCCCGAGTTCGCCGATCGGGTCAGCCGCCAGGTCGCCTGGTCGATGCCCATCGCCCGGGCCAATCCGCTGGCCGCGAGAGTAATCGNCCGCTATCTGCACGATTTCGGGGCGCCGATGACCGAGAATGCGGCCGAGGCCTTCACCGCCATGACCACGATCGCGCAGGCAATCGATGACGCGGGCAGTACGGATCGTGAACTGGTCCGCTCCGCGTTGACCGCCCTGAATCTACCCGCGAGTTCGACCATCATGCCGTGGAACGGCGTCCATTTCGACGGAACCCACCAGAACACACTTTCCGCAACAGCGATCGAACAGACCACCGGTACGACATTCAGAACCGTCTACCCCCGCGACCTGGCCACGACGACGGTCAAGTGGCCCGCGCCGGGGACGGCCGTGACGACTGTCGGACACCCATCATCGAGGGCGACGTCGGCGTCACAGTCGACGCCGGGGACCAGGACCAGGACACGGACACGGAACGAGTAGGTACCCGGATCGTTCTCCCCCTGACCCGTCCACGGATCACCTCGCCGGCGCGAGATCCGCCACCAGCACCGGATCGAGGCCGCCGGGGGTGCCGTCCGGCTCGGTCTTCTCCAGCCGGAACCGGGCCGCGCGTCCGTCGAGTTCGAGGACGGCGAGCACACCGCCTGCCACACCGGGCTCGGCGCCGTGGCCGCGGCGCCGTGGCCGCTGGGCGAAGCCGTCACCGGACTGCTGACCATGGTGGCGGTCTGGGCGACCCTCTCCCGGAGACTCCTGTACGCGAGCCCTGGAGCCGCCGGCGGCGCATACCTGGCGGCGCGCACCTGGCGGCCAGGTGGTGCTGGCGACGGCGCCACGCGAGCCACTCCGGGAAGTCGGACGACAGGCTCGTCGTGTAGCGCCGTTCACGGCAGCGCGAGCGAGGATATTCTGAGGGTTTTTGAGCTGGTCCTTCAAATTCGGACCTTCCTTCAGCTATGAGCCGGTCTATGCAACTGTTGCCGCACGGAGGAGATCGGAGGTATGTCGGCTGTAGGGGTTGCGTCGGGGTATCTGGTCGGAGTCGACCCAGGGCGGAGGGATGAATTCGGGCCGGCGATCGTGGCCGATTCGGACGATCCAGCCGTGATGGTGGATGAGCCTGTGATGATATCCACACAGTAGTACCAGATTGTCAAGTGAGGTTCTTCCACCGTCTATCCAATGACGAACGTGGTGAACTTCGCACCATGACGGCGGCCGGTCACACCCCGGGAATGAACAGCAGACGTCTCGGGCGATGACGGCGCGGCGTAGGTCCGCGGGTGCGGTGCGGTGGGCCCGTCCGACGTCGAGGGGGACGCTCGCCGCATCGAAGACGACGCGGGTGACCGTGGCGTCACAGGCCAGCCGGCGCAGGACACTGGCCGGCAGGGGTTGACCCCAACTGGTGGTGGCGGGCGTACCTCCCTGGCCGAGTAGTGCCGTCCAGGAGACGGTGACGGTGAGGTGGGGGCGCACGCCGCCGGTGACGGGCAGGGCTGCGGTGGCGAGGGTGCGGTGAAGGAGGTCGACGAGGGCGTCGGCGCGGCGCTGTGCAGGTGTGCGGGGGTCGAGGGTGCCGTCGTCGGCGGGGCGGGGNTTGGCCAGCGGGTCAAGTGCGCTGCGTAGGAGCGCGGCGGCTTCGGCGTCGAGTTCGCCGGNGATACGGGNGCTACCCCCGGGCAGATCGGTGATCCACAGGCCGCGCCGATCCGCGGGGGCGTCGCCCGAATCCTGGTTGCCGTTGCCCGAATCCTGGTTGTCGTTGCCGGGGTTCTGGTTGTCATCGCCGGCCGGGCCCCCTGCGGGGCCGGGAGACGTGCCGGAGTCGGCGCCCTCACGGTCGCCGTTCTGGCTGCCGGTGTTGGCGGGGCCGTCGCCGCCGGGGCTGGTGTCGATGCGGGTGAGTTGTTCCCGCAGGTGCCGGCCAAGACGGGCCAGTTCGCGGGGGTCGAACATCCGGGCCAGCTCCAGCAGGGATGCCTCCGCCGCGGTGTACACCTGCGCGTCCAGGCCGCGGGGGAGAGAACGGATCGTCGTGCGGACCTCAACCGCCTGCTCGACCGTGATCGCGCCGGCGGCCAGGGCCGCACCGGTGGCACTCAGCGGTCCGTCCACGGCCAGGGCCAGGGCCAGATCGACCAGGCGATGGGCGTCCCCCGGCCGGATCCGCAGCCGTTCCCGCAGCAGCGCCGCGGTGCTGGTAGCCCCCTCCCGCACGGCCAGGTTCCGGCCGTGGGCCTCTCGCACCAGCGCGAGCCGTACCGCGGCCAGGCGGGCCAGCTCCACCGAACAGTCGTCCAGGGCGCCGTACAACTCGGCATCCGACAACGACCACACCGGCGCATCCAACAGGCCGCCGACCTGCTCGGCCACTACCGCCAAACCCGACGGCACCAAATGCTGCCCGAGGGCCGGGCCGGCAGTGATGGTCATGGATCAAGCGTAGATCACACAACCCCCGATGTCGAACTCATGTTCGATTGCCGTAACTAGGTGCTGTGGTCGTAGCGGAAATGAGGACCGGCGTGCTGGTGCGCGCCCTGCGCGAAGATCCCGNTCGCCCTCGGCTTCACGTGTATGGCCGGCGGCCTGCCGGCCGGGACCGTCCCCGCACCCCGCCCGGGCCGCCCTCGACTCCCCCGGCAGCCCGGGGCACGGCCTCGAGCACGGTCCAGAGCCCATCCCGCGCCTGCGATTGTTCNCTTCTCNGGTGNAAAATCTGCNCCCGCCGCGGACAACGACCCGACACGCTGCTAGCGTCGAAGCCGTGAGGTCGTATGCCGGATATCCGGGACGGTTGCGCGCCGCTCTGCGATGTTCGGGGGGATGCCCGAACATCGGTACACCGAATGGTCACCCATCCCGCACGGCCGCCTTCGACGGGCTGTGTCCAGGCTCCTGACCTTTTCCGTACCACACGATCTTAGGCATTCCGACCGGGCCCCGGGGAAGCGGCCCGGTTCGGCAGCCGGACCGTCCACCGCCGCACCGCGCGAGCAACCGTGAGGAACCGCGGACGAGGACAGCCATCGCGGATTAGTCGCAGAGGCATCGGTGCCCGGCCAGCGCCCCACGGCCGGCGCCCAGTACACCGCCGACACGCCGGCACCGCCGGCACCGCCGACACCCCACCGCCGACACCCCACCGCCGACACCGCCGACACCGAACACCGACTTCGACCCGGGGAGAATCACCCTATGAGCACCGAGAGCTGGTCGTTCGAGACCCAGCAGATCCACGCGGGAGCCCAGCCGGACCCGGCGACCGGCGCCCGAGCCGTGCCGATCTACCAGACCACCAGCTACGTCTTCCGCGACACCGACCACGCCGCCGCTCTGTTCGCCCTCGGTGAGCCCGGAAACATCTACACCCGGATCATGAACCCCACTCAGGACGTCTTCGAGCAGCGCATCGCCGCCCTCGAAGGTGGGATCGGGGCGCTCGCGGCGGCGTCGGGGCAGGCCGCGGAGACGCTGGCGATCCTGAACCTGGCCGAGGCCGGCGACCACGTGGTCTCCTCGGCCAGCCTGTACGGCGGGACGTACAACCTGTTCCACTACACCCTGCCGAAGCTGGGCATCGAGGTCTCCTTCGTCGGCGATCCCGATGATCTCGAGGAGTGGCGGGCGGCGGTACGGCCCACCACGAAGGCGTTCTACGGGGAAACGATCGGCAACCCCCGCGGCGACGTCCTCGACACCGTCGGGATCTCCGAGGTCGCCCACGCGCACGGGATCCCGCTCATCGTTGACAACACCCTCGCGACGCCCTATCTGTACCGGCCGCTGGAGCACGGCGCGGACATCGTCGTCCACTCGGCGACGAAGTTCATCGGCGGCCACGGCACCGCGATCGGCGGCGTCATCGNCGACGGCGGCCGGTTCGACTTCGGCGCCTCCGGCCGGTTCGCGAACTTCACCACTCCCGACCCGAGCTACCACGGTCTAGTCTACTGGGACGCGCTCGGTCACGGCTCGTACATCGCCAAGGCACGAGTGCAGCTACTGCGCGACCTCGGCCCGGCGATCTCCCCGTTCAACTCGTTCCTGCTGCTCCAGGGTCTGGAGACGCTGTCGCTGCGGATCGAGCGGCACACCGCGAACGCCCGGCGGGTCGCCGAGTGGCTCGATGCGCGCGACGAGGTGAGCTGGGTGGCCTACCCGGGCCTGCCATCGTCGCGGTGGTACTCCCGGGCGCAGAAGGTGCTCCCCCGCGGCGCCGGCGCGATCCTGTCCTTCGGCATCGTCGGTGGCGCCGAGGCCGGGAAGAAGTTCGTCGAGGGGGTCGAGCTGTTCAGCCATCTGGCGAACGTCGGCGACGTCCGCTCACTGATTATCCATCCCGCGACGACGACGCACTCCCAGCTCACCGAGGCCGAGCAGACCGCGACCGGGGTCACCCCGGATCTCGTCCGCCTGTCGGTCGGCATCGAGGGGATCGACGACATCCTGGCCGACCTCGATGCCGGGTTCCGTGCGGCCAAGAGCTGAGTCGCGTGGCACCGGTGCGGCCCTTTCGGTCGAACCGGTACCGCCGACGGTCCAACCGATACCGCCGACGGTCCAACCGATACCGCCGACGCCACCGCCCGCCTCCGGGGCATGGCGCGCCGGGATCGACCCGGTGGGACGGCGCCGGTTCGTCGACCTGCCGGGACCGCTGCAGCTGGAACGCGGCGGCATCCTGCCCGGCGTGACGGTGGCCTACGAGACGTGGGGCCGCCTCGACGCCGCGGCCACCAACGCGGTGCTGGTCCTGCACGCGCTCACCGGGGACAGTCACGCCGTCGGCCCGCCCGGGCCGGGCCATCCCACCCCAGGCTGGTGGGATGGCCTGATCGGGCCTGGGCGGGCCCTCGATACCGATCGCCTCTTCGTGGTCTGTCCGAATGTGCTGGGCGGCTGTCAGGGCACGACCGGGCCAGCCAGTCCCGCGCCGGACGGCCGACCCTGGGGCGGCCGATGGCCCGAGATCACGATCTCCGATCAGGTCACGGTGGAGGTCGCCGTCGCCGACGCGCTCGGCATCCGGCGCTGGGCCGCGGTGGTCGGCGGCTCGATGGGGGGCATGCGGGCCCTGGAGTGGGCTGTCGGCCATCCCGACCGGGTCGACCACGCCGTGGTCCTGGCCTGCGGCGCGGCTGCGACGGCGGAGCAGATCGGGTTGTCCGCGGTGCAGCTTCGTGCGATCATCGACGACCCGGCCTGGAACGGCGGCGACTACCACGGCCGGCCCGGCGGACGCGGCCCGGACGCCGGCATGGGTCTGGCCCGGCGGGTGGCCCAGATCAGCTATCGCAGCGAGGCCGAACTGGAGGAGCGGTTCGCGGATCGGACCCGGCCCGACGGGTTGTTCGAGGTCGCCTCCTACCTCGACCACCATGCCGGCAAGCTGGCCGCTCGGTTCGACGCCGGCACTTACGTCGCACTGACCCGGGCGATGATGACCCAGGACGTCGGCCGGGGGCGCGGGGGGCGCGCGTCGGCGCTACGGTCCTGCCCGGTGCCGTTCACCGTCGCGGGGGTCGACTCCGACCGGCTCTATCCCCTCCATCTGCAGGAGTACATCGCCGAGCGCGTCGGCGCGCCGTTGCGCGTCGTCCACTCGCGGCGCGGGCACGACGGGTTTCTGATCGAGACCGAGCAGGTCGCCGCAATCGTCCACGACGCCCTCCGGACGGCCTGACCCGGAACTGATTATCCGCACAGTTTATCCGCACGTTGACGGCACCGCGCGGCACTCTGACGGCACGGCGCGGCACGTTGACGGCACGGCACCCCGGCCCGTCACCTTGAGCGTGTATGAACCGCTGCATGGTGACCCCCTCCGCCGGTCCGCCGGGTGCCCGCCCGGGCGGGCTGTTCGCCACCATCCGCGCGGCCCTGCCAGGCCTGCTCCCGAGCGAGCAGCGGGTGGCCGAAGTGTGTCTGGCCCGTCCGGGGGACGTGGTCGAATGGTCCGCTGCGCAGCTCGCGGAGGCCGCGGGAACATCGACGGCCACGGTGGTGCGCGCCTGCCAACATCTCGGCTTCCGCGGATTCCAGCATTTCCGCGTCGAGCTCGCCCGGGAGAGCGGGGCCGCGGCGCTGCGCGGTGAGATCGGCCGAACGGACGCCGCCGACCCGGTCGAGCGCCTGGTGGACACCGTCTTCGGCGCGGCGACCGCGGTGCTCGCCGACGCGCTCGGCCCGCTGGACCGGTCCCGTCTCGCGCCCGCCGTGGACCTGCTGGACCGGGCCGACCGGCTGCTCGTCATCGGCAACGGCGGATCGGCTCCGGTCGCCCAGGACGCGGCGTTGCGCTTCCTGGGTATGGGCCGGCCGGCCGAGGCGCCGGGCGACTCGATCGCCCAGGAACTCACCGCCCGCCTGCTCGCGCCCTCGGACGTCTGCCTGGTTATCACGAGCAGCGGAGCGAACGAGCCGAGTCTGCGGGCCGCGGAGGCGGCCCGGACCGCGGGCGCCGCCGTCATCGGCATCACCAGCTACACGGCCGGTCCCCTGGCCGAGATCGCCGACATCAGCCTCGTGGTGGGGGCGCCCGACTGGCCCATCAGCTCGGACATGATCGCAAGCCGGCTNGCCTCCCTGCTGCTGCTCAACGCCCTGCAACTCGCGGTCGGCCTGCGCCGCACGGACAACCCGCTGCTGGCCGGAACCATCATGCGGGACGTCCAGGGCCACTCCGTGCGGGCGGAGGACGGCCCGCGGCGGCCCGCGGCGGATCCCGGCCTCGGGGCCGCCGATCCCTACGAGTTCTGACCGATGACCGGTCGGGTCAGGGGACNCGCGGACAGCTACGAAAGCGTCCCACCGGCAAGGCGCTTGGCCGGAGATTCGTTGCGGTAAGTGACTGTCCCCCGTTTCCCGACCGTCATGGACCATTCATCTCGGTACCCGAGACTGCCTCTGTAACGAGGAACCGGGAGGCAGGCGCGCTCCTGGAGCAGACGTACACGGGGTGCTGGGTGGCAGAAATCCGGATCGAGGGCCTCACGAGGCGCTTCGGAAACGTCCGTGCGGTGGACGACGTCTCCCTCGACGTGGCGGACGGCGACTTCCTCGTTCTGCTGGGACCGAGCGGCTGCGGGAAGACCACGCTGCTGCGCATGATCGCCGGCCTGCTGGAGCCGAGCGAGGGACGCATCATGCTCGGCGATCGCGACATCACCCATGTCCCCGCCCGACGGCGCGACCTCGCCATGGTCTTCCAGAGCTACGCGCTGTACCCGCACCTGACGGTCGAACGCAACATCGGGTTTCCGCTGCGGGCCGCGCGCCGCCCCAAGGCGGAGATCGCCCGGCGCGTCCGCGAGGTCGCCGACCAGCTCGAACTCGGCGGGCTGCTCCACCGGCGCCCCCGTGAGCTGTCCGGCGGGCAGCGCCAACGGGTGGCGCTCGGCCGTGCGCTGGTCCGTGACCCCCAGGCGTTCCTCATGGACGAACCCCTCTCGAACCTCGACGNGAAACTGCGCACCGCGACCCGCACCGAGCTCGCCGGACTGCACCGCCGGCTGGGCCGGACCTTCATCTACGTCACCCACGACCAGGTGGAGGCCATGTCGATGGCAACCCGCGTGGTCCTGCTCAACGGCGGCCGCGTGGAACAGGTGGGCAGCCCGACCGAGGTCTACGACACGCCGGCCTCGGTGTTCGTCGCCGGCTTCCTCGGCGCACCGCCGATGAACCTGATCGAGGCCCGGGTGGAGGCCGACGGCGACCTGCTGGCGGTCCGCGCGGACGGGCTGCGCATCCCGCTGTGGCCGGGCTTCGACGAACCCCGCGACGTCATCGTCGGTCTGCGACCCGAGAACCTGACGCTGTTGCCCGGCTCGGCCGAGTCGCCCCGCCCGGCCGAGCCGCCCCACCCGGCCGAGGCATCGACGGCATCACCCGGCTTGACGGCATCACCCGGGTCGACCGCGCNGATCGAAGGTGTCGTGACCACGGTCGAGAACCTCGGCAGCGAGGAGGTGGCCTGGTGCGACGTCCACGGTCAGGCCGTCGCGCTGCGTGGCCCCCGCCCGATCGGACTGGCCGCCGGTGACCGGGCCCGACTCACTGTCGACGTCTCACGGGTGCACCTGTTCGCTCGGGCGAGCGGACGTCGTCTCGCCTGGCGGCCACCGGATCCCCGGGAATCCCTGACCATCCCCGTGCCCGGCGCGCTCGCCGCATCCCCATCCCCCGCTTCGCCCGCGCCCGCCGCGGTCTGAGCTGCGACCAGACCAACCGGACCAGATCATCGCGATCCGGTCCGTCCGCCATCCCGTCGATCCCGTTGATCCCGTTGATCCCAACGTCCCGTTGATCCCAAGGAGCATCCCCGTGGCTCGACCACGCCTGCTGCGTGCCGCGGCTGGCCTCGCGTTGCTTGCGGCGCTCGCCTCCGCGTGTGCGACGTCCTCGTCCACACCCACGAGTACGGCCGCGAACGCCAGCACGATCCCCGAACTCTCCCCGGACCAGAAGGTCTCGATCGTCTTCGAAAGTTACAACCTCGCGAACGTCGGGACGTGGAAGCCGGTGATCGAGGGGCTGCTGCGCGACTTCCAGGCCGCGCATCCCAACATCACCGTCAAGGGCCAGCCGCCGCAGAACCTGGCCGGTAGCGCGAACAGCGGCGACTACGTCACCAGCATCAAGAACCAGGTGCTGGCAGGCAGCCCCCCGGACGTCGCCCAGATCACCTTCAACGCGCTGCGCTTCGCCGCCGGCAGCCTCGGCGCCCAGCCGCTCGACACGTTGGTCGGGCGGGAGGCCGTTCAGGCGAACTTCGGCGGCGAACACCCGTTCGCCCCGAAAGCCCGCACCCTCGGCGACGTTGACGGCAAGACCTACGCCGTCCCGTACGTCTTCTCCACCCCGGTTCTCTGGCTGAACAAGACCCTGTTCACCCAGGCCGGCCTCGACCCGGCCAAGCCGCCGAAGACCTGGGCGGAGGTAAAGACCGCGGCGCTTGCCATCAAGGCGAAGACCGGCAAGGACGGGGTCCTCATCGACTGTCTGACGAAGGTCGGGGACTGGTGTTTCCAGAGCCTGGTACGTTCGGCCGGCGGCCGAGTGATCTCCACCGACGGTACCAAGCTGTCCTTCGCCGATCCGCCGGGCGTCGAGGCGGTATCGATGGCCGCCGACCTGGTACACAGCGGCGTGATGCCGAACCTTGACCAGAAGCAGCAGGTCAAGGCGTTCAGCAGCGGTCAGGCCGGGATGCTGCTCGAAAGCAGCTCCCTGCAAGGGATGTTCATGGCCGGCGCCAAGGCGAACAACTGGCAGCTCGACGCCACCCAGGAACCCTCGTTCGGCTCGAAGCCGGTCATCCCCACCAACTCGGGAGCGGCACTGGCGATCTTCAGTAAGGACCCGGCCAAGCAGCGCGCCGCCTGGGAACTGATCAAGTTCCTCACCGGCGACCACGCCTACACCGAGATCTCCTCGAAGATCGGCTACCTGCCGCTGCGGACCGGCCTGATCGACGACCCGAAGAGCCTGCAGGCCTGGGCGAAGGCGAACCCGCTCATCAAGCCGAACCTCGACCAGCTCGCCCGGATCGAGCCGTGGGAGTCCTTCCCGGGTGACAACTACCTCCAGATCTCGGACACGATGATGACCGCGGTCGAAAGCGCCGTCTTCACCGGCAAGGATCCCGCATCCACCCTGGCCGCCGCACAGAAGCAGGCCACCAGCTTCCTGCCCCGGAAGTGACCGCCGTGCCCGTCGTAAGCACCGGGAGCACGGCCACCGCAGCGAGCACCGGGAGCGCCCCGGGCGACGGCGGGGCGCCGCNGGCGCGGCGCGTCCTGTCGCTGCCGGGCACGATCAACCTGCGCGACGTCGGCGGCTACCCGACTGTGCACGGACGCTCCCTGCGCTGGCGCACGCTGCTGCGCTCGGGCACGCTACGCGGGCTCGACGGCCGTGGGCAGGCCATCCTCGCGCAGATCGGGCTGCGCACGGTCATCGACCTGCGCGAGGACACCGAGGTGGCGCACGATCCGGACCAGCTCGGCCGGCTCGCCGCGACGCATCGGCGGGTGCCCGTCTACACCCTGCCGGTCGACCGGCACCAGACGGCCGGCGATCTGCGCAGCCTCTACGACCACGTCGTCGATCATCGAGGGGACCGCCTCACCGCGGCCATGCTCGCGCTCGCCACACCGGGGGCACTGCCCGCGATCGTGCACTGCAGCGCAGGCAAGGACCGCACCGGTCTGGTCATCGCTCTGGCGCTGGACCTCGCCGGGGTGCCAGCCGAGGTGATCGCGCAGGACTTCGCGCTGACCTCGTACTTCCTGCGGGACGAGGCCGCGGCGGCCGTCCAGCGCATCTCCGCCCTGATGTCCACCGACGGCGAGGAGCTGCCGGCCTCGCTGATGGCGAGCCCGCCCGACCTCATCCTGCACGCACTGGACCGNATCCACGCCCGGCACGGGGACACCCGCACCTACCTGCTCGCGCACGGGGCGACGGCGCACGCGCTGGACCGCCTCGTCGAGGCCCTGCTCGTGCCGGCGGAGGCCTCCGACGCCGGGCCGGACTGCGGTCCGCCGACCGCGGGCTGAACCCCAGCCGGTGAGCCGCAGGCCCGAAGTCCCCACCCCTCGGGCCTGCGGCTCACCCCATGCGCCACCCCGCCCGCCCTGAACCCCGCTCCGGAAGGATGTCCATGCCAATACTCCTGGACCCGACCGCGCACACGCCCACCCACATCCTGATCCAGATCAGTGACACCCACATCGTCCGCGAGGGTGAGCTGATGCACGGCAAGGTCGACACGTACGCCGCGCTGCGCACCGTGCTCGACCAGATCGAGGCGTCCACGCTGAAGATCGGCGCCCTGCTGCTCACCGGCGACCTCGCCGACCGCGGTGATCTGCTGGCCTACCAGCGGTTGCGTGACCTGGTCGAACCGGCGGCGGCGCGCCTGGGCACGCCCGTGCTCTACGGCGTCGGCAACCACGACTCGCGTGGCCCGTTCCGGGAGGGACTGCTCGGCGCGGAACCCACGGCGGAGGCTCACGACTACGTGCACTGGGTCGGTGACCTGCGGATCATCATGCTCGACACCACCGAACCGGGCGAGCACAGCGGCTTTCTGAGCACCGCCCAGCTGCGCTGGCTCGCCGACGAGCTGGCCACCGCGGCCCCTGACGGGACCATCCTCGCCCTGCATCACCCACCCGTGCCGTCCCCGCTCGCGATGGTGAACTCGCTCCTGCTCGCCGAGCCGCAGAACCTCGCCGACGTGCTCGCCGGCAGCGACGTGAAGATCGTGCTGGCCGGTCACGCCCACCACGCGTCCGCGGGCGTGCTCAGCGGCGTTCCGGTCTGGGTGGCGGGTGCCACCGCCTACCGGATACGCACCCTCGGCCCGGCCGACCGGATAACCGGCCTGGTGGGGGGCGAGTACACCCGGATCGACGTCTACCCCGAGGGGGCCGTCGCCACCGCGGTACCGATCGCCACCTCCGAAGTGGTCTACGACATGACCCTCGACGAGGTCGTCCAGCTCGCGGCGGATTATCACTGACCCCGTCCGGCACTGACCCCGTCCGGCACTGACCCCGTCCGGTGCGTCGGCCCTTCCCACGCCTCCGGACTTCCCGCGCCTCCGGAAAGGATGCTTCCGAACCGTGTTCGTCGAAANCGCCANCCNGGGGGCAGCCGGCGCCACAGTCCCCGCCGGTGCCGCAGTTTCCGCCGGTGCCGCGTCGCGCGTGCCGGTGCGGGCCGCCCGGCCGTCGCTGGCCCGGCGGATGCTCGCCGCCACCCCGCCCTACCTGTACCTGCTGCCCGGAGTGGCCAGCCTGGTGCTATGGACCTACAAACCGATCATCGAGGCCGTCCAGCTGTCCTTCTACCACTGGAACCTGCTGCCGAACTCGCCACGGACCTACGTCGGTCTGGACAACTACCGGCAGATCTTCACCCTTCCGCAGCTCCGGGGCGCCGCGAAGAACACGCTGTGGTACATCCTCGGCCTGGTTCCGTTCGCCATCGTTCTGCCCACCGCCATCGCGCTGGCCATCCGGGACCTGGGCGGTCGGTCGCGCACCGTCTACCGGGCGCTGGTCTTTCTGCCGATGCTGGTCGCGCCGGTCCCCGCCGCCGCGGTCTGGCGCTGGTTGCTGGATTCCAAAGGGGTGGTGAACCACGCCCTCGGGCTTGGTGACTACAGCTGGCTGCGGGAGGAGCGGACGGCGCTGATCGCCATCCTGGCGATCTGCGCGTGGCAGATCCTCGGCTTCGCCACCCTCGTCATCTCCGCCGGACTCACCGGCATCAGCAGTGATTACGCCGAGGCCGCCGAGATGGACGGGGCGTCGCGCTGGCAGGTCACCCGGTGGGTGACTCTGCCGATGCTGCGCTCGACCCTGCTGTTCATGCTGCTGATAACCGTGCTGCTGTCGGGGCAGTGGACATTCCCACTGCTCGACGTGCTCACCCAGGGCGGCCCCGCCGACTCCTCGACCAACATCTATTACCTGCTCTGGGAGTTCGGTTTCCGCNGCCTGGACTCCGGTCTGGCCTCCGCGGCGGGCATCGCGTTCTTCCTCGTCTTCGCGGTGGTGGCGGCAGTGCTGGTCAAACTGGCCGACCGGTACAGCTTCGCTGACAACTGACCCGGACCCTCGGCGACCGGATTTCTCGACGCACCCCGGTCCCCCGATCCAAGGATGCGCACACGATGAGCAGCATGCGGATACCGCGGATACCCCACTGGCGGGCCGCGGCCAGCCATCTGATGCTGGCCCTACTGAGCCTGATCAGCCTGTTTCCGGTGTACTGGATGTTCGCCACCTCCTTCCGCCGGCCGGACGACATCTTCGACCAGTCGCTCCTGCCCTGGCCGCTGAGCCTCGCGAACTACCGCTACGTCTTCGACAGTCTCGACATCGGCGTGCTGCTCGCCAACACCTTCACGATCGCCGCCGTCACCGCCGCCGGCCAGCTCATGATGTCCCTGCTCGCCGCCTACGCCTTCGCCGCCTGGGAGTTCCGCGGCAGGACCCTGTTCTACCTGGCGTTCGTGGCCACCTGGCTCATCCCGTTCCAGGTGACGATGATCTCGAACTACCTGGTGCTGTCGAACCTGGGCCTGCTGAACACGCTGGCCGGCGTCATCGTGCCGAACCTGTGCTCGGCGCTCGCGGTGCTCATGCTCCGCCAGCACATGCAGGCCTTCCCCCGGGAGCTGCTCGACGCGGCCCGCATCGACGGGCGGGGTTCATGGTCCACATTGTGGACGGTCGTCGTGCCGAACCTGCGCCCGGCGCTGGCGTCGCTGTCGATCCTGCTGTTCATCACCGCCTGGAACGAATATTTTTGGCCGGCGCTGGCGCTGCAGCGGGCGAACTCCGTCATCCAGCTGGGCATCCGCGGTTTCCTGACCCTCGAGGGCGACAACTGGGGCGCCGTGATGGCCGGGTCCGGCCTTGCCTGCCTGCCCGTCTTCGCCCTCTACCTGGTCCTGCAGCGCCAGGTCGTCGACGCGTTCGTGCGCTCCGGCCTGCGCTGACCGCGCTGACCGCTCCGGCCTACGCTGACCGCGCGGCCCCGTTTCCCGGCGGCAGCTCCTCGCCTCTTGCCTCTTGCCTATCCAAAGGAAGCCGGCCGGCCGGGTGACGGCGATCCAAGGTGGGCCGCGAAAGTGGGCCGCGAGATCGGAGAGCTCCGTCAGACGGACGGGGTGACCATATCGTCGGCGATCCGCTCGATCCTGGCCCGCAACTCGGCCAGGGGGAGCCTCAGGTCGAGCACGTACGTCACGAGCCCGATGGGCGTGGGACCCCCGATCCGGCTCCGGATGACGTCGCCACGACCGCCGGGCTGGCCGTCGGCCCGCTCCGAGCCGGCGTAGACGAGCCGTCCCTGCCGGGCGCCGAGCCGGGCACAGTAGGCGATCATCTGGTGGTACACGTGTGCGCGCGCGCCCTGTCGGATCGCGAGCCGGTACTTCGCGTCGAGGACAACCGCCGGGATCATCCGCCCGCCCGGGCCCTCCGGCCGGTACAGCACGAGATCGGGGCACATCTCCAGCGTCCGGTCCTCGTCGAGGTGGTGGGTGCGGTCCTGCAGGCGGACCTCACCGCCGCGGTGGGTGAGGACCTCGTCGACGGCGTGGGTCACGAAGTCCTCGAAGACCTCCCACATCTTCACCACGAAGCCGTCCACCCGGAGCGTCTCCCCGTCTTCCCGTTCGAAGGAAGACGAGCGCAAGACCGTCTCGGCGAGCCGGAGCGCCGCATGGTAAGGCGCGTTCACCCGGGTTGGCACCCAGTCCGGCGGCTTGACGGGGCCGTGCGCCGGCTCGGCCACACCGTCCAGGGCGGCGGCGATACGGCGCAGCTCCTGGGCGGTGGCCGGTGCCACCCCGGCCAGGGCGAGCAGCGAGCGGGTGGCGGCGAGCAGCAACCGGTTCTCGGCGGTGTCGACGGTGCGCTCGTCATAGCGCACCTCGAGGGGGAACATCACCCCGGACCGTTGCCGGAGCTGCGCGGACTCGCGCAGCCGGCCGCGAAGGACGGGAAGCGCCGCATCCACCTGCCGATAGCCTCGCGGCACCCCGTGCGCGAGCGCCCGCGAGGCGGTTCGGGCGAACGCCGCGGCGACCGCGGGCAGAAGATCCGGTTCCTCCGCCGCCTGGACCTCGTCCTCGAACCACCTGCCGCGATCCTGCGCGTAGCCAAGCAGAAACAGCAGACGGCGGATGGTGACCTTGGGTCGGATGCGAACCTCGAACGTATCCTCGCCCGACCCGAGGCGCACGGTGCCGACCAGGGCGTTGTCCTTGACCTCGCAGGTACCGTCGGCACGCCGTTGCCGCACCTGCGCCACCTCGCTGGCATCGAGCGCATCGGCCTGGCCCGGGCTCAGCTTCCGCCGCTGCCACCCGGCGCCCTCGGTCAGCTCCACCGGCGCAAGCATGGCATCAGCCTGCCGCGGGGCCGGGGATGGTGTTCGCGGGGACTCCGGCGGCCGGAACCACCGCGGCCGGAACCACCGCGGCCAGGCCGAGGGACTGCCGCAGCGCCGGTAGGCCGTACCGGGCCGCGAGGTCGATGGTCTCGCCGACGTGGTGTTCGGCCAGCAGCGGCAGGATCTGATGTTCCCACACCCGGTCGAGACCGTCGGCACTCTGGTGGACGCGGTCGCGCATCAGATAGGACGGGCCGATGCGGGCGTCCGGGTCGTCGATGCGGCGGTTCAGCTCGCCGAGCAGGCGGGCCGCCTCGTCGGGCAGGTCGCCTGCCGCAAGCCAGCGGCGCAGCACGGACGCGGTCGGTTCGACGTCCGGATGGAGCCCGACGAAGGTGAACCGCCGGCGCAGCGCCTGGTCGAAGGCGGCGATCGAACGGTCCGCGCTGTTCATCGTGCCGATGATGAACAGGTTCTTCGGTAGTTGGAAGTCGCGCGTGTCCGCGGAGGCGTACTGGGTGGTGACGGCCTCCCCGCGGTATTCCAGCAGAAAGTACAGCTCACCGAAAATCCTGGCCAGGTCACCCCGGTTGATCTCATCGATGATCAGGAAGAACGCCTGGCGGGGATTGAGCTCGGCGGCGGTGGCGAGCCGGCGCAGCGGACCGTCCACGAGCTCGAAGGACATCCGGTTGGTGGTGGCCGCGTCACCGTCGCCGCCCTTCACCTGCACCGGGCGGAAACCCTGGAAGAAGTCCTCGTACATATAGGACGGATGGAACTGGACGAGGGTGACGTTCTCGCGCCGATCGTCGGCGAGATGCCAGGCCAAGCGCCGGGCGAGGTACGTCTTGCCGGTGCCGGGCGGGCCGTAGAAGATGAGCTGCGGCCGGTCCCGCAGAAGCTCGACGCACCTGCGCAACCAGTCCCGGCTGTAAAAGAGGCCGTCCGCGAACTCGTCCGTGACCTCGCGCAGATCGTCCCCGCCGAGGGCCTGGCCGGCGAGGGCCTGGCCGGCGAGGGTCTGGCCGGCGAGGTCGGCGTCGGCGCTCTGGGGGGCGGCCCCCGTCGTCGCGATCGATGCCACCGGCGCGGGCGCGGGCACCAGGGCGTCGAGGTCGGCGACGAAATCGGAAAGATCGACGATGCGCGCTTCCGCGTTGCCGAGCAGGGCCGCCACCCGATCGGGTAGATCGAGGTAGTTCACCGGCTCGTCGGCGTTGCGCCAGTGGACCGGCCGTTGCAGGTCCGCGACGCCCCCGACGCTCGCGACGAACACCGGCGGTCCGAGGATCTCCCCGACGTAGTACTCGTCACGGTCGTTCACGACGACGAGGTCGTTCTCCCGCATCCGGCTCAGGAAGGCGTGGTACTCGCTGGTGAGCCGGCCGCGCCGGGCCGAGGTGAGCGAGGCGTGTTCGCGGTCGACCGCCCGGCGCACCTGCTCCCGGTCGACCCCGGGCCGCACCTCCAGCCGGTCACCGGGCAGGGAACAGACCTCGTCGGCCAGCCAGAGATCCCGCGCCAGCGAACGGCCACGCCGGTCCGCGCCGCGCACCAGCCAGGCCCGGCGAGGGATCCGCTCCGGCGCGATGGACTCGACGAGCATGCGGAGGTCGTCGAGCGGCAGCCGCAGCTCGCCGGCAGCCCGCCCCGCCGTCAGGTCGCCGACCTCGACCTCGAACCAGTCCAGCCAGTCGCGATACTCGTCCTCGGTGAAGAGGGCCTCGCGCGGCGGCCGGCCCGCCGGGTCGAGTACGCGCGACCAGCCCTCGGGGCGGAAGCCGCACAGATGGCGGACGAGGCCGTCGACCGTCAGATCGGCCACCGTCGAGAGATCCGTGACGCTGACCCAGGTCTGTTCGGGCAGCACCGCGAGGACGTCGTCCACCAGGCCAAGGCTGCTCCGGTGTTCCCGCCAGTAAGTGTTGTGCTCCGTGACATCACGCCACCACGCGGCCTCGTCCGGGGACGCCCGCAACGCATCCCGGCCGATTCCGGTAGCCTGCCACCGGCGGTTGCTCTCACTCAGATGACCGGCCCTGGCCAGGTAGACAGCGCCCCGCAGGACGAGTTTCCTTGCGACGGCGCTCCGCGGGTCGTCACCTGATCCGCGCCGCCATCCGGGATCGGCGCCAGCATCGGACGCACGCATCCGCATCCACAGCTCGTCCGGAGACGCCTCGCCGACCTCCGCCAAGATCCGCATAACCCGGTACAGCAGCCCGCCGATGATCTCTAGCTGATCCGCCATGCACCCGCCCCCGAGACGATCCACCCGCAGGATCTGATCGGGAGCAATTATTCATCAGGTCATCAGACAACGACGAAGCACTCATAGCGAACGAAACTTCCACTACCCAGAGTGATCATTCTGGTGAGCCAGCCAGGCCGTCCGGAGAGGTATCGAGCCGTCCGTTTCCCGCTGTCGCCGTCCACACGCCTCACGCACCGAACGCCCGTCGCCCCCGGCAGGCCTGCCGGCAACCGAAGATCGATGCTGCCGTGAGCAGGCACACAGGCCGGCAGGAGCGTCCTCACCGCGAGCATGAAGGCGCGCGAACCGATCTGTTTCGCGCGGCGCCGGCTCACGTGGACCGCGGAGAAATACGCCCCCCGATCGCCGGAGGTGATTACAGGCGGCAATCCCGCCCGGCTCGCTTCTCCGCGCCGGGATGCCGTACAAGTGCCAGGCGCTTCTGAATACGATACCGTTGGCCCGGTCACGAGAATGGCTCTCTTCTGCCCCGGGAGCGTCCATGGCTGTTCGCCGGTCTCCGGCCAGGTTACCGCGGTGACTCCGGCCGAGTTCCGTGGCCTCGAAACCGCCCCGGAACGACCCGACGCAGGCGGTGGGCCGGTCCCGGAGCAGTCTCGGGTCACCGAGATCGACAGAAAGCTCGACCTGCTGGACCGCGCCGCCTCCCCGGGCGACTCACCCGAGCCCCGCCATCAGGAGCGACCGGCCGGCCGGGATGCTCCCAGCCGGAACACCTCCAGCATCGACGCCAAGCTGGACCTTCTCGACAGGGCGGCGCTCGCCCGTTCCGGCGGCGGCGCGGCTACGCCGGCGGACACCACCGGCGACCGGCCGTCCGAGGTCCGCCCGCCCACCGAGCCCGGGAACAGCGACCGGGCTCGGATCGAGGCCAAGCTGGCGCTGTTGGAGGACGCGGCCCGCCGCTACCGCCCCGAGCCCCCGGACGCGCCCGCCCCCGGTCGGGAGCGCTGGGCCGTCCGCGAGGCACCGCGGACTCTGCCGGACGACCATCCGCTCCTCACCCCGACGGACACCATCAACACCCCCGAACGCGCCGCCCTCCGGGAGAATCTGGTGAAGGAGGTGATCGGCGATGCCAAGCCGCCGGAGCAGGGCAGCCCCACCCTCGACCTCATGGGCGGCGGCGGAGCCTCCGGCAAGGGCTTCGTGCTGGAGTACCTCAAGGACGAAGGCCAAGTACCCACCGAGAACGTAGTCCATCTTGATCCCGACGAGATCAAGAAAATGATCCCCGAGTTCGACGAGATCATGGGTGCAGGAGACTCGCGCGCGGCTGAGGTGGTCCATGAAGAGAGCAGCTCACTCGCGAAGGGAGTCCTTCAACAGGCCATGGACCGCCGCCTCAATATCATCTACGATAGCACCCTCGGCAACCCGGAGAAGACCGCCAAGCTGATCGATGACGCGCATGCGAAGGGATACGAGGTTCGCCTATTCGGGGTGAGTGCCGATCCGGAGCTCGCGGTCACGCGCGCCGCGGACCGCGCCGCAAAGTCCGGCCGCTATGTTCCCGTTGACCACCAGCTTACGGCACACCGTGGATTCTCCCAGGGCTTCGAAGGTTATGCCGAGAAGGCCGATAAAGTACGTCTTTATGACACCAACTCTGAACCCCGACAGATCGCCCGCAAGAGGGCGGGCGAAATTTTGACAATTCTCGACCAAGGATCGTACGATAAATTTCAAAATAAAATAAACATTAATCCAGAAGCCATGGGGCCGGCATCACTGTACACCGATCGAGGCGAAAACCAATAATTTTCACTTCGACGACCAGCTACCCGCACAATCCGAATATCAGACAGATGGTTTCACGAGAAAAAGGAGCATAGCATGGAAGGCAAGGAAACCGACGAGGAGTTCGACGCTCGTCGTTCACAGAAGTTCGATGAGGGGATGGACCGACTCCAAACCTTCGACCCAGATAAATGGGAGGCCGTCAAGAAGCGGATGCGCGAGAAGGAAGAAGAGGAGACCAAGCGCATCTTCGGCGACAAGAAGCCCACTCTGTATGTCGATCGCTATACCGACCTGTGAGGCTTCGCGGCTGATCCCGGCGGCCCACAGAACCCGTCGGTATCGGGTGAAGTCAGATCGGCGCTGAGATCGTACGCAGAGATCCGGGGACGCGGCTACCAGAGGGCGTGCTGGTCGCCGGGAGGTGGCTCCGTGCCTTGTGCGCGCCGAAGGCTGCGAGGGTGGCCGGGTGAGGATGTACTCGAGCATCACGTAGTTCGTCAGCAGGGTGTCGGGACGCCGATCCAGGATCCGCTGCCGGGACTCGGCCAAGTCCTGCCCGGTGTACCGGTCGAAGGTGACCGACCGTACGTATTCGGAAATCCCGTTGGGGCATGATCGTGGGCGGCGTGACCGTGGGGCACTCCGCTGGGGTCTCGGGGGTCGGGGTCAGCCGGGAGG
>NZ_JPGU01000021.1:0-33271 GCF_000732115.1 Frankia sp. CeD
GGTCATGACGGCCGAGCCCTACGCCTCGGCACGCAGGGTGTTCTGGGTCGTCGACAACGGCTCCTCCCACAACGGCCAGACCTCGATCCGCCGGATGAGCGCGGCCCATCCGACCGCGACGCTCGTCCACCTCCCGGTCCACGCCTCCTGGTTGAACCAGGTGGAGATCTACTTCTCGATCCTGCAGCGCAAGGCCATCGAACGCGGGGACTTCGCCGACCTCGACGCACTCGGCGACCGGGTCATGGGCTTCCAGGACCTCTACAACCAGACCGCGGCCCCGTTCGACTGGAAGTACACCCGCGCCGATCTCCTCAAGACCGCCAGCGGCCTCGCCCTCGCCGCATAACCGGCGAACTTGCAGCGACGACCACTAGGGGGACCGCGCCGAGTGCGAACCAGCCGATCAGCGGCCAGCGCAGCTCCCGGTGATTGAACCAGGCCCGGCTGCCGTTGCTGGACAACTGGGTCAGCGTCAGCACGGGCACCGCGAAGCGCAGCCCGAACAGTGCGGTAAACACCGGCAGGAGCAACACGCCGCCGCCGACGCGGCCAACAGCGTCAGCCCGGGCGTTGAGCTTCGGTTTCTTGCCGCGGAGCCGGCCCTTGGCCTTGTCGATCTTCATGCCTTCCCGGGTCCGCATCCGCAGACCCGCGGCGCCGGCGGTGAGCCGCTGCTGCCGCTGGGCATCTTCCGGGACCGCAACTTCGCGCTCTCGAACGTCGCCGTCGCCGCGGCTGGCGCGGCCGTCCCGGCGGTGCTGGTGCCGCTGTACTTCTATCTGGAATCGGTGCGCGCGATGTCCGGCGCGGACGCCGGGCTCGTGGTCGCGCCGATGGCGATCCTCGCGATGGTGTGCGTGCCGATCATTGGGATCTTCGGGGACCTGATCCATCCGCGGGTGATCCCCTCGGCGGGTTTCGCGCTGTTCGCGGTCACGCTGATGATTTTCGCGATGTTCATGACGCCGGACTCGCCGGTCGCCGTGTTTCTGGTGGGCGCCGGGCTGGTCGGGACAGCCAACGCCGCCATCTGGCCAACGCTCGCCGCGGCCGCGCCGCCCACAACCTGCCGCCGCACCAGGCAGGCGCCGGGGCCGGGGCGTACAACGCGGTCCGGCAGTTCGACGCGGTGAGCAACCTCGCGTATCTCACCGCGGCGTTCGCGCTATGGCGCCTCCTGCGGCGCCATAGCGGCGTGCCGGCCAGCGTCGCGTTCATGCCGCCGCTCGCGGTGCTGATCGGGGTCGGCAGCTTCGCGTTCCACACGCTGGCGACCAGGTGGGCCCAGGTTCTGGACATCGCGCCCATCGGCCTGTTCGTGTTCATCTATGTCGGAAGTTTCCTGCGTTGGTTCTACCGGCTGCCTTGGACGTGGTGCCTGGCCGGCGTGGCCGGGTTCGCCTGTGTGACCGCCGCGTTCATCGCCCTCCTCGGCAGCCAGATCCCCAACCGTTCCGCACCGTACGTGCCGGTGTTGCTGCTCATGATCGGGCTGACCGTGGCACTGTACGGGTCACACCATGAGGACCGGTCCAGGTACTGGCGGGACTTCGCGACGGCCGCCGGGGNGTTCGCGGCAGGCCTGCTCGCCCGCACGATCGACGAGGAGGCCTGCGGGNCCTTCCCNATCGGCACGCACTTCATCTGGCACCTGCTCACCGAGCTGCTGATCTTCGTGGTCGGCCGCGCCCTCGCGCGCCGCTGGCACTCACTCGCCGAGGCTGGTGATACTCGGCTCCCGGCCACGCCCGCGGGCAGGTCCCGGTCGACTGACTATCGCGCATGATTCCTCTGAGCCAGGACGGCACCGGCCTCACCGCGCAGTCGATCCGCCCGCCGGCGAAGCTCGTCCGCCCGGGTGTCGAGAGCACGTCGCGCGGCGAGCAGTTCCCTTTCCGGCACGGCGTCGTCCCCCAGCAGGCCCCGCTCCCCCGATCGGGACCCGTTCNAGCCCACCTGCCCGGCGACCGGCCGCATCCGATCGTCGAACCGGTGCCGTTCGTCCACGAGGCTCGCCAGCTCCGCGCCGATGCGGTCGAGGTCCCGGCGCAGCCGGCGACGCGCGCGTCGCAACGCCGGCCCCGGGACGCCGGCCCGCCGGCTGCGGCGCAGGTCGGCGCGCAGCCGTTCCAGGTCATGGTGCACCTGTTCCTCCAGCCGGGACAGCCGCCCCTGGGCCTGCCTCGCCACCAGCCGCGACATCTGCCCGGTGATCAGCGGAGACGTCGCCAGCGTACGGACACCCGTGACCATCACGGCCAGGCCGAGCACCTCACCGACCAACGCGAGGGGCGCCAGCCGCAGGTCGCCGCCCAGCAGGGCCACCCCGATCACCACCCCGGCCAGCGGCTCGCTGCTCACCGCGGCGGGCAGCGACGCCGGCAGCGGGGCCATCTCGTAGGCGCTCTGCAGCAGCAACGCACCGACGATCGCCGTGGCCACGACCGACCAGGGCTGCCAGGACACCAGGACCGCATCGATCCCGCGGGTGGTCAGCAGGTGACCGATGCTGCTGGTCAGGGCGGCCTGCGTCGCGGACAGCAGGCCCACGGCCGTGGCCAGCATCGGGGCCCGCCGGGCGGCGGCGAGCCGCCGCGTCCCCCACACCGCACCGCACACCAGCCCGCCGACCACCGCGCCGGCGAGGACCCAGCCGAACGTCGAGACGGCCCCCGGATCGCCCGGATGCGGATCTCCGGCGATCAGGAAGAGCACGAGGCCACTGGCCGTCGCCGCGGCCGCCGCCCAGTCGCGGCGCGGCACCGCCCGCTGCGCCAGCAGGGCGGCGAGCGGCAGGGCGAACAGTAGCTGGCAGATCTGCAGGGATTCGACGAGGGCCACCGCGCCCCGGCTCAGCGCCGCCGCGGCCAGCACACTGCCGATCACCGCGACGGCGACCCCGACATCCCACCACGGTCGCCGCACCAACCACAGCAGCAGCCGCAGCCGCAGGACGTCATCGGGCGGCGCCCGGAAGGCAACCCGCTGCTGGATCACCGCGGCCACCGCGAAACACACCGCGGAACCAAGGCCGAGCAGATAGGTCGCCACTCCCCCTCGATCCCGCGATGTACCTTCCCGGGGAAGGTCAGGGCCTCACACGCCCGGCCCGGTGCGGTCCGGCCGTTCAGATCCCGCTCATCATGCCTGCCAGATCCANGATCAGGGAAATGACCCCGGCCGGGCCCCCACCTTCGTCCGCCGCCGGGTACCACGCCCGGGCTCGGGAATCCGCGCGGGCGGGGAGGTCACCCACGGTCGACGGCATGGGCCTGCTTGTGGAGCTGGTAAATCCAGGGCGGGATCGTCGCCCAGAACACAATGATGTTACCGATGATCACCCCTTTGGCTCCGCCGAGGAGAAGGCCCGTGACCGGGCCGGCGAGCAGGAAGGGCGTGAAGAAAAGATTGATCCAGAAGGTGAGTCTGGTCCGGCCGAAGGCGTAGAGCACGGCGGCCGGTCCCACCGCCAGCGCCGGCCCGGCCTGCGCGATCATCGCGAGGAGAAGGAGTTCAT
Source organism: Frankia sp. CeD (assembly GCF_000732115.1). NCBI lineage: Bacteria > Bacillati > Actinomycetota > Actinomycetes > Frankiales > Frankiaceae > Frankia > Frankia sp. CeD. The sequence goes on from NZ_JPGU01000021.1 coordinate 3,521, forward strand.
GGGTCTGGCTCCAGGTATCGCCCAGCAGGGCCGTCCCGAAATCGTCGGGGAGGATCAGGAAGATGAGGGTCCACAGCACGCTGGAGGCGACCACCAGCGCGGACACGACGTAGGCGGCGCGGATGATCCGACGGGCCGGGGCACCCCTGCGGCGGGCGNACTCGGGGNTCGCGAAGCTCATCAACGCGACGGCCNGGNTCGTCGTGGGGGNGNGCAGGGNCTGCAGACCGCGCAGAGCACCGACGAGCGCCGGCGAGCCGACCGCAGCGATGATCAGAGTCGACGTCTGCTGCGCCCCCTGGACCGTCACGAACTCGGCGGTCATGAAGCCGGTCGTCTCGCGGTGACCAGTGAACCAGGCGAGCGCCCGCCGCGGGGCGGGCCAGACCCGATGCTGCCCGATGCCGACCAGCACGGCCAGCGCCGCGGCGGCACCCCAGACGAGGACCATCACCGGCGCGCCGCCGGCCGCATCCGGCCCGCCGATGGCCAGCAGGACGATGCCCACGCCCATCCCGGCAGCCCAGACGAGATCGTTGACGACGGCGCGGAGGGGACGTCCCTGGGCGAACGACGTGTAGCGCCAGGCATCCTGCACCAGCAGGGCCGGCATGACCACACCCATCGCGATCAGGTTCGTCCCGACCACGCCCTTGAGGACGCCACCGACCGCCATCAGGCCGGCGCCCACGACGGCACCGAGTACCAGGGCCAGGCCGGACGCGGCGCGAGCGGCGGTGCGGAACGCGGCTGGGGCGGCGGCAGCATAGCTGATCCCCAGGGGCGCCGTGGCAGCGGCGCGCGACAGGCCGACGACGATCGCGAAGATCGTGTAGGCAATCGCGAACGCACCGAACTCGGTCGGGTCGACCCGGCGGGCGATGATGAAGTTGATCGCCGCGTTGGTGCCACTGGACACGACCTGGTCGACGATCGTCCACAGCGCGTTGATCCGGCCGCGGGACCGGGACGGGTACGGATCGGCCGCCGGTAGATCCGCCGCTGGAGCCGCCGCGATATGCTCACGCGTGGCACCGATGGTCAGACCGTCGGTGACGGCGGGGCCGTCAGGATACGCCCACCGCGATCCGCTCACGCCGACAACTCTACCGTGACGTAAGAGTCATCTCGGCGCATGCCGCACCCGGACAGGCACAACACAGGGCACGGGGCCCGCACAGTAAAGGCACAGGATCCGCGTAGCGCACAGGATTCACACAGTAAGGGCACAGGATCCGCGAAGCCGCCGGACCGATCGTCTACCCATGACGTACTTCCCGGTCCCGAGACGGCCTTCGAGATGACCATCGTTTCCCCCCTCGTGAACGCACCCGACGCGGACGTGCCCGTGCGGCATCCCGCGGGCCACCCATCCGGTCCGCCCCCGCCTTCCCGGTCCCGCGGCCGGATCGGCCGCCTGGTACGCGGCCCGGCCGGCGACCCCGCGTGGATCCGGCCGTCGCTGCTGGCCCTGCTGGCGGCGACTGCGGTCCTCTACCTGTGGGACCTCAGCGCGTCCGGCTACGGCAACGGCTTCTACGCCGCCGCCACCCAGGCGGCCACGCACAGCTGGAAGGCGCTGCTGTTCGGCTCGCTGGACTCCGGCAACGCCATCACGGTCGATAAACCGCCGGCCTCGCTGTGGGTCTCCGGTCTGTTCGCCCGGGCCTTCGGGTTCTCGAGCTGGACCGTGCTGGCACCGCAGGCGCTGGAGGGCGTCGCCGCGGTGGNGCTGCTGTATGCCACGGTGCGCCGGACCTCCGGTGCCGCCGCCGGCCTGCTCGCCGGCGCCGCCTTCGCGCTGACCCCGGTCGCGGTGCTGATGTTCCGGNTCAACAACCCGGACGCGCTGCTGGTGCTGCTGCTCGTCGCCGCCGCCTACTGCACGGTCCGGGCCACCGAACGGGCGAGCCTGCGGTGGCTGCTGCTGGCCGGCACCTGCGTGGGCTTCGGCTTCCTCACCAAGATGGCGCAGGCGTTCCTGGTCGTCCCGGCCCTCAGCCTGGTGTACCTGACGGCCGCGCCGACCGGTCTGCGCCGACGGCTCGCGCACCTCGCCGGCGCCGTGGCCGCGATCGTCGTCTCGGCCGGCTGGTACCTCGCCCTGGTCGAGCTGTGGCCGGCCTCGTCACGCCCCTACATCGGCGGCTCCACCAACAACAGCCTGCTGGAGCTCGCGATCGGCTACAACGGCCTCGGCCGCATCTTCGGTGGCTCCGCCGGTGGTGGCGCCAGCGGTGGCGGGGGTGGGGGTATGACTACCGGTTTCGGTGGCGCCACCGGCATCACCCGGCTGTTCGGGGCGAGCATGGGGGCGGAGATCTCCTGGCTGCTGCCCGCCGCGCTGATCGTTCTCGTGGCCGGCCTGTGGTTCNCCCGGCGGACGCCGCGCACCGACCCGACCCGGGCTGCGCTCGTGCTCTGGGGCGGTTGGCTGCTGGTCAGCGGGTTGGTGTTCAGCTTCATGAGCGGCATCACCCACCCCTACTACACGGTCGCCCTCGCCCCCGCCGTCGCCGCGCTCGTCGCGTCCGGTGGAACCGTGTGCTGGCGTGGACGGGCGCGGATCTCGCACCGCGCCACCCTGGCCGCGATGATCGCGGTGACCGGGCTGTGGGGCTTCGTCCTGCTGGACCGGGTGGCCTCCTGGCTGCCCGTGCTGCGCTGGATCATCCTCCCGGCGAGCGTGCTGGTGGCCGTCGCGCTGGTGGCCGGTGCCGCCCGGCTCACCAGGATCACCGCCGTGCTCGCGGCAGCGACCGTGATCAGCGCCTCGGCAGGCACCTCGGCCTATGCGCTTGCCACCGCGGCGAACCCGCACAGCGGCTCCATCCCGATCTCCGGTCCCGCGGTGGCCGCCACGGCCGGCGGCGCCGGGGGTGGGCCGGGCGGGGCCGCGGCGGGCGGCGGCCTGCCCTCCGGCGCTCCGGGTGGAACCCCACCGAGCTCGTCCAGCGGCTCGTCCAGCGGTTCCTCCGCTTCCTCCAGCGACTCGCCGGTGGCAAGGGGCACGGGGAGCACGGCTCTGGTCGCGCTGCTCAGGACGAGCACCACGACCTGGGCTGCCGCCACCACCGGCGGTGCGACCACCGCCGCCGAGCTGGAGCTCAGCAGCGGTAAGGCGGTCATCGCGATCGGCGGATGGGACGGCAGCGACCCGGCACCGACGCTGGCGCAGTTCGAGCAGTGGGTCAGCGAAGGCAAGATCCACTACTTCGTTGCCGGCGGGACCGGGNTGGGNGGGGGGNGGNACTCCACCTCTGGCAACGAGATCGCCGCCTGGGTGGCGGCGCATTTCACCGCCACCACGGTCGGCGGGCAGACGGTCTACGACCTCACCACGTCCGGCATGAGCTGATCACACGATGTGCCGAGGACGGCACAAGTCGAGGACGGCACAAGTCGAGGACGGCACAAGTCGAGGAGGGCACAAGTCGAGGAGGGCACAAGGGGCAGGGCAGCATCAGGGGCAGGGCGGTTCCGCCGGGGCCGTCGCGGCTCGCCGCCCCGCACGGGTCGCCGCGGGCCGTCGGCACCTCACAGGCCGTCGGCGAGCTCGCGGATCTGCTCGATGAGACGCACCCGCTCCAGGTGCGTCGGCGCCACCGGATTGACGGCGAGCGTCGTGACCCCGGACTCCGCGAACACGGCGAGCCGTTCGGCCACCCAGCCGCGCGGCCCGATCAGGGAGAGCCTCTCCAGCAGGCCGGCCGGCACCGCGGCGGCGGCTTCCTCCTTACGACCCGCGAGGTAGAGGTCCTGGACAAGCTTCGCCTCCGCGGCGTAGCCGTAGCGGTGAGCCAGGTCGTTGTAGAAGTTGCGGCCCCGCGCGCCCATGCCCCCCATGTACAGCGCGAGCTGCGGCCGGTCGGTGTCGCGCAGCGCGGTGACGTCGTCGCCGACGGCCAGGGACGCCCCGGCCCAGACGTCCAGGGTGCCGAGCGCCGGGTCCCGCTTGGCCGTACCGGCCCGCACCGCCTCGCCCCACACCTCGTCCGCGCTGTCCGGCAGGTAGAAGGCGGGCATCCAACCCTCGGCGAGCTCGGCGGCGAGCTCGACGTTCTTCGGACCGAGCGCGGCCAGCACGATCGGGATCCGGTCCCGCACCGGTCGATTAATGATCTTCAAGGGCTTGCCGAGGCCGGTCCCCCGCCCCGCGGTGAGCGGGATGTCGTAGTGATGGCCGTGGTACTCGAGGACCTCCCGGCGCCAGACCTTCCGGCAGATCTCGATGGTCTCGCGGGTCCGGCCCAGCGGGGCATCGTAGGGGACGCCGTGGAAACCCTCGATGACCTGCGGCCCCGACGCGCCGATCCCGAGGGTGAACCGCCCGCGCGAGACGAAGTCGAGGCCCGCGGCGGTCATCGCGATGAGGCTCGGGGTGCGCGTGTAGAGCTGCATGATCCCCGAGGCGATCTCGACGCGTGAGGTCCGGGCGGCGAGGAACCCCAGCTGGCTGACCGCGTCGAAGCTGTAGGCCTCGGCGACCTGGACGACCTGGAGCCCGGCCTTCTCGTAGTCGGCGAGCCCCGAGACGGTCTCCTCGAAACCTCCGCTGTACCCCAGCGACATCGCGATACGCACGTACGCCACTCCTCCGGCCGGCTCCCGCCACGGCCCCTTCGACCCTGGCGTCTCACCCCCGAGTTTGACTCTGGCCGCGACTCAGGCACCACCGACCGGGGCTGGGAGCGTTGCTTTGTTCTTTTATGATCTTGTTTTTTATGATCTTGGGTGTGGATGCTCGTCAACACCGTTGATTATCTTGCTGTCCTCGGGCGTCCGTCCGCGGCACCGCCGGCACCGCCGGGATCACCGGATTCGGCGTGGATGCGGCCGCGGGTGGCTCGCAACGGGCGGCCACTCCCGCCCCACCGGTTCTGGATGATTTCCGCGGCGATGGAGACGGCCGTCTCCTCGGGCGTGCGCGCACCCAGATCCAGTCCGATGGGTGAGCGCAGCCGGGCCAGGTCGGACTCGCTCACCCCGTCCTCGCGCAGCCTGCGCAGCCGGTCGGCGTGGGTGCGCCGCGACCCCATCGCCCCGACGTATCCGGCCGGGGAGCGCAGCGCCGCGCGCAGCACCGGGAGGTCGAATCTGGGGTCGTGGGTGAGGACGCAGATCACCGTGCGCGCGTCGACCTCGGTGCGGGCGAGGAACGCCGCCGGTCGCTCGCATACCACCTCGTGGGCGTCGGGGAAACGGCGAGGAGTGGCGAAGACCGGCCGCGCGTCGCACACCGTCACCCGGTAACCGAGGAAACGCCCGATGCGGACCACCGCGGCGGCGTAGTCGATCGCCCCGAAGACCAGCATCCGCGGCGGCGGCGCGAACGAACAGACGAACACCGGTACCGCGTCGAGTCGCCCCTGCCCGTGGAGACCCCCCTGCCCGTGGAGACCGTAGTGACGCAGGCCGCTGAGCCCGGCCGCGAGCATGCCACGGGCGTCGTCGACCGCGGTCACCTCGCACCCGGTCACCTCGCACCCGGTCACCTCGCACCCGGTCACCTCGCACCCGGTCACCTCGCACCCGGACGAACCGAACGAACCGGCGGTCCGCTCCGGCCACACCGCGACCTGGCTGCCCAGCCGCTCGCCACCGACCACGGTCAGCAGCGCCACCGGCTCGTCGGCGGCGATCGCCGCAAGGACCGCGTCGAGCGGCAATGGCCCCGGGTCCGACTGACCCGGCGGGGGCGACAGATCTGACACGTCCGGCAGGTGCGGCAGGNGNNNNGTAACAACCAGATCGATGACGCCGCCGCAGGTAAGTCCGACGGCGGCCACGTCGTCATCGCGGATCCCATAGGTCTCGAAGGCCGGCGTCCCCGTGCGGACCACCTCGGCGGCCGCCTCGTACACGGCGCCCTCCACGCAGCCGCCGGACACACTGCCGACGACCTCGCCATCGGCAGCCACAGCCATCGCCGCGCCCGGCTGGCGCGGCGCGCTGCCCCGGACATCGACGACCGTGGCCACCGCGAACGCGGTGCCCGCCGCCCGCCACCGGCGCAGGGTGCCGGCGATCTCGCGCACCACCCCCACCTCCCCCGCCGACCGGGCGAACCCGCGGGCACGCGCGCCCCCGAGCCCTGGCGTCACCCGTCACGATAGAAGCCGGCAAGGGCCGCACAGGGACCTGACAGTCGCGATCATCACCGGTGCGGGCGGCACGTTCCGCTCCAGCATGTCGGACGCCGCAACGCCGTGTCCCGATCCACCCGGCCCTGCTGGCTGCATCCCGCAACCCAAGCCGCCCCGCCACGCGTGTCCGCCTAATTACGACATCCACCGTAATTCGAAGAGCCGAACTGTTCCGCGTCCAGACCTGTCGTACGATGAATCCGCAACGAATTCTCCTTCTACGAGAAGGACCAGGAAACCGAGACCATGACCACTATTGCTACCGAGGAACGTATCTCCTGGCAGCGCGCGACCATCGAGGAGCACATCCGCCAGGAGAACGCCAAGGATTGGGAGAAGGTCTACGACACCTTCCTGCGCGACGAGCGTGCCTTCTACGACGTCGTCCCGATGAACGCCCGCTACGAAGGCATCCGCGGTGTGCAGGACTTCTACGAAATGCTCGCCCTTGCCCTACCGGACTTCATCATCACTGTTACCGGAGAATACGACCTCCCCGGTTACTCCTGGCGAGAGGTGACCCTGGTAGGGACACATCAGGGCGAGTTCGCCGGCATTGCCCCTCGGGGTCGTCCGGTTCGTTTCGAAGGCGTTGTGCTCTACATCTTCAGCGGCCAGGAACCGGGCAAAATCATTGCCGAGCGCGCGTACTGGGACAACGACTCGATCTTCCGTCAGATGAAGGGGGAGACCGACGCTCCGCGCGGCGGCGTGGGCCTGACCGACCGCGAACCCATCCGAGCGGCCATCGCCTGACCCAAAATCCGCGGGCAGGGCACGCCCTCGTCGCGAGCGCCGCCACACCTCTCCCTGAACCCGGCCCCTCAAACGCGACCCCTCCCTAAAACCGGCAGCATCCCCGCCAGGATGCCGCCAACCAGGCAAAACGGCGGCGTTCAGGGCACCGGGGGCGGCTCAGGGGGCCGGATGCAGCTCCGTGCGCAGCTCGTGGCTGCCGTCCGACCGGGAGGCCTCGTAGTACAGCCGCCGGCCGCCGTCCGGGAGCTCGACCACGCTGACGTAGCGCAGGGCGCCGTCCCCGTCCGGACAGACCGCGACCGGCTCGGTGCCGACCGCGTGGAACCGGTCGACGGTCACCCCGACGGCGAGACCGGTGCGTTCCGCCCAGTTCTCCGCCGCGGTGGCCCGACCGTCGTACAGGGCGACCGGCTGGGAGCCGCCCGTGAGCACGGAACTGATCCGCACGCCGCGGGCGTCCCAGCAGCCGGGGCGGGGCGCCAGCGCCGTTCCAGTCCAGGTCCAGGTCACGCCGTCCGGGCTCGTGGCGTGGCGGCTGTCCATCCGGTCCGTCGCCAGCGGGTCGTCGAGCAGATGGCAGGAGGCCCACAGATGCCACTGCCCGTCGTAATGGACCACGACCGGGTCCTTGACGGCGAGGCTGGCCGGATCGCCGGGCAGGACGGTACGGCGGCGGGCCGGGTCGAACGCCGCGGGGTCGTCGGCCTCCAGCAGGTCCACCCACCAGTGCGGGCTGCCCGCAGCCGCGCAGCTCACATAGAGCCGCCATGATCCCTGCGGGGTCACCACCAGAGCGGGCCGCTCCAGGCTCTCGGCTCCGAACGGGTCCCGGGGCACGACGGCGATCTCGGTGAAGTTCTCCCCGTCGGTGGAGCGGGCGATGACGANGCCGAAGCCCCGGCCGATCCCAACGGGACGGCGCAGCCGATAGGCCAGGTAAAATACGCCGCCCACCGCGATGGCGCACGGCGCGCCGGCCCAGTACCCCGGGCCGTCACCGGGCGGCGCGACCACGGTCACGGCGGGCCTCAGCCCGGGGNGCGGNACGGCCGTCGCCGCCAAGTGCTGTTTGCTCACTACCACGCGGCAACCCTACCGGCCGGGTAAGGATGACGAACGTTCCGTTCACGCCGTCCTGCCCNGACCGCTACTATCTTGAGGTCCCCGGTCGGATTACTGGAGTATGCGAGGTACGTACCCCGGGGCCGCCCACCGACCCCAGTCGCTTACCGACCCCAGTCGTCCAGGAGCGCCCGTCATATGGCCCTTCCCGACTTCCTCGTGATCGGCGTGCCGAAAGCCGGAACGACGGCGCTGCACGCGGCACTCGTCCGACACCCGGCGCTGTTCCTCCCGTCGGTGAAGGAGCCGAAGTTCTTCCTGTCGCAGGGGCCGCCGCCGGCCCGGGGCGGCCCCGGTGACGCCCAGACGTACCAGGAGCACGTGTGGCGGCGGGCCGACTACGAAGCGCTGTTCGATGCCGCTCCGGCGGGGACGCTCAAGGGCGAGGTCACTCCGTTCTACCTCTACGACCTGGACGCCCAGAACCGGATCAGGCGGCTCCTGCCGAAGGCGCGGATCATCGTCATGCTGCGCAACCCGGTCGACCGCGCACATTCGAACTGGACCCATCTGTGGGCGGCGGGGCTGGAGTCGGAACGTGACTTCGTCCGGGCCTGTGCTCTGGAGCGTGAGCGCCGGGACGCCGGCTGGGCCCAGTTCTGGCACTACGTCTCCCTCGGCCTGTACGGGGAGCAGCTCAGCCATCTGTTCACCCTGTTCTCCCGCGACCAGGTCCTGCTGCTGCGCTACCGGGACCTGCGCGACTCCCCCGCCGCCACGCTGGACCGGGTCTGCGAGTTCCTCGGCGTCGAGACGGGTCTGGTGGACCTGGTGCCCGCCGAGAACGTCACGCCGTTCGTCGCGGACACCCCCGTGAACAGCGTGCTGCGCGCGGCGCTACGCACCGGCGGGCGGATCGGGCACCACTTCCCGGTTCCCGCGCGCAGGACCTTCCGCGGTCCGCTGCTCACCGCGTTGCAGCGGCAGAAGGGCGGACGCCCGAAGCTCACCGCCGAGCAGCACCGCGCCGTGCTGCCGTACTTCGTCGACGACATCGCCCGCCTCGAAGAGATCACCGGCCTGTCCTACGTCGACTGGCTCACCGTGGGCCTCGAACCCGAGATCATCGACTGACGAGATCATCGACTGACAGGGCCGGCGACCGGCGGGGCCGGCCGAGGTCAGCCGAGTGATCGTGGGTCGGCGGGCACGTCAACGGCGTGGGCGCGCAGCGCCTCCAGCGGGATGACCTCCAGGGCGCGTTCGTGCGTCGAGGCCAGCACGACAGGCGCGGCGGCCCCCGCCTCATAGGCCTGCAGCCACCGTACCGCGACCACGCACCAGCGGTNACCCGGGCGCAGGCCGGGGAAGGAGTACTCGGGTCGGGGCGTCGACAGGTCGTTGCCGACCTGCCGCTGGTGCCGTAGGAACTCGGTGGTGACCACCGCGCACACGGTATGGCTACCGAGATCCTCCGGACCGGTGCTGCAGCACCCGTCGCGGTAGAAGCCGGTCACCGGATCGGTGCCGCAGGGCTCCAGTTCCCCACCGAGAACGTTCCGTTCATCTGCCACATCGACAGTTTCTCCCNCTCGTCCGGTGGCGACACGGCAACCACCCGGATCGGGCCCGCGAGGTCGCTCACCGCAGCTGTGCGGGCAGCGCGTCGGCGTGCACGACGGTGAGGGCGCTCACGGCGCGGGTGAGGACGACATAGAGCCGGCGCAACCCCTGCAACAGCCACGCCTCNCCCGCCACGATCGCGGCGGGTTCCACCACGATGACATGGTCGAACTCCAGTCCCTTGGCGAGCGAGGCGGGCACGAGGCAGGCCCGCCCGGGNGGGGNGTCCCCGTCGAGCGGGACGATCGGCATCGGCAGCCGCGCGGCGTCCAGCGCCGCCGCGAGTGCCGCCACCTCCCGGTCGGCGACGATGATCGCCAGCGAGCCGGGGTGCGGCAGGGTCCGGCGGGNGTGGTCGACCACCGCGGCGGTGAGCCCCTGCGGGGNGGTTGGGGCCGTCGTCAGCGCGCCGCGCGTGGTCCGCGCCGAGGTCGCCGGACGCAGATCCGGGGCGATGTGGCGCAGGAGCCGGTTCGCGAAGTCGAGGATCTCCGCGGGCACCCGGTAACCGCGGGTCAGCACCTCCAGGTGCGCCGTGGGTTTGCCGAGATGGGCCAGCAACGTCGGCCACGAGGTCGCGGCCCAGCTGGTGGTGCCCTGGGCGATGTCCCCGAGGACGGTGGCGGAGCCGTCCGCGCAGCGGCGGCCGAGCGCGCGGCACTGCATCGCGGAGAGGTCCTGCGCCTCGTCGATGATCACGTGCCCGAAGCCCGGTCCGCTCTCGATGAGGTCCCGGGCCTCATCGACGCAGAACGCGTCGGCGAGCGACCAGCGCGCCGTCCGGACCCCGCCCCGCGGTGCGCCGGTCAGCAGCAGGCGCTGTTCGTCGTCGGTGAGCACCCCGTCGGCCGCCGACGCCAGGAACGCCGGGTCGGTGAGCAGGCGGTGCACCAGGCCCGGCGCGTCGGCCCGCGGCCAGACCGCCTCGACGGCCTCGCGGACGGCCCGGCCGCGGGCGAGGGTGCGCAGCGCCCCGTCGGTGAAGAAGTGTCCGCTCGCCTCGGCCCGGCGACGGACAGACTCGGCGATCCGGCCGGCCAGGCGTGCCCGGGCGGTACCGTAGCGCAACGCGCCCGCGCCCAGCTGCGCGATCAGGTCGGCGGCCAGGTCCACGAACTCGTCGGCGCCGACCGTCCACCGGCCGACCCGGGTGTCCACGGAGACCGGCCGGGTGGGCGGGCGGATCGCCCCGTGCAACGCCCGACGGATCACCGTCGCCATCCGGGCGTCGCCCTTGAGCGCGGCCACGTCGTCGGGGTCCGTGCCGCGCACGGCGACCGCGCCCACCACGTCGTCGAGGGTGCTGTGCCGCACCGTGAACTCCCCGAGGGAGGGCAGCACCGCGGCGATGTAGCCGAGGAAGGCGCGGTTGGGGCCGACGACGAGTACCCCGCAGCGCCGCAGCTGCTCACGGTGGGCGTAGAGCAGATAGGCGGCCCGGTGCAGCCCCACGGCGGTCTTTCCCGTCCCCGGGGCGCCCTGGACGCACACGCTCACGGCGAGATCCGCCCGGACGATCTCGTCCTGCTCGGGTTGGATCGTCGCAATGATGTCGCGCATCGGCCCGGTGCGGGGCCGTTCGATCTCCCGGTCCAGCAGGTCGCCGGCCGGCCCGGTCGCCTCCCCCGCCGGCTCTCCCGCCGCCGCCGGCTCTCCCGCCGCCGTCCCCGCCCCCGAGCGGCGGGGGATGAGCGGTTCGTCCTCGAACGCGGTGAGCTCCGCCCCGTCGTAGCCGAACCTGCGTCGGACCGTGAGCCCCATCGGGTCGCCCGGATGCGCCCGGTAGAACGGCCGGGCGACCTCGGTGCGCCAGTCGACGACCAGCGGATCGTCCCCGGCAGCCTCGCGCACGTGCCGCCGCCCGAGGTAGAAGCGCTGGCCGGGGACCCGGGGCGCGTCGGGCCCGTAGTCGACCCGGCCGAAGAACAGCGGCGTCGAATGCTCCTGCTCGGTGAAGCTGGCGAGCCGCCGTTGCTTCGCCAGCTTCAGGTAGGCGTTCGTCACCTTGTCCACGACCGCGTCGCCCGCGGCAATCTCCGTTCCCTCGACCTCGGCCCGCATCCCCGCCAGCGCCCGCCGGCTGCGCCGGAGGTGCTCGCGTTCCGCGGCCAGCTCCGCGTCCGGTCCGGCCACATCGACAGCCACATCGACGGCCAGGTCGACCGGATCCGCATCCGGTTCGGCGTTCATGCCGTCAATCATCACCGAGCACCCCTTTCTTAACTCGGTAAGGAATACTATCCGGACGAAGGCGGCACTCCCCGCCGCAACCCGCGATCATGAAGGAACAGTCAGGACATGGCAGGCACTCAGGCGTAGTCGGGGAGGGCACGCCGCAGGGCGCGGAACGCCTGATGCGCGGCGGCAAGCGCGTCCGGGAACACCTGCGCGGCGGACCGTCCCTCCCCCAGCCGGGCCCAGTTCTCCCGGGCCAGCACCCGCCGGACGGCGATGATCTGCGCGGCAGCCAGCCGGGCCGCGAGCTCGCCGGCCGCCGGCACCGCCGCGGCCAGCGCGGCGGCGAGGGCATCCTCATCCTGCCCGGTGTGCTGGGCCAGCCTGCCGAGCAGACTCGGGGTGGAGAAGACCATGCCGTGGTAGGCGAGCACCTCGCGGTCGTCGTTCAGACCGGTGACCGGCTCCCGGCGCTCGAGCCCGGCGGCGAGATGTTCCTCGATGGCGGCCAGCGGCGAACTGCCCGCCGGGCGCTGCGCCACCACCCGGGCGAACTCCCCACGATGGTCGAGGATCCGGTGCAGGACCAGGTCCTCCTTGCTCGTGAAGTAGGTGAACAGCGTCGGCTTCGACACCCCGGCCGCCGCTGCGACCTCCGCCACCGACACCGCACCGAAGCCGCGGTCGAGGAACAGCGCGATGGCCGCCGCGGACAGCGCGTCGTGGGTGCGCCGCTTCTTGCGCTCACGCCGGCCGGCGGGCTCGCACATTCGATCAATCTAGCAAGGGCTGATCCGCCCCGCCGGGACGGACGGCACCGGCCGCCGGGCCCGGGAACAACGGGAACAACGGGAACAACGGGACGCTACGCGACGTGGACGAAGGGGCGCCGCCGCGGGTCGCTCTCGGCCTCCCGCAGCACCTCGCGGGTGACGACGGCGGTCCGCAGGCGGGGCAGACTCGCCGGATGGAGGTTCTCAGTAGCCGCATCCTGCTCCGGCCCACGGATCCGCAGCGCAGTCATCACTTCTACCGCGAGACCCTCGGGCTGGCGGTCTACCGCGAGTTCGGGCCGCCGGAGGAACCCGGGCTGGTGTTCTTCCTCGGCCAGGGCCTGTTGGAGGTGTCCGGGCACTCGCAGCGGCCGGCACGGCCGGTGGGCACGGGCCGGGAACCAGTGGGCACGGGCCGGGAACCAGTGGGCACGGGCCGGGAACCAGTGAGGACGGCGCGGCTCTGGCTGCAGGTGCGTGACCTGGCAGCCGAACACGCCCGGTTGAACGCGGCGGGTGTCGTCATCACCCGGGAGCCGCGGCGTGAGCCGTGGGGACTCGACGAGATGTGGATCGAGGATCCGGACGGCGTCCCGATCGTGGTCGTGGAGATCCCGCCCGATCATCCCCTGCGCCGGGACCGGAGATCCCTCGCCGACGGCTGACGCGCGGGCCCGTCGGGACGGCGGGGCTCACCCGGACGACCCGGTGCACCCTCGCCGGCGGCGGACCGGGAGGCCAGGCTCGCCGACGGCGGACCGGGAGGCCAGGCGGTCGCAGGCAGGGTGACGGTGACGACCGCGCCGCCGTCCGGACAGTTGGCCGCCTCGACGGTGCCGCCGTGTGCACTGATGATCGCGGCGACGATCGCGAGACCCAGCCCGGCACCGCCGTGGTCCCGGGTGCGGGCGGTGTCCGCGCGACGGAACCGTTCGAACACGTGCGGCAGGAACTCGGGGGGGAACCCGGGGCCGCGGTCGCGGATCTGCACAATGACGACCTCGCCCGGCCCGTCCACACCCACCCACGGCCCGACGACCCGCCGCGGTGCGCGGCATCCCCGCAGCTCGACGACGCTGCCCGCGGGTGCGTGACGCGCGGCGTTGGCAAGCAGGTTGTCGACCGCCCGCCGGAGCATGTCCCCGTCGCCGAGGACCTCCAGCGGCCGCTGCGCGTCGGCGACGCCAAGCCGGAGTCGTAGCCCGCGCGCCTGGAGAAAGCCCGTCGCTGCCCGGGCGGAGCGGGTGAGTACCTCGTCGAGCGCGACCCGCCCCTGTCCGACGAGACCACCGTCCATCCGGGCGAGCGTGAGCAACGACTCGGCCAGCCGGATGAGCCGGTCGGTCTCGTCCGAGACGTTGACGATCGCCTCGATCAGCTCCTCGCGCGTGCGACCGGGACGGGCGGCGAGCTCCAGCTCGGCCTTGAGCACGGTCAGGGGCGTCCGCAGCTCGTGGCCGGCGTCGGCGACGAAGGCACGGTCCCGGGCACGGGCCGCGTTCAGCCGGCGGAGCAGGTCGTTCATCGTTCTGGCCAGAGCGGCGATCTCGTCATGGGTCGCGGGCACCGCCAGCTCGCCGTTCCTGCCGGCGGTGACCGGGTCGCCGCCACCGGCGGCGACCGGACCGGCGGCGACCACCTCCGCGGCCGCCATGGCGGCCGCCTGCCGGCGCATCCGCTCCACCGGCCGCAGCGCCGCCCCCGAGAGCAGCCAGGCGGCGAGGCCGGCCAGCGCGATCGTCGGAGCCGTCGCCACCACCATCACGTTGCGGACCCGGTCCTCGGCCCTGTCGGTGAGGTGCGTCGGCGTGCCGACGACCGCGATCATGGTGGCCCGGCCCGTGTGCACCGCCACGGCCAGGACGCGGACATCTCCGGTCGGCCTGATCCCGGTGCCGGCCCGCACTTCCCGGGTGACCAGGGTCGGCTGCGCCCGGGCCCGGGCGAGCTGGTCCGCGGTCAGCAGCGGCCGCGACCCGGCGTCCGGCGACGAGACGATCGGCGTCCCGTCCGCCCGGAGCACCTGGGCGATCGATCCGCCGCCCACGAGCAGATCGGCCGCATCGGCTCGACCAACGCCCCCGGCGCCCCCGGGCCGGGCGGCATCAAACCGATCGGCGAGCCTGACCGTCAGCAGATCCGACCGGGTCCGCAGGTCGGCGTCAACGGAGTCCCGCAGGTTCACCCGGAGCAGCAGGTAGAACAGGACGCCAGCGACGGCGAGCACGATCGCGGTCCCCAGCGCGAACAGCAGGGTCAGCCTCACCCGGATCGGCACGTCGGGCTACGATCCCCCGTCGACGACCGGGCCGGGCGCGGCAGACGCACCGGGCGCGGCAGACACATCAGGTGTGCGGGACCTCCCGGGCGGCGTCTCGGCCGGGGTCCGTAGCCGGTATCCGACCCCGCGGNCGGTCTCGATGAGCGACGGACCGTCCGGAATGTCGATCTTCCGGCGGACGTAGCGCACGTACTGGTCGACGATGTTGGAGGTGCCGTCGAAGGCGAAGTCCCAGACGTGATCGACGATATAGGTACGGGTCAGAACCTCGTCGGGATGGCGCATGAGCAGGTGGAGGAGCGCGAACTCCTTCGCGGACAGGTCGAGTGGCGATCCAGCCCGCAGGACGCGGTGCTCGGCCGGGTCGAGGCGAAGATCCCCGATCCGCAGGACGGTGGGGCGTTCCACGGCCCCGCGCCGCACGAGCGCCCGCAGCCGGGCGGTCAGTTCCCCGAAGCNGAACGGCTTGGGCAGGTAGTCGTCGGCACCCGCGTCGAGACCGCGGATACGGTCGTCANCGTCCCCCCGGGCGGTGAGCATGAGCACCGGGGCCCAGCGGCCCGCCTCGCGCAGGCGGCGGCACACCTCGAATCCGTCGAGACCGGGAAGCATGAGGTCCAGGACGATCGCGTCGTAGCCGATCTCGGTCGCCTGCCAGACCGCGTCGGCGCCGTCACCGACGACGTCGACCGCGTAGCCCTCCTCGACCAGGCCACGGCGGAGCAGGGCGGCGGTGCGCGCCTCGTCCTCGACGACCAGTACCCGCATGGAACGGATCGTAGAGCTGCTGCGAGCGCAGAACCGCTCCGGTCTGCGGCCGGTGTCACGGCCGGTGGCGCCGCGGGACTCGGTCATCACACCATGTTCACATGATCGAAGGCGCACGGTGCCGGGCATGTCCTCGTTCAGCTACGCCGAGGCGGGCGTGATCGGTGCCCTGCAGGGCGCCACGGAGTTGTTCCCGGTGTCCAGCCTTGGTCACAGCGTGCTCGTGCCGGCTCTCATCGGCGGCCGATGGGCAGCGGACCTCGACGTCTCCGCGCCCGAGTCGCCCTACCTCGCCTTCATCGTCGCCGTGCACGTGGCCACCGCCGCGGCGCTTATCGTCGCCTTCCGTGACGACTGGCGGCGCATCATCACGGGCCTGGCCGTCTCGGTCCGGGACCGGCGGGTCACCACCNCCNACGGCCGGCNCGCCTGGCTGATCATCCTTGGGACCGTTCCGGTGGGCATCGTCGGGCTGCTCCTCGAGCATCCGCTGCGCACCCACCTGGGCCGGCCGCTGCCGGCCGCCGTGTTCCTCACCGTGAACGGCATGATCATGCTGCTGGGGGAGCGTCTGCGCCGCCGGTCGACGACCCGCGGCGCTCCCGGGCCGGCCGGATACCGGGACGAGCACACCATGCCGATACCACGCTCGGCGCCGGTCACGGGCCGCAGGGTCGGGACGCGCCCGGCCTCCGGTCCCCTGGTAGCTCACGGATCCGCACCCGGGTCCGGGCCCGGCAACCACTCGAAGGCCGTGACGACCGAGACGGCACTACCCGAAGCCGAGGATGTGACACTACCCGAAGCCGAGACAGCACTACCCGAAGCCGAGACAGCGGCCCGGCACGCCGACCGGCGGCTCGCCGCGCTGCCGCGCCTGGACGCCCTGCTCGTCGGGGTGGCGCAGACCGCCGCCCTGGCTCCGGGAATCAGCCGGTCGGGCGTCACGATGATCGCTGGCCTGTCCCGGGGACTCTCCCACCTCGACGCCGCCCGGTTCGCGTTCCTGCTCGCCACCCCGGTGATCCTCGCCGCCGGCCTGCTGAAACTCCCCGACCTCCTCGGCCCGCTCGGAGACGGTGTTCGCGGTCAGACCCTGTTCGGGGCGATCGTCGCCGGCGTCGTGGCCTACGTGTCCATCCGGTTCCTGGCCCGATGGTTCGAAACCCGCACGGCGACCCCCTTCGCCGTCTACTGCCTGGTGGCCGGTGCCCTGTGCGTCGTACGTTTCGGGATCTTCTGACGTTTCGGGATCTTCTGAACGGCACGGGACAGCAACGGGACAGCGCTGGAGGGCCCAGGACTCGGGTTCGTGCCACCAGCCGCAAAGTAGCTCTCTGTAGTGGCATGGTCCGTTTCGGAGTGGTTCGTAGTCGACGGTGACCCGGTCGACGGCGTCTTGGACGTCGTCGTCGGTGGGCAGGGTGTAGATCCGGACGGTGTCGACGCGGGCGTGGCCGAGGAGTTCGGCGACCAGGACGAGGTCGGCGCCGTCAAGGCACGAACCCGAGTCCCGGGCCCGGTAGCCGTCGTCGCCATGTTCGGATGGGCGCGGTGGGCATGGCGCGGGCCACCAGAGCGACGGCGAGAAGGTCGGCCTCGCGGCCCGGTGGGGCGACCAGGTGCAGGCCAACCGGTTCCCCGACACCGGTTAGGCCTGCTGGGATGCTGATCGCAGGATGGCCGGTGATGTTGAACGCCCAGGTGAGTGCCACGCTCATCGTCTCCCCGGGCCCNTGGTGGCCGTGCGGGGGGTTGGGTGTGGTCGGGGTGGCGAGCAGGTCGTGCCCGGCGAACAGGCCACCGAGAGAGCGCAGCAGGGCGGCCCGGGTACCGGCGGTGTCCTGGCCGCTGTGACGCAGGGACACCCAGCAGTCCGCCGGGTCGGGCAAGCACGGCACGGCATCGGTCACCGCGAGCGCGCCGGCTCGGGCGAGGGCGTCCAGGTGGGTGCGGGCCACCTCGGCGACCGCCGGGGCCGTATCGGCGAAACCGAGCGTGGCCGACCACGCCGTGCGCAGCGGCCGGTCGGGGCGGCGCAGCGCCGGCAGGGTCGCGGTGCCCGCGACGGCGTCGAGGTAGGCGGCCGCGTCGGCGGGCTCGCGGGCCAGCACGCCGGCAGCGTTGAGACCCGCGCGGTCGCGGGCGGGCACCCGGCCGCCCGTGAGTTTCAGGCCCACGACGCCGCACCACGCCGCCGGGATGCGCACCGAACCGGCGCCGTCGCTGCCGGTGGCCAAGGGAACCAGGCCGGCGGCGACGGCGGCGGCCGATCCGGCGGACGACCCGCCGGGGCTCCAAGCCGGGTCGTGCGGATTGAGAGTCGGGCCGCGGTCGGTGTGCCCCCAGGTCTGCCAGGTAGTGCCCGGGCCCGGGGTGGCGGTGGCACCGACCGGTACGCAGCCGCCCGCGAGCAGCCGGCGGGTCTGGGTCGAGGTCAGCCCCTCGGTAACCTTCACCCCCAGAGGCACCCCGGCCAGCGGCGGCCGTTCGCCCGCGCGGACCCGGCGGTCCACGTCGGCCGCGTGGGCGTACGCCTGCTCGGGCCACAGGGCGGCGAAGGCCCGCACCGCCGAATCGCCGTCCGCGATACGCGCAAGCGCGTCGCGGGTCATCTGCTCGGCGGATAGCTCCCCGGCGTGGACCAGGGCGGCGATGCGCAGCGCGGACAGTCCGCCGCTCACCGGGGCCGCCGGGGCGGGGTGGGGATCGGTGGAGGAGGTGGCGGTTCCCGCCGGGGNGGGGNACGAGATGGGGACGGGTTGCGGGTCGGGAAGGCGGCGCGCGTCGTGGTCTGGGCGCGGGTCCGGGGCGACGCCGGGGGCAGCGCCCAGGGGCGCAGGTTCGGGTCGGCCTCCTGGCGGACGATGCGTTCCATCAGCACGGCCATCTCGACCGGGCCGACCCCACCGGGCACCGGGGTGATCCGCTACGGGATCCCGACGGCGCTGGGGTGGATGTCGCCGGCCACCGACCCGTCGGCGCGCGGCATGAACCCGGAGTCCACAACGAGGCACTGGTGGGCGCCGATGTGCTCGCCGATGTGCTCGCCGGTGAGCAGGTGGGCTGTCCGGTGGCGGAGACCACGATGTCGGCCTTGCGGGCGGCACGCAGGTCGTCGCGGAAGGCGCCATCGCGGTAGTCGAGGTCCACGCGGGTGAAGGTCTGGGGCCCGCCGTCGTCATCGGGGGAGGAGAACGGCCCGTGGTGAGTGATCCAGACCAGCGATGCGGGGTCCAGGGTGGCGTAGGGCCGCATGGCCGCGAGGAACGCCACGGCGACCCCGGCCATATCTCCGCTGATCCCGAGACGGTCGGGGTTGTCGGCCAGCTCGGACAGGACCGCGACCGGCGGTTCGGGNGNGGCGCGCAGCACCAGCCGGGCCAAGCAGTGCGCCTGCCCCCCGACGGCATGCTGCCAGGTGATCAGCGCTGCGACTCGTCTGGCCTGCACGGAGTCGAGGACCAGAGTCTGGGTGTCATCGACGTGGCCCCGTCTGCGGGTCGCGGAGACCTTCGTGGTGACCCTGTTGTCCTCCCAGCAGGAGGAGGTCGCCCGGCGCTTCGCCCGCAGCGGGATCGACCGATTCGCCTCGCCGACCCGCTGGACCAGGCTGCCCACCGGCGAGCCCCTGCTCGACGGGGGACGGGCGTGGCTGCGCTGCTCCGCCCGGCCACCCGTCGAGGCCGGGGACCACTTCCTCATCATCGGCCAGGTCCTTGAGGCGGACGCCGACCCGGAGGCGTCCCCGCTCATCTACCACGACCGGACCTTCCACGTCCTGCCGTCGTAACCCGCGGCCGGCCAGAGGAGCATGACCGGCTCAACCGGCTCGGCACCGCTCTCGACCCTGCCCTCGGCACCGCTCTCGACATCGCCCGCCGAGCGGGGCTCCGGTCGCCGTGGCGCAGGCCCCGGCCGCGCATCGGCACACCACGGAACAACCCACCTGTTCAGCGCGCAGATGCGGAACTATCATGCACAGAGTTTCGTATCTGCGGATTAGCTCAGCGACATGGTCCGCGGCTGCGGCAGTCGGACAACGGGTGAACGGGTGGAGGAACGGGACACGTGAGATTTCGCAGGATGAAGACGGTGGCCCTGGCGGTGCTCGGCGCCGGGCTTCTCGCGACCGCCGGATGTGGCGGCAGCGACGGCGGCGCTGCCGCGACACCCTCCGCCACGGCCAGCAGCGCCGCGAGCGGAGTACAAGGGACCGTCAAGGTGCTCGCCGCCGCCTCGCTGACGGGGTCGTTCACCCAGCTCGGCAAGGACTTCGAGGCCGCGAACCCCGGATCGAAGGTGACCTTCTCCTTCGCCGGCAGCTCGCAGCTGGCCCAGCAGATCACCTCCGGCGCCCCGGCCGACGTGTTCGCCGCGGCGAGCCCGGCCACGATGAAGACCGTCACCGACGCCGGCGACAACGTCGGCGCGCCCAAGGTCTTCGTCCGCAACCAGCTCGTCATCGCCGTACCGAAGGGCAACCCGAAGGGCATCACCGATCTGCCCGCCCTGACCAAGCCTGGGGTGAAGGTCGCGCTGTGCGCCGAGCAGGTGCCCTGCGGAGCCGCCGCGAAGAAGGCGCTCGCCGCCACCGGAGTGAACCTGACCCCGGTCACCCTGGAGCAGGACGTCAAGTCCGCGCTGTCGAAGGTCACCCTCGGTGAGGTCGACGCCGCGCTGGTCTACCGCACGGACGTCAAGGCGTCGGCGGGCAAGGTGGACGGCGTCGAGTTCCCCGAATCCGCCAAGGCGATCAACGACTACCCGATCGTCGCGCTGAAGAACGCGCCCAACGCCGTCGGCGCCACCGCGTTCGTCAACTTCATCCTGTCCGACAAGGCGAGCACCGTGCTGACCAACGCGGGATTCCAGGCCCCCTGACCCAGGCCCCCTGACCCAGGCCCCTGGCCGAGGCCCCTAGCCGAGGTCCGCCACGGCATCCCACGATCCGGCGAAGGACCTCTCCGCCTCGGGCCCGCGGGACGGTGTCCCCCTCCCGCGGGTTCGAGGCCGCCTCGGGGTTCGAGGCCGCCTCGGGGTTCGAGCTGTTCGAGCTCCCTCCGGGCCACCAGGTGTTAGGCGTTGTATGAACCGCTCCCTTCGGGGGCGTTGTGGCTGGCCNATGTACGGCGAGGACGAATTCGTGTTCGCCGCTCCACGCACCGGCGCCCGCGGCTACCTACTCAGTCGACGAGGGTCGCGATCTGGCTCTTGCCACCCTTGCCGATGATCAGATCGCCTTCGAGGTGGCCTTCGAGGTGGCCTGGGACGGCGCACCGCGCCTCCAGGTCAAGGGACACCACGTCCTATCAGATCCAGCCCTGTGACTGGATCCACACGTGGTGCACTGACCTATTGAGACCGCGCAGAAACACGCCATTAATGCTACACAATGCAACAGATGGTTACGCGGAAAGGCTCAGTAACGTGGTCGACGTCGATACCACTCCTGGTGAGCAGTTCCTCGGTATCCCGAGCGGACCGGGCCAATCGCGAGTACCACCGGAATCTTGCGAACTCTGGCACCGGCACCAACGGCCCGNCGGCGCGGAGACATATCGGTCGATCATGCCGACCGCTTCCNCCGNCCNTGCCGCAACAGACCCGGCTCGGCCAATAGGGAGACGAAGCGGCGCTTCGCGTCGAGCCGTATCGCGGGCGCCAGGTCCTTATGGCAACCATACCCTTACGTTAATGATTAATATGGCCTGGATGGTCGGTCGCAAAGCCGTTCGTGTTAGATATGAACGGATCTGAACGGACCGGAGCGCGGTCACGGCTCCAATACCAGTGCCCGCCCGGGAGGCGCCATGACAACACCGCCCGTCCCTGGGGCCACTGACCTGGCTGGCGCGAGGAAAGGCCTGGCATGAGGAAAGGCCAGGTCACCCAGGCGGTGCCGGTACCGCCGCCGCTGCGTCCCGACGACCGGTTCGGAAACGTCGTCGACCGGATCCGCACCGTCGCCATGGTCTGCCACGACGTCGTGGCGGTCCGCGACGAACACCGTGCCGTTACCTTCGCCCAGCTCGTCGCCTGGGTGGACGTCGTCGCCGACCGCATCCTTCGGCAGCCCGCCGCGGCTGACCCGGACACGCCCGTCGCGGTGCTGTTGCCCCACGGCGCGAGCGGGATCGCCGCCGTCCTGGGCGTCATCGCGAGCGGCCGGCCCTGCGTGCCCCTCGACAGGATGCATCCCACCGACCGTCTCGCTCAGGTCGTGGGACTGGCGGGGGNCTCGGNGNGCGTCACCGGACCGACTGGCTCCGCCGACCAGCGGACTGCCGCCGCGCTGCCGGGGATCGNNNNGACTATCGACGTCGGCGACGAGCGCGTCGCCGACTGGTCCCCGGCGCTGGCTGACCGGGTGGCGTCGACCGCGCCGCGCCGGGCCGATACCGATCCAGCCGTGCTCATCTTCACCTCCGGGTCGACCGGAGTACCGAAGGGTGTCGTGTGGCACCACCGCGCCCTGCTGGGCATCCACTACGCCATCCAGGTCCAGGACGTGATGCGGCTGGTTCCGGGCGACCGCCTGCCGCTCTTCCTGCCCTACTCCTTCATCTCGGGGATGAACCGGACGGTCGGTGGCCTGGTCTTCGGCACCACCCTCGAGATGTACGACCCTCGGGTCCGCGGCGTCCGAGACCTGGCCGACTGGCTGCNCGCCACCCGGCCGGCCGGCATCGTGGCCACGCCGGCGCTGATCCGGATCGTGTTCGGCTGCCTTGAGCCGGACGAGGTGCTCGACGACCTCCGATTCGTCATGTCGGTCGGCGAGGCGATCTACGCCCGCGACGTCGAGTTGGCCCGCCACCACCTACCGCCGGCCGCGGCGTTCCTGGTCTCCTACGGAGCCTCGGAGCTCGGCACGGCGACCTGTGCCCCGATCTGGTCGGACGACGACCTGCCCGACGGCGTGATGCCGGCCGGGCGGCCGGTGGTTGACGTCGCGGTGAGGGTGGTCTCGCCGGATGGCATCGAGATGCCGCCCGGTGAGACGGGGGAGATCGTCGTGATGGGCCACTTCATCACGGGGGGCTACTGGCGGGCGCCGGCGGCGAGCGCATCGCGGTTCGGCATCGGGCCGGACGGCACACCCACCTACCGCACCGGAGACCTCGGGCGCATCGACGCCAGCGGCCAGCTCAGGGTTGTCGGCCGCAACGACGCGGCCGTGAAGATCCGTGGGTACCTCGTCGAGCCGATCGAAATCGAGTCCGCCCTGCTGGCGAGCTCGGATGTGCTAGAAGCCGTCGTCGTGGCCGACAGGACCACGCAGCGGGCCCGCCTGGTCGCCTACGTCGTCCCCGTGACCGGCGCCCGGGTCTCACCGGCCTCGATCAGGCGCCTGCTACGGGCCAAGCTGCCGTCCTACATGGTGCCGGCCACCGTCATGCTGGTCNCCGCGCTNCCGAGGACCGACCGCAGCAAGGTCGACCGACTGANCCTNCCCCCCGCCGGTCCGAAACCCGGCCAGGACCCGCCCCGCGACCAGTGGGAAGAGGCCGTCGCCGGTGTGTGGGCCGCCGCCCTGCACCTCGACGACGTCGGTATCCACGACGACTTCGTCGAACTCGGCGGCGATTCCCTCATCGCCGAAGAGCTCCTCACCAGAGTCGCCGACGAACTCGGTGTCAAACTCCCCACCTCCACCGTCGCCGACGCCCCCACCGTCGCCGAGTTCACCGCCCGCCTGCGCAATGCCGGCACCGACGTCCTACGCCACCCCACCGTCGTCCCGCTGCGCACCACCGGCAGCGGCGGGCCCCTCTTCTGTTTCTGCGGCGCCGGCGGCCTCGCTGTCGGCATGNTTGGNTTTGCCCGCCACTTCGACGGCGAACGCCCCGTCTACGGCGTCCAAGCCCACGGCCTCGAATACCGCGGTCTCCCCGACTGGTCCATCTACGCCGCCGCCCGCCGTCACGCCCGCACCCTGCGCCTACTCCAACCCGCCGGCCCCTACTACCTCGCCGGCCACTCCTTCGGCGGCCTCGTCGCCCTCGAAACCGCGAGACTCCTCACCGAGGCCGGCGAGCACGTCGAACTGCTCGTCCTCATCGACAGCTTCCTGCCCGACACGTCCTCCGGCGTCTTCGCGGGAGGAGTGCAGCCCTCTCAGCTTCCAGTTCCGGGGGGCCCGACCAGGAGCTCGAATCCGGCCCCAGCCTTGGACCGTGCGAGGGGATCGGCTATGGGCCCGGCGCGCGCGGGGGCTGCCGCACGGGTCCTGCTCGGCTGGGCCCGGCAGGCGGCCCAACTCCCGTTGGCTGGCGTCGTTCAGTTCAAGGGCATGAACCAGTACGACGTCTTCTACAACCAGTCGCGGGTGCTCACGAGGTTCTACCGGCCCAAGCCCTGGAACGGGCGGGCGCTGGTCTACCTGGCGGCCGCCTCGCCGCCGCACCGTACGGAGGCCTGGCGCCCGCTGCTGACCGGCGAGACGACCTACCGCACCGTGGGCGGCGACCACGACACCGTGCTGCGCGAACCCGTCGTAAGCGAGATCGCGGCCGACATCCGGGCGGTCCTCGCTGGCTGTACCAGCTCCCGCAAGGCGTGAACGGCTGCCGCTTGAGTGCTTCCGGAGTGACTGGCAATCCTGGCGACCGGGAGAACGCGATCCCGTGGCCAGGCCGACAGCGAAAGGTCCGTGTTCGTGAGGGTGCAGGACGCAATCAATGTCGAGGACTTCCGGGAACTGGCGCGCCGCAGGCTTCCCCGGGCGGTTTTCGACGCCATGGAGGGCGGCGCCGGCGACGAGGTGTCGCTCAGGCGTAACCGCACGGCGTTCGACCGCATCGAGTTCCGCCCGCGGCCGCTCGCCGACGTCGCCACACGAGACCTCTCGACTACCGTGTTCGGCGAGCGGCTGTCGATGCCGATCATGCTGGCGCCCACGGGCGCGGGCCGCCTCGCGCGCTCGTCCGCGGAGATCGCTGTGGCGAGGGCCGCGGCGCGGGCGGACATCGTGTACATGCAGAGCACCGTGGCAGCCTTCCCGCTCGAGGATGTCGCCGCGCGCTCGACCGGCACGCTGTGGTATCAGCTCTACCTGCCCCCCAACCGCGCCGAGGTCGGGAACCTCGTCCGGCGGATCGCGGCGGCGGGTTACCGGGCCCTGGCCATCACCATCGACACGCCGGTCCTGGGCAACCGTGAACGCGACACCCGCAACAAGCTCATGAGTCGGCCGCCGCATCCCAAGATGCTGCTGCAGGGGGCCAGCAAGCCGGCGTGGGCGACCGATTTCATCCGCGGCAAATTCGACTTCATGCGCAAATTCGACTTCATGCGCAAATTCGACTTCATGCGCGGCCAATTCGGCGCCGGCTGTCCCGGCGGCCCGTCCCGGCTAAGCCTCAACCAGACCCGAGCGACAATCAAATCGTCGTCGGACTGCGTCACCTGGGAGGACGTCGAGCGGATCCGGTCGTTGTGGGAAGGCCCGTTGCTCCTCAAGGGCCTGATGCGCGGGGACGAGTGCGACCGGCTCGTCGAGCTGGGCGTCGACGGTGTCGTGGTCTCGAACCATGGCGGGCGGCAGTTGGACGGCGTCCCCGCGACCATCGATATTCTGCCGGAGGTGGTTGACGCGGCGGCGCGCAGACTCACGGTGTTCCTCGACGGAGGTGTCCGGCGAGGCAACGACGTGGTCAAGGCGCTGGCCCTCGGCGCCGCAGGGGTCTTCGTGGGTCGGCCCTACCTGTACGGCCTCGCCGCGGGCGGCGAGGCCGGTGTCCTACGGATGATTGAACTGCTGCGCGTGGAATTCGACCACGCGATGGCACTGCTCGGCGCCGCGACCGTGGCGGACCTCGACCGCAGCCTCGTCTCGGGCGCACGTATCCCCAGCACCCTCTCACCGTCGACGCGATAGGCCATGCCTGTCGACGGCCGAGTCGGGCTACTTGGCGACCTTCCGTCNCCGCCTGCTACCTTAACGGCATGCTCTCCGTGTCGTGGCAGGGACCCGGCACCGCCGGTCTCCGGACAGCCGTCAGCGAACGTTCGTATGCCAGAGGTGTGCACTACGCCCAGCAGAGCGCGGTCACGAGGATCGACTGGGACCCCGACGAGAACACCCTCCAGGGCCGGGTGCGTGGAAGCGGCGGCGAGGTCTACGCGACGAACGCGCAGTTCTCGGGTGACGGTCCGTCCTCTTGGACGTTCCAGTACGGCTCGTGCACCTGCCCGGTGGGCGCCGACTGCAAGCACGTCGTGGCGCTGGTGCTGACGGCCACGACAGGCGCGACGGCCACGGCGAGCGCGGCAACGGGTGCGGCGGCCCCCGGCCCATCGGCGCGGCGGTCCGGGNCCTCCCCNCGGNCGGCTCGGCCCCGGCCGGCTCAGCCGCGGCCGTCCCGGTCGGCTGCCTGGACCGAGGACCTGGGAGAGCTGCTGGGTTCCTCGCCCGCCGTCGGCGGCGGCCATGGCGGGGCCGCCGGGACGACGCCGTTGGCCGTCGAGCTGAGCTTCACGGCGGATCCGCCGGCCCACGGCGGCGGGTCCGAGCTGGGCCTGCGGGTCACGGCCCGGCTGGTGCAGCCGGGCCGGAACGGCTGGGTCAACGCCATCGGGTGGGACGCCCTCAACGCGGCGNACCAGACCCGCGAGTACCAACAGCCGCAGGTACGGCTGCTGCAGGAGTTCTTCGCCGTGTACCGGGCCCATGAGGAGCGGTATGGGTACTCGTACTACTCCTCCTACTCTTCCGGCGGCGCGAAACGACTCGATCTCTGCGCGTTCGAAAGCCGGCAGCTCTGGTCGATGCTCGACGAGGCCGAGGCGGTCGGCCTCCGGTTCGTGCATGCCCGCAAGAAGCTCGGCGACGTGAGCCGGTACGGTTCCGCGGAACTGTGCCTGAACGTCACCCAGGACGAGAGCACGCAGTCGCTGGTCGTGGCTCCCCTGCTCCACCTCGGCGGGACGGCGACGGACGCCGCCGTGTTCTCGTTCATCGGCCGCGACGGCCACGGCGTCGTGTACGTCGACCGGGCGGAGGTCCTGACCTCCGACGACCATCGGGACTGGCACGTCCGGCTCGCGCGGCTCGCCCAGCCGGTGCCGCCACGGCTGCAGCGGATGGCGGTCGGGAACCGGAGCCTGCGGGTGCCCCGCAGCGAGGAGTCCCGCTTCCGCGCGGAGTTCTACCCGCGCCTGCGGCGCCTGGCCCCCGTGGTGTCCAGCGACGGTTCCTTCGAGCCGCCGGAGGTGCCGCCGCCGGCCCTGGTGCTGCACGCCTCCTACGGCGATGACCACGAACTCGACCTCAGCTGGGGATGGGCCTACGAGGTCGGCGGCGAGCGGATCCACGTGCCGCTGTACGCGACGGAGCCGGACGGCACCGAACCGGACGGCACGATGCTGCCCGCCGCGACGCCTCCCGCCGCGGAACCGGACGGGTTACGGGATCCGCGCCAGGAGCAGGACGCGTTGCGGGACGTGCTGGCGGCGCTGGATCTGCCCTCCGGCACGGCCGCCCTGCTCGCCGGTGACCAGGGTTCCGGTCTGCGGCCACGGGTGCGGCTGCGCGGCGTCGACACGATGCGCGCGACGACGGAGCTGCTCCCGTTGCTGGCGGACCGGCCCGGGGTGGCCGTCGAGGTCAGCGGTGACCCCGCGGCCTACCGGGAGGCCGGCGACT
Organism: Frankia sp. CeD; assembly: GCF_000732115.1. Classification (NCBI taxonomy): domain Bacteria; kingdom Bacillati; phylum Actinomycetota; class Actinomycetes; order Frankiales; family Frankiaceae; genus Frankia; species Frankia sp. CeD. Next base: position 30,758 of record NZ_JPGU01000021.1, read on the forward strand.
CGCTGCTCATCGGCCTGTCCACCGACGATGTGGTGGGCGAGACCGACTGGTTCGATCTCGGGGTCACCGTCACCGTGGAGGGCCGGCAGGTGCCGTTCACGGACGTCTTCCTGGCGCTGAGTCAGGGGCAGTCGCACCTGCTCCTCGCCGACGGCGCCTACTTCAGCCTGCAGAAGCCCGAGCTGCAGTCGTTGCGGCGACTGATCGAGGAGGCGCGGGCACTACAGGACTCACCCGGCGGCCCGCTGCGGATCAGTCGGTTCCAGGTCGGGCTGTGGGAGGAGCTCGCCGGGCTCGGTGTGGTCGAGCGCCAGGCGCGGTCGTGGCGCCAGCAGGTGACGGGGCTGCTGGAGCTGGGTGCCGAGGGCCAGCTCGAACAGGAGCCGCCGGCGACGCTCGCGGCGACGTTGCGCTCCTACCAGCTCGACGGTTTCCGGTGGCTGGCGTTCCTCTGGAAGTACCGGCTGGGCGGGGTGCTCGCCGACGACATGGGCCTGGGAAAGACGCTGCAGACGCTGGCGCTGGTCTGCCACGCCCGGCAGGCCGATCCCGAGCTCGCGCCGTTCCTCGTCGTCGCGCCGACGAGCGTCGTGTCGAACTGGGCCGCGGAGGCGGCCCGGTTCGCGCCCGGGCTGCGAACGGTGGCGATCCGCGACACGCAGCGGCGGCGTGGCGAGGCCCTCGACGAGGCGGTGTCGGGCGCCGACCTGGTGATCACCTCGTACACGCTCTTCCGCCTCGAGCACGAGGAGTACGCGAGCCTGGCCTGGTCGGGCCTGATCCTCGACGAGGCCCAGATGATCAAGAATCACCAGGCGAAGGCCTACCGGTGCGCCCGGCTGCTGCCGGCGCCGTTCAAACTGGCCGTCACCGGGACCCCGATGGAGAACAACCTGATGGAGCTGTGGTCGCTGCTGTCGGTGGCCGCGCCCGGCCTGTTCCCGAACCCGATCCGCTTCCGCGACTACTACGCCCGGCCGGTCGAGAAGCAGAACGACGTCGAGCTGCTCGCCCAGCTCCGACGGCGGATCAGGCCGCTGATGATGCGCCGCACCAAGGAACAGGTGGCGCCCGAGCTCCCGCCAAAGCAGGAACAGGTCCTGGAGGTGGACCTGCACCCGCGGCACCGCAGGCTCTACCAGACCTATCTGCAACGGGAACGGCAGAAGGTACTGGGCCTGGTCGACGANATGAACCGCAACCGCTTCACGATCCTGCGCTCGCTGACCCTGCTGCGCCAGCTCAGCCTGCACGCCGGCCTGGTGGACGACCACCACGCAGACCTGCCGTGCGCCAAGATCGACGCTCTGTTCGAGCAGCTCACCGACGTCGTCGACAGTGGTCACCGGGCCCTGGTCTTCAGCCAGTTCACCGGATTTCTCGGCAAGGTACGCGAACGGTTGTCCGCCCTCGGTGTGGAGCACTGCTACCTCGACGGCCGGACCCGCGACCGGTCCACCGTGCTCGAGCGGTTCAAGACGGGGTCGGCCCCGGTTTTTCTCGTCAGCCTGAAAGCCGGCGGGTTCGGCCTGAACCTGACCGAGGCGGACTACTGTTTCCTGCTCGATCCGTGGTGGAATCCCGCGACCGAGGAACAGGCGGTGGACCGGACGCACCGCATCGGGCAGTCCCGCAACGTCATGGTCTACCGCCTCGTCGCCCGGGACACGATCGAGGAGAAGGTGATGGCGATGAAGGACCGGAAGGCACGGCTGTTCTCCAGCGTCATGGACGACGGTGACGTGTTCAGCTCGACGCTCGACGCCGACGACATCCGCGAGCTGTTCGCCTGACGCCCCCGGACCGCCTCTGCCTCGTGGCCGGTGGCCTGACGGGCGCGGGCGGGTTCACCCGGTTCCACCGATGGGCGCCCATCGGGGCCTGTGGCCGGGCCGTCGACCGGCAGTTAGGCGAGGTCAGGGCGTCGGCGCCTGTCAGGGTGACGACGTCGGGTTCCACACACCGGGGCGGACCTCTACGGTGATGCCTCGTGCGGGTCATCTGGGCGGCGTTGGCCGCGATCGTCGTGTCCGTCGGGGTACTGACCGGCTGCAACGCGTCCCCCGCGGCGGACGCGGCCGCGGGGGACGCGGCCGCGGGGGGGACATCGGTGAGCACGTCGGCGGTGCCGATCGCGGCCGCCGGGGAGTGCGGAGGCAGGGTGACCGACCTCGCCGGGGTCGAGAAGCTCCTCTCCGAACCGGTCGGCTGCCCGGGCGGCACGAACAGCTTCTGGNACGGCGAACTCGGCGACGCGTGGACACCNCCGCGGTTCGTCCCCTACCGGGACGGCCAGGTTCCGCAGGACGCCTGCGGCGCGCAGGTGAACGATCCCAAGCAGTTCGCGGACAACGCACTGTACTGCCAGCTCGACGACACCGTCGCCTACAGCGTCGACTTCATGACGGAGCTGTTCCAGGCGGGTGGAGCGTCCTACCCGCTGTTTGTGATCATGCACGAGCTGGGCCATCGGGGCGCCCGGATCGGCGGGACGATCGGCGTGGTGTCNNNCNC
>NZ_JPGU01000021.1:33277-57236 GCF_000732115.1 Frankia sp. CeD
GAACCAGGCCGACTGCTTCGCCGGCCGCCAGGCCAAGAGCGCGCACGACGCCAAGCGCATCGCGTTCACCGACGCGCTGCAGGGCGCGCTGCTGTTCTACAGCATCGGCGACACCCGCGACAGTGGCTGGTTCGACCAGGAGGCGGCCTCCGCCCCGGGCGCCCACGGCACCCCCCGTCAACGCGCCCAGGCCTTCTCCTTCGGCTACCTGCGCGACAGCGACACCTGCCNCCGGCTCGGCCAGTCCGAGAGCGGAAGCGTGCCGCTGTTCTGACCCAGCTACGCCAGTAGCGGGGTGATGTTGGCCGGCTGAGGCTGCCACCAGGGCGTGACCGGCACCTCGCCGCCGCCCTCGACCGGCTCGACGCCCTGCCCGCCGCCACCTGACAGCTGGCCGCCGAGCCCCCGCGCACCCGTCGCACCACCCCACCCCGACCTCACAGCCACCCCCACACCCCGGAAAGGACCCCGGCCCNCCCGGAGCAACATTCGGGCTCTCGGCGTACCCGAAACCGGCCGGGAAGCCCTCCCCACCGATTTCGATCACGAAACCGACCGGCAAACAATCACCATCACGCTACTGGCGGATTTGGGTCTGACCCCGGCGCCGCACCGGTCAAATCCATCGAATTATCTGGTCACGATCCGTTCCCCGGTCACGTCGCACCGACCGAGACGGCCAGCGCCGGACGGACCGGGGCGGGCAGCCATCCCGCTCCGGGCCGGTTCGGCACCTGACGCCAGCCCAGGCCGGGCACGAGCAGGGCCAGCTCTCCGGAGGGACGCCGGGCCAGCGGGATCCGCTCCTCCCAGCGTGCCGCACCGGCTCCCGTCGGCACGGTGAACCCGACGACGAGCTCGTCGGGCAGCGTCGCACCGGCGATGCCGAGCTCGTCCGGTCCGAGCGGGGTGCCGGTCGTCACCGTGAAGGTGTGCGTGATCCCGGGAGCGTCCGCGGGCCCGGCGTTCGCGGGCCCGAATTGGACGGTTCTGGTCGTGGCACCCAACCGGATGTATAGGGTGCCACCGGAGCCACCAGCACCACCGGGATCGCGCGCCGTCACCTGGACGCGGACGCGGTTGCCGGCGACTTGGCGCAGCGCGGTGAAGGACCCGAAGTAGCTCGCGGGCGCGGCCGGGTCGACGATCTCGTCGGGACGCAGCCGGTAGACCGCCCGGCCCGGCATCCGGTCGGGCAGGGTGGCCGTGCCGGCACCGATGTCGGCGGCGTACACCACCGGCCCGGCGAGGTCCGGGGTGTTCCGCAGCATCTGGTACGGCACCTGGGTGTAACGGCTCGGGACGCCGGGCGTCACGACGACCACCGCCGGGGCCGGGTAGCGGTCCGGCAGCAGGGCGTCGAGGAACGCGTTGCGGTCGTTCACCCATCGCTGGCCGGCGACCTTGTCCGGGATCGCGTCCACAGTGAGGAGGATCAGGCCCGCGGCGGCGAGGACCGCGATGACGGGTCTGCGCAGACCTGATCCGCGCAGAACGGGTCGCCGCGGGACGGGTCGGGCCGGCGGAGAGCCGGTGCCGGGCCACGGGGAGAACCACCGTTCGCTCATGGACCACACCCGGCGGGCGCCGTCGGCGGCGAGAATCATGATCGGGGCGAACGCGGCCAGATGGTAGTGCGGACCGAGACCGTTGAGCAGGCCCGGCATCGCGAACGCCGAACCCCACCAGAAGAAGTAGCCGCCACCGACGGCGGCGACGATGACGACCAGCAGGACGCGCTCGGGACGGCGGTGCGCCCGCAGCGCGCCGAAGATCGCGAGTACGAGGACCGCGACGCCCCCGAACACCCAGCTCGGGGCCGCCACGACGGTGCCGTGCAGGGCCTCGAGGGCGAGCCGGCGGGTGAACAGGAACGTCGGCTCCGAGGGCAGGATGCGACGCGGCCCGAAACCGAAGCGGTCCAGCGGATCGGAGGCCGACAGCGGCGCCCGGAGCGCAGAACCGGTCACCCGCCGGCAGTACGCCAGGAGCACGACAACGAACGGCGCCAGGCCGGCGAGTGCCCAGGCGGTCCGGTGCGCCACGGCACGCATGAACCGACCNCCCGCGGACCGGCCACCCGCGGACCGCCACAGCCGCGCCAGCACGAACACCACGACGGGAACGGCGACGATCACCGCGTCGAAGGGCCGCAGGAGCAGGACGAATCCCAGGCCTGCCCCGCCGCCGATGAGCGACAGCCGCGCCCCGGTCCGGCCGCCACGCAGCAGCGCCGCGCACGCCAGGGTCAGCGTCGCGGCTCCGCACGCGTAGGCGAGGGGCAGCGAGGTGTGTACCAGGACGAGCGGGGACAGCGCGACGAACACCGCCGCCGTGACCGCGGTGACCGCGTCGTCGAAGAGCTCGCGGGCCAGCCGGTACGTCCCGGCCACCCAGCCGGCCGCCNCCAGGGCCGGGGCGACGGCCATGGTGGCGAACAACGCCTGGGACGCGGCGAGCAGCGCCGGCCACCCGGGAAGGTACTTGGTGAACACCCGCCCGTCGTGCTCCCCGGTCAGCCAGGGCCGGAAGAACGGCTCGACGGTGTTCGCGTCCAGGGTGAGGCGGCCGTCGAGCAGCATGCGCGCCTGCAGGACGTAGGCCGCCTCGTCCGCGTCACCCGAGCCGTGCCGGTACAGCGTCGCCTGCAGGACCAGGCTGACGACAAACGAACACCCGCAGATGGCCGCGACGATCAGCGCCGGCGTGCGGCCCGACCGGCGGGCCCGGCGGCGGGCCGCCGTCGACCCGCCGTCCATCTGATGGACCGGCTTCGACGCACACCGACACGGCATAACAGACAACGGCATAACAGACATAAGCGTAGACAGCCGGTAACTGGCCATGACTGCCGGGTACCAGGTCAAAGGGTTCCGGTCACCGGGTTCCGGTCACCGGCGGGTCCCGACGTTGACAGCGGGNCAGCGCGGCCCNGTGCCGGGCGGGNCGGCGNCCCCCCNGGAGGCCCGCCGGGCCCAGCGGTAGGCCTCCTTCTCGCTGCGGGAAACGACCACGTCACGCTGCCGCGGCATGACCACGTCACCCTGCCGCGGCGCCTCGCAGACCGTCAGGCGGACATGGCCCGAGCGGGCCCGCGGCACGCGCAGCACCCGACCGGCGGCGTGCGCGGGCGGCCGGCGCGACGCGACGAGGTAGGAGTACTTCTCGTCCTCGTACCCGAGCGCACCGTCCTTCATCGCCCGGTGCAGTGCGCTGCGCTCGACCCGCTGGCCGAAGTGGCACCAGTCCCCCGCCGTCATCGGGCAGTCGTCGTCGGCGGGGCAGGGCGCGGTGATGGTCGCGCCGGTCTCGACGAGCGCCGAGCGCGCGGCGCGGATCCGCGCGAAGCCGGCCGGGGTTCCCGCGTCGATGATGACCAACTCCGCCGCGGTGGCCCGCCACCACGCGGCCACGGCTGCGGCCCGGTCGCCGTCGGCGAGCTCGCCCAGCACATAGGCCGCCACTGTCAGGTCGGCCCGGTCCGCGCCGTCGCCGGGCGGGGTGAGCACGGACGTGCGCTGCCAGGTCGCGGTGCCCAGCGCCGGCGCGCCACCGCGGCGGGCCAGCCGGCGACCGACGTCGATCATCAGCGCGGACCGCTCGACCAGGACGGCCCGGGTCACGCCGGGGAAGACCGCCAGCGCGGCCCAGGTCGCCGTCCCGGGACCCGCGCCCAGGTCGAGGACGGACCCGGGCCGCCAGTCCGGGCGGCGCAGCGCCACCTCACCGAGAACCGCGCGGGTGACCGCCAGCGTCGCGGGCAGTCGGGCGGCGAGGTAGGCCTGGACGTGATCCGCCGTCAGCTCGCCGTCACCCGGTGTGGCGGTGTTCGCGCGATACCGGTCGGACAACTCCCGGTAGGCGCGGGACATCGCCCGCGCCGGCGGGGNCCCCACGGACGCGCCCGTCTCGGCCGCGGCCGCGGCGAGCAGACCGGCCACCACACCCTCGTGTCCCTCGTGTCCCTCGCGTCCCTCGCGTCCCTCGCGTCCCGACCCGTACCGCACGGTCGAAGCGTAGCCGCGGTGCCACGGCCCCGAACGAAATACGCTGACGCGAATCCCGCCCGGGGTGCCGCCGGTGCCCGTGGTGGGGGTCACGTCCAGGTCGACACGTCCAGGTCGACAACGTTGACCGACGAGCCAGCCGGCGGGGCAAGCCGACGGGTCAGAGCGAGGGCCCCGCGGTGGCCGCGGGAACCAGCCCGGCCGAGACGGTGTCGATGACGGCGGCCTGCTGGTCCGACAGATAGAAATGGCCACCGGGAAAGACCTTCAGCGTGAACGCACCGGTCGTGTGCGCCCGCCATTGTTCGGCCTCGGCCACGGTGGCCTTGGCGTCGGAATCCCCGACCAGCACGGTAATCGCCGTACCGATCACCGCGTCCGACGGGGCAGAATACGTTTCGATCGCCCGGTAGTCCGCCCGGGTGGGCGGCAGGATCAGCTTCAGTATTTCGGGATCGGCGAGGATGCGCGGGTCGGTTCCACCAAGCGCACGGATTTCCCGCAGAAAACCCTCGTCGTCCAGGAGATGCACGGATTCGGCGCGGGAGGCCGACGGGGCTCTGCGGCCGGATGCGAACAGCACGAACGGCACCGGGCCGCCCGCCGCCTCCAGCCGGCGGGTCACCTCGAAGGCGACGGTCGACCCCATACTGTGACCGAAGAACGCCAGCGGGCGGTCGGTGAGGGGACGCAGCACGTCGGCAATGCGGTCCGCGAGGGGTTCGATGGCCGTCTCGGGCCTCTCCGTCCGCCGGTCCTGGCGGCCCGGATACTGCACCGAACGCACCTCGGCGACCGGCGACAATGCCCTGGATAGCGGAACGTAGAAGCTTGCCGCGCCGCCCGCATGGGGAAAACAGACAAGCCGCGGGGCGCTCGCCGACGCCGGATGGAAACGCCTCAGCCACAGATCGACGTCACTGGACACGGCCACCGCCGCGGTCGGATACTCGCATGATGATAGTACACCGCTCTCGTGATGGAATCGAATTATCCGGGGAATCCCTCAGTCTCCAGCTTAGGCGATGCAAGGGTTCCCGGGGCTCTTTTCCGCTCGGCGTTCGACTCGGCGTTCGACACATCACCTCCGGCAACAGGACCACTAGGTGGCGGGCGGCCCGGTGTGGGAAACGGGAAAGTGTGGCGGGTTAGCAATGGCGGAGACTGTGGACCGTGACTAACCCTCTACAGTTCGGGCGCCGGGCGCCGGGGCGCCGGGGCGTGGCGGGTCGTCGACGGCCGCGGCCCGCATGCGGTCCACCACCAGTGTGGCGATCGCGGCGGCGACCGAAACGAGACCTCCGATGTAGAACCCGGCGCGGGCGCCACGGTGCTCGGTGAGCCAGCCGACGAACAGGGCACCTAGCGGCGTCGATCCCTGCAGGATCAGGGTATAGATCGCCATCACCCGGCCTCGGTACTGCGGATCGCTGCCGAGCTGGATGCGGTGGTTCGCCGCCTGAGCGAAGTAGATCGTCGCGAAGCCGGTAGGGATCAGGAGCACGGCCGCCGTGGCATAGCTGGGCGCCCAGCCGGTCACCGTCTCCAGCAGGCCGAACGCGAGCGCGGATCCGATCACCATGCCGGCCGACGGGCGGGTGCGGCGGGCGGTCGTCACGAGGGCCGCGAGCAGCGATCCGGCGGCGAGCCCGCTGGTGAGCAGCCCGAAGGCCGCCGCGTCGGCATGAAATACCGTCCTGGCGAGCAGGGGCACGGTGAGCTGGAAGTTCAGGCCGAACAGCCCGATCGTCGCGACGAGTCCAAGCACGAGCACCAGGTCCTCCCGGCCGAGCACGTACCGCAGTCCGTCGACGACGCGGGTGGAGGTCGCCCGGCGCGCGTCGCGGTGCATCTCGGCCGGGCGCATCATCCGCAGACCCACCACCGTCGCGAGGTAGCTCACGGCGTTGAACATCATGACCGGGCCGGTACCGAAGCCGCCGATCAACGGGCCGGCGACGGCCGGGCCGGCGACCCGGGCGACGTTGAAGTACGCCGCGCTCAGCGCCGACGCGTTGGGGAGGAGTTCGGCGCCGACCAGCTCGCTCACGAATGCCATCCGGGTCGGCATCTCGACGGCGTTCACGAGACCGAGGCCCAGTGCGAACAGGCAGATGTGCCACAGCCGGACCGTGCCGGTTAACACCAGCAGCGACAGCGCCAGGGCGAGCAGTCCGGAGGCCAGGTTCGCGACGGTCAGTAGCCGGCGTTTGTCGTAGCGGTCCGCGAGCCTTCCGCCGTAGAGGGTCAGCAACAGCATCGGGGTGAACTGCAGGGCGGTCACGAGGCCCAGGGCTGTTCCCGAGTCGCCGCTCAGCGAAAGGACGAGCCAGTCCTGGGCCACGACCATCATCCAGGTTCCCGTCACGGACAACACCTGGCCACCCGCGAAGAGCCGGAAATTGTAGACGGACAAGGAACGGAAGGTGCCCTTGATGATGGTCTTCTCCTCGGGACGACGAAGTCATGAGGCGAACAGCGCGCCCGGCCCCACTGCCCACATCGACAATGATGGGGCGCGCGGCCGAGACTGTCCCCGTTCTCGTGTTCTCGCCGTTGGGACTGTTCTCACCATCGGTAGCGATTCTCACTGTCGGTAGCGATTCTCACCATCGGGAGCGCTGGGAAGATTCGCCCGGTCCCCGCCCACCGTGCGAGAAGCGACACTCACGGCGGCGCGGGCCGGTCAATGGTCAGATCGCGCGGCCCGGGTTGAGGATGCCGGCCGGGTCGAAGACCTGACGGAGCCGGAGTTGCAGGTCGTGGCTGCGTGAGCCGAGCTCCGTGGCGAGCCAGCGCCGTTTGAGCACCCCGACGCCGTGCTCGCCGGTCACCGTTCCGCCCAGGTCCAGCGCGGTGGCGAAGATCTGCTCGGCGGCGTGCCAGGCACGCTCGGGGATGGCGGGGTCGGCGGGGTCGACGGGGNCGACGGGGNCGACGGGGNCGACCACGATGATGGGATGCAGGTTGCCGTCGGCGGCGTGGGCCAGAGTGAAGATGTCCACGCCGGTGGCGGCGCCGATCTCGACGATGCGCGCGGCGGCCTGCGCCATCCGGCCGCGCGGCACGGCGATGTCCTCGATGAGCACCCGGCCGAGGCGCTCCAGCGCGGGTAGCGCCGAGCGGCGCGCGGCGAGCAGCGCCTCCGCCGTGGCCTCGTCCACCGACCGCCGGACCTTCCTCGCCCGCTCGGCGAGAATGCCCTCGACGGCATCGGCCTCCTCTCCCGCGCCCGACCCGTCGGTCTGGACGAGCAGGAAGACCTCGCCGGCGGAGGCAAGGTCGCTGCCGGTGGCGGCGTCGACGGCCCGCACCGTGCGGCCGTCGAGCAGTTCGGCCACGGCCACGACGATCCCGGCGACGCCAAGCGCGGTGACGGCCTCGGCGGCCTCGGCGAAGGTGTCGAAGAAGGCCGCCAGGGTGACCGTGGAGCGCGGCGCGGGCCGCAGCCGCACGGTGGCGCCGACGACCACCCCGAGAGTTCCCTCCGATCCGACGAACAACCCGGTCAGGTCGTAGCCGGCGACCCCCTTGACGGTTCGCCGCCCGGTGCTGATGCGCTCGCCGTCTGCGAGGACGACGTCCAGACCGAGCACCGACTCCCGGGTCACGCCGTACTTCGCACAGCTCAGGCCCCCGGCGTTCGTCGCGATGTTCCCGCCGATGGTGGAGATGGCCGCGCTCGCCGGATCCGGCGCGTAGCACAGGCCGACCTCGCGGGCCGCCCGATCGAGATCGGCGGTGATCACGCCAGGCTCGACGACCGCGACCGCGTCGGTGACCGACAGCTCGCGGATGCGGTTCATTCCGGACAGGTCGAGCACGACGCTGCCCGCCGAGGCCGCGGCTCCCCCGGCGAGGCCGGTACCGGCGCCGCGCACCGTCACCGCTACCCGCGCCGCGCTCGCCGCCCGCAGCACCGCCTGGACGTCGGTCACCTCGCGCGCGAACGCGACGCCGATCGGGCGGCCCGCGGGCTGCCAGCCGGACCGGTCCCACCGGTGGGCGTTGACGACGGCCGGATCGGTGCTCCACTGCCCGGCCGGCAGCGCGACCGCGAACCGCGCCGGGGTCATTGCGGACCCGTGGCGACGGGCCGGTCGGGGTCGGCCGACCAGGCCGACCAGGAACCCGGGTACAGGGCGGCGTCGATGCCGGCGACGGCGAGCGCGGCGATCTCGTGGGAGGCCGTCACTCCGGATCCGCAGTACNCCCCGNCCGGCCGCGCCCGCCCGCCGGCCCCGTTCCCGTCGCCGCCGACGCCGACGTCGCCGCCGCCGACGACGCCGAGGGCCGCGAACCGGGCCCGCAGCTCGTCCCGGGGCAGGAACCGGCCACTCGCGTCGAGGTTCTCCCCCGTCGCGGCGCTCACCGCTCCCGGGATGTGGCCGGCGCGCGGGTCGATCGGTTCCACCTCGCCGCGATACCGCTCGGCCGCACGGGCGTCGAGGAGGACACCCTCGCGGGCCACCCGGGCGGCGCCGTCCGCGTCGAGCACCGGCAGCTGACCGGCGTGCAGGACGATGTCGCCGGGCGCCGAGATGATCTCGCCGGTCTCGAGCGGGAACCCGGCCTCCTGCCAGGCCGCGAGTGCCCCGTCGAGGATGCGGACGTCGGCGACGCCCGCCCAGCGCAGCAGCCACCAGGCCCGGGCGGCGGACAGCCCGCCGACCGCGTCGTAGACCACGACCGCACGCCCGGCGGTCAGCCCCCAGCGCCGGGCGGCCTGCTGGAGGTTGACGAGCTCGGGCAACGGATGCCGCCCGGCGGTCCCGCCCGGTGCGGCGGCGAGCTCGGTGTCCAGGTCGACGTAGACCGCGCCCGGCAGGTGGCCCTCGCGGTAGTGGTCGTGCCCGTGGGGGTCACCCAGGGCCCAGCGGACGTCGAGCAGCAGCGGCGGGCCGGGCGAGAGCAGCTCGTCGTGCAGACGTCTCACGTTGACGAGGACCTCCCCGAGCGCCACGCCGGCACGTGTCCTGCCGGCATCCGGGGCCACGTCGGCATAGGGGACCACGTCGGCATAGGGGACCACGTCGGCATAGGGGACCACGCCGGCATAGGGGACCACGCCGGCAGGTGCCGAGGCCAGCAGGGCGGCGAGGTCGGCCTGGTCGAATCCGCCCGGCGGCGTGCCGGTGCGCGCCGCGGTGGCGATCCGCCGCTGCACCCCGGCGTTGACCGGTGCCGCCAGCCCGTGCAGGCGGGCCAGCAGCACGATCTCGCCGTTGAGGAAGTCCGACTCGACCGACCCGCCACGCGCCAGGCTCTGCCAGGTGGAGCTGCCCTCCCGGGAGAAGCCGGGGATCTCGTGCGGAACGAGGCCGGACAGGTCGAGCCCGTCGTCCGGACAGACGCCGGCGGTCTCCACGCCGGCCGCGGCGAACACCCGCCGCGCCTCCTCGACCAGCACGGCAGCCGCCGCGTCGCGCAGCTCGCTCGGAGCGTAGATCGCGTCGAGGTTGTAGGCCAGATTGCCCAGCAGCTTGCCGGCCTTGCGTCGGTCGATGTCCGCGACGACCGCGACGGCGAACGAGGCTCGGCGCAGGTCGGCCGCGACAGCCTCGGCGGTCGGGTCGTCAACGGCGCCGCGAGGGGCGCGGCCCAGGTAGAAGGCCGCCGCGAGCGGGGCCGCCGGGGACACGACCTCGCCGGGTCGCACGTGCGAGGAGGGGCTGAGGACGACCGCGTCGATCACCGTGGCGAACCGGCGCAACGCCGTACGGGCGTTCTCGATCCCGTTCTGAAGCAGCACGACGGGCAGCGCCTCCGCCGCCGTGCGCCGCGTGCCGTCAACGTCAACCGGCCGCCATGCCCACTGCGCGAGCAGCGCCTCGGAGTCCTGCGACTTGGTGGCGAGGACGAGCACGTCGTCACCACGCAGGTCGACCTCGTCCGGGCCGCCGACGACGTCGAGGGGGATCCGCCGCTCGTCGGGCTCACCGCCGGGCGTGGCCGGCGGTCGGATGTAGCGCAGCCCGCCCGCCCGCAGCGCCGCGAGGTTCGCGCCCCGGGCCACGACGACGACGTCGATCCCGGCGAGCCGCAGCTCCACGGCGACGGTCGCGCCGACGGCCCCGGCTCCGATGACGATGTACCTGCGACTCACCGTGCGTACCCGCGACTCACCGTGCGTGCGTACCTGCGACTCATCGTGCGTCCTTTCCTTGGGCGGCGGCGAGTGCGGCCGCGAACCGTTGCCCGGGAATCGCGCCGAGCAGCTCGCGGGTGTGGTCCTGCGTCGGCGCGGTGAGGACGTCGGCCGCCGGAGCACTCTCGACGATGCGGCCGGCGCGCAGCACCGCGACCTCGTGGGCGAGCTGGGCCACGACGGCGAGATCGTGGGAAATGAAGAAGTAGGCGACCCCGAGCTCCTGCTGCAGCCGCAGGAGCAGGGTCAGGATCTGGTCCTGCACCGACACGTCGAGCGCCGAGACGGGTTCGTCGAGGAAGACCAGCTCGGGTTCGATCGCGAGTGCCCGGGCGATCGCGACCCGCTGGCGCTGGCCGCCGGAGAGCTCGATCGGCCGGCGGCCGCGGAACGCGGCGGGCAGGGCGACCTGATCGAGCAGCTCGCGCACCCGGGCGGCGCGGCTGGCCCGGTCGCCGACGCGGAAGGAGAGCAGCGGCTCGGCGATGCTCTCCCCGACGGTGAACCGCGGGTCCAGTGAGGAGAACGGGTTCTGGTGGACAAGCTGGAACCGCCGCCGCAGCGGCCGCAGCTGCGACCAGCCGGCGGAGGTGATGTCCTGCCCGTCGAGGTGGATCCGGCCGCTGGTCGGCTTCTCCAGGCCCATCGCGATGCGCGGCGCGGTGGTCTTGCCCGACCCGGACTCGCCGAGGAGGCCCAGGGTCTGGCCCGCCCGCACCGACAGGGACACCTCGTCCAGCGCCCGGAAGACCCGCTCCCCGCCCCGGGTCCGGGGCAGCCGGAAGTCCTTCGTGATCCCCTCTAGCCGCAGCAGCTCGGGAGCCGGGGGCGCCTCGGGGAAGCGCGGGACGAGGCCGCCGGTGGACGACAACGCCGGCGCCACCTCGATGAGGTGGCGGGTGTAAGGGTCGCGCGGGGTGCGCAGGATCGACGCCGGTGCCCCGCGTTCGACGACCCGGCCGCGCCGCATCACGACGACCCGGTCGGCCTGGTCGGCCGCGACCCCGAGGTCGTGGGTGATGATGAGCAGCGAGGTGCCGGACTCGGCAACCAGGCGGCCGAGATGGTCGGGGATCCGCCGCTGCACGGTGACGTCGAGCGCGCTCGTCGGTTCGTCGGCGACGATGAGGCGCGGATGCGCGGCGATCGCGATCGCGATGAGGACCCGTTGCCGCATGCCGCCGGAGAGCTGGTTCGGGTACTGCCGGGCCCGCAGGACCGGGTTGTCGAGCCCGGCCCGGTCGAGCGCCTCGACCACCTCGGCGGAGACGAGCCGCTTGTCAACGCCGCTGCGGCGCACGGCCTCGGCCACCTGCCCGCCGATCCGCATCGTCGGGTTGAGCCCGACCATCGGGTCCTGCGGGACCAGTCCGATCACCGTGCCGCGGATCGTCCGCAGCACCCGCTCGGACGCGCCGGTCACGCCGGTGCCCGCGACGGACAGCCCGGTGAGCTCCACGATGTTCCGGCCCGCCACGGCGTCCGCCTTCGTGCTCACCGTGCTCACGGCATTCACGCGCTCACCGTGTTCACCATGTTCACCGCTGCACCTCTTCGATCGTGCGGGCAATGTGGTTGAGGCTGAACACGACCAGCCCGACGAACAGACCCGGCAGCAGCGACAGCCAGGGGCTGGTGATGAGGAAGTTGCGCCCGTTCGAGATGAGTGTCCCCCATTCTGCCGCCGGTGGCGGGGCACCGAAGCCCAGGAAGCTGAGCGAGGAGATGACGAGCACGGCCGTCCCGAAGTCGAGGACCGCGAGCACCGCCACCGGACCCCACGAGTTGGGCAGGATGTGTTTCCACAGCACCCGACCCCAGGATGCGCCCCCGGTGCGGGCGGCCTCGACGTAGGCCTGGCCCTTGACCTGGAACACCTGGGCCCGGGTGGTCCGCGCGAACTGCGGCACGAGGGCCACCGCCACCGCGACCGCCATCGGCACCAGGCCGAACCCGAGGGCGGTGACGATCGCGAGCGCCAGCAGCAGCGGGATCGCGAGCAGAACGTCCACCACGCGCATGAGGAACACGTCGATCCAGCCGCCGAAGAATCCGGCGAGGACACCGATCGCGAGACCGACGACGACCGCGATGAGCACGGACGCCCCGGTTGCCCGGACCGTCATGGCGGAGCCGTGGATGACCCGGGTGAACAGGTCCCGGCCGAGTTCGTCGGTGCCGAACAGGTGGTGGAGGCTCGGGCCGCGCAGCTTCTCGGTGGGCGAGGTCGCGATTCCTGGCGAGGATGTTCTCGGGCATCAGTTCCTGCCTAGTTGACCCGGGGCGTCCACGCGACGCGTGGGTCGAGAAGCGAGTAGAGCAGGTCGACGAGCAGGTTGACGGTGACGAACAGGGCCGCGGCGATCAGGACGATCGCCTGCACGACAGGCACGTCCTGGCTGAGGACCGACTGCTGGGCCAGGAGCCCGATGCCGCTGCGGGAGAAGACGGTCTCGACGACCACGGCGTTCGCCACCATGTGGCCGACGAGGACGCCGAACAGGGTCAGCGCGGGCAGCACCAGGCTGCGCCACCCGTCCGTGCCCGTGGCCGGGAACCAGCCGAGGGAGAAGGCGAAGATCTGGATGAGCAGCAGCCCCACGAAGAAGGGCGGCAGCGAGATGGCGACGGCGGGCAGCCGGGGCAGCAGCGCCCGCGCCGGCCCCCACTGGAGGTAGCTGGCGAGGTAGGCGACCGTGACGCCGAGCACCGCCATGAGCACGACGGCGACCGCCGCGAGGGCGAGGGTCGTGGGCAGCTTGTCGGCGAGCAGCGCGCCGACGGTCGTGTTCTGGGTGAGCGAGAGGCCGAAGTCGAGGTGCAGCGCGTCCCAGAGGGGGCGAAAGTACTGCCCGGGCACGGGATCGTCAAGGCCGACGCGGACGCTGTCCTCGGCGATGTAGGTGACGTCGATGCCGTCGAGGTGGGCGGCGCCCTTGAAGGCGACCTTCACCGTGGTGGGGTCGACGACCGTCGTCGCCTTGTAGTTCGCCAGGTAGCTCAGGCCCAGCGTCGACTTGGCGCCGAGCGCGTGCAACCCGTCAAAGGCCGTCTTCACCGCAGCCGCGTCGAGCGTGGTGCCGTCGCTGAAGGTCACACCTTTACGCAGCGAGAACGTGTACTCGCTGGNGTCGGGGCTCACCGTCCAGCTGTTGGCCAGCCAGGGAACGATCTTCCCGGTGCTGGGATCCTGATCGGTCAGTGAGTCGGCGATGTTCCGGTCGAGGCTGCGCGTCTCTATCCAGTACACCTGGTTGGGGTCGACGCAGTTCTGGAGGTCCGACCAGAAGGCGATCTTCAGCCGCCCGCCGGGGACGGGGGTCCCGCCCGACGCCGTGCTGCCGCCGCCGTTCCCGCAGGCCGCGAGCGTGACGGTCGTGAGGACGGAGACGGCCGCTGCGGCCAGCCTTCGCGTCGTTCGGTGCCGGTGCGGGGTAGTCGGGGTAGTCGGGGTAGTCATGGTGATGGTGCTCCTGGAGGTGCTCCTGGAGGTGCTCCTGGACGAGACGACGAGGTCGGCGTCGATTCGGGTGGTGCGGGCGGGGCAGGGGACCGCACAGCGGGAGCTGCGGTGGCGAGGGTCCGGCGACCGGCGATCAGCAGCGCCGTGTCCTCCTGGGGGGGATGGACGCGGACGCAGTGCACGTCGCGCAGGTGCCGTTCGAGCGGGTTGTGCCGCGTCAGGCCGGGGTTGCCGATGGCTGCGACGGCGGTCTGCACGGCGGTGATGGCGGCCCGGGCGACGAGGGGCTTCGCGAGCACCGCACGCTCCGCGGCGTCCGGCGCGCCCTCATCGAAGCGGCGGGCCACCCCGAAGGCGACCTCCTCGGCGGCGACGAGCTGCGCCTCGATCTCCCCGGCGATCGTCTGGATCCGCTCGGTGGTGGCGATCGGCCGGCCCAGCGACGTCGGAACGCGTTCGTTCGCGAAGCGCACGAAGAACTCCTGTGCGGCCCGCGCCACCCCGACATACAGGGCGGTGGCGCCGATCGTGACGGCGGCCAGGCTCGTGTCGGCAGGCTGGGCGGAGCGGGGCACCCCCCGGAAGTTCCCGGTGGGGATCTCGACGTCGGTGTAGATCACGTCGTGGGTGCTGCTTGCCCGCAGCCCGAAGTGGTCCCAGGTGCGCACGATGCGGATTCCGGGGCTGTCAGCCGGCACGATCGCGTGTCCCAGCAACGGGTCGTCGTCCTCGGTCGCCGCCCATGCCAGGTGGTAGCTCAGGCCCTCCGAGCTCGTCGCGTAGCCTTTGTGCCCAGTCAGCACCCAACCGTCGGCGGTACGACGGATCTTCGTGGCGGGCAGTCCGCCGCGGACCGGGGCGCCCAGCTCCGGCTCGGCCCGGACGGCGTTGAGCAGGACCGGCCGGGTCAGCGAGTCGGCGATCATCGTCCGGTAAAGATCGTCGGGCCAGAAGGGATCGCGGGCCTGCCGCACGTGCTGGAAGACGGTCATCAGGGAGCGCAGCGCCGTCGGGAGCGCAGCGCCGTCGGGCCGGGCGGCGAGGACCGCGTCAACAGCAGCGACAGCAGGAGGATGCGAGGATCCCGAAGTCGACGACTCGCCGCCGCGTCAGCACGCACCGGCCGAGCGGGTCCCGCGCCCGACGGCAGGCCCCGGCCCGGGCCGTGACCAGCCCGTACGCCATGACCAGCCCATACTCGGATGCGCTCGACCTGCCGACCATGTTCCTGAGAGTGGTGCCTTTTCCAACCAATGTCCAACGCGGATTCGTGATCGAACTAATCACGAAACGTAANCAATTCGTGTTATAGTGCGCCCGTGTCCCCCGTGCTCGATGTAACGGCTTTGCGAAGTTTCGTCACCATTGCCGACTGCGGGGGCTTCCGCCGCGCCGCGCACCTGCTGTGTATCTCGCAGTCCGCCGTGAGCCAGCATGTCCGCCGGTTGGAGAAGGCGATCGGCCGCCCGCTGGTCGAGCCGGACGGTCGCGCCACCCGGTTCACTCCGGATGGTGAGCTGCTCCTGACCGCGGCCCGGCGGATCCTCGCCCTGCACGACGGCGCGCTCGAGCAGCTGGGGGTCGGCCGGCGGGAGGGCGGCGCGCCCGCGGAGCTTCGGACGATCACCGTCGGGGCGACCGAGCACGCCGCCGACCATCTGCTGCCGTTGTGGATGTCCACCCTGACCACCGGTTTTCCCGAGGCTCAGATCCGGTTCCGCCTCGACCGGGGAGCCCGGCTCACCGAGGCCCTCGACCAGGGTGCCGTCGACGTCGCCGTGCTCCTGGGAACGGCACGGGGCGCGGTGGCCCGCCCCGCCGGCTGCCTTCCCCTCGCCTGGTACGCCGCCGCCGGCTGGACTCCTCCGCCGCCGGACCGGCCGCTGCCCCTCGTGGCGATCAACGATCCCTGCACCATTCGCAGCCAGGCGTTGAGCACCCTGGCGCGGGTCGGGCGCACGGCATGGGTGGTCGGTGAGGCAGGCCATCTCGCCGGTGTGCTGCACGCCGCCCGCGCCGGGGTCGGGGTGGCTCTGCTCGCCGACGTCGGGCCGGTTCCCCCGGGGCTCGAACGGCGCCACGACCTGCCCGCCGTTGCGCCCGAACCCCTGCACGTGCGCGTGCGTCGCGGAGCGCCACCGCGGCTGGGCCAGCTGGTCGGTGACGCCGTCGAGGCCGCCCTGGCCTGAGCTCCGGCCCGGCATGACAGCGCTCCGGCCCGGCATGACAGCGGGTGGTTTCGGGCATGCCGAACATGGAGGTGGTCCGGATGACGGATGCGCTGTCGACGTTGGGCCCGCCGGCAGGCGTCACACAGCCGGACACAGTAGTGACGGATCTCCTCGAGATCCTGCGCCGGCATCTGCGGATGGACGTCGCGGGGCTGGCCCGGATCGACGGGGATCTGCTTGTCCTGCAGGTTCTCAGCGGGGACGCACGGGGGTTCAGGTTGGCGCCGGGTTCGACGATCCGCCGCGAGCATGCCCTGCTCGGGCGGGTGCTGTCCGGCGAGATACCGGAGATCGTCGCGGACACGCGCACCGATCCGCGCACCGCGGACGCGGGCGTCGTCCGCGAGTTGGGCGTCGGCGCGTACGCCGCGGCGCCGGTCGCCGACAACGACGGCGAGGTGTACGGCATAGTCGGCTGCCTCGCCCACGACGCGCTCCCCCACCCACGCGACCGCGACGTGCACTTCCTGCACCTGTTGGCGGCCTTCCTGAGCGACGCGGTCCTCGACCTGCACCGCCTGTGGGAACAGCGACGCCGCATCTGGCAGGAGGTGAGCGACCTCATCGACGCGGGCGGCCCAAAGATGATCTTCCAGCCGATCTTCAGGCTCACGGACGAGCGGATCGTCGGGGTCGAGGCGCTGTCCCGCTTCCCCCACACGACCGGCGATGCGCAGCAGTGGTACAACGACGCCGCAACCGTCGGCCTGAGCATCGAACTGGAACTCATGGCGATCCGCCACGCGCTGACCGTCCTGCCGACGCTCCCGTCCGACCTCACCCTCGCCGTCAACGCCTCGCCGTCCACCATCACCTCCGGCCTGGTCGACATCCTTCCCGACCGGGGGGCCGATCGCCTCATCGTGGAGATCACCGAGCACGAGCACATCGGCGACGACTCGGAGCTGCTGGTCGCCGTCGGCGTGCTGCGCCGCCGCGGGGTCCGCATCGCGATCGACGACGTCGGCACCGGCTACGCGGGCCTGGAACAGCTCATCCACCTGCGCCCGGAGATCATCAAACTGGATCGGGTCCTCACCCACGGGATCGACACCGATCCGGCCAGGCGCGCCATCGCGACGGGACTGGTGCAGGTCGCCGGCGAGATCGGCGGCTGCGTCATCGCCGAGGGCATCGAAACCCCGATGGAGCTCGACACGGCGATGGCGGCCGGGATCCCCTACGGCCAAGGCTACCTGCTCGGCCATCCCACCACGACCGCCGGGGCCGCCTGGGTGGAGCACTCCGCGCACCGGCCGACGGCCGCCGAACCGGAACCGGTGCCGGCCACCTCCTCCCGGCGGCTCGGCTGAGCCCGTGGCGGCTACCGGCTGGCCCCACAGCCGCAGCGCCAGCACGAGGTACCAGCCGGGGTGACGCCAAGGTGACAGTGTGGCTACCCGGCGGTTGCGCAGGCCATACGCTCACCAGCCATGACCGCGGTGGCTACGGGGGTACGGCGCCGGGCGGCGNCCCCGCCGGGCCGGCTGCGCCTGCTGTCCGTGCTCGTGGTCCTCGCGCTCGTCGCACTGTGGGTTNCCGCCCTCGGCGCCACGCAGACCCGCCGGCACGCGATCGACACCCTGACCAAGGACAGCGGCGCGTCCTTCATCGCCGCCCAGAGCCTGCGCGCCGAGCTCTGGGCGGCGGACGCCACGGCGGCCCGTGCCTTCCTCGCCGGCGGCGTCGAACCACCGGGGCAGCGTGCCGCCTACGCGCGCAGCATCGCCGCGGCGGGCGACCGCGTCGTCGATCTCGCCCGCGCCGGTGGTCCGCGCCAGCCCCTGGCCGTGCTCTGCGCGCAACTGCCCGTCTACACCGGCCTGGTCGAACGGGCCCGGGCGAACAACCGGCTCGGCCTCGCCGTCGGCGGGGCCTACCTGCGGCAGGCGTCCGCGCTGATGCGGGACACCATCCTGCCCGCCGCCGACGCGCTGGCCACCGCCGACGCCACCGACATCGACCACGGCTACCGGCGGGCGAGCTCCTGGCACCAGGNGTTCCTGGTCGGCGCCGTCGGCGCCGCGACGCTCGCCGGGCTCGTCGCGCTGCAGGTGCGGCTGTTCCGGCGCACCCACCGGATCCTCAATCTGCCGCTGCTCGCCGCCACGGCGCTCACCGCGATCATCCTCGGGTTGACGCTGACCGCGTTCGGCGTGGAACGTGGCCGTCTCGTCGAAAGCCGGGACCACGGGTACGTCCCGATGACGCTGACCGCGCAGGCCCGGGTGCTGGCATTACGGGCATGGGGTGACGAAAGCCTGTCGCTGGTCGCCCACGGCAACGGCGTGGAACTCGACGAGGACGCCCGCGCCGCGGCCGCCCGACTGGGCTACGACGACAGGGGGCGCCGGAGCGGGACCGGGGTTCTGCCGGCGACGGTGGCCCTGCGCGGCCCGGACGGCCCGGCCCGCGCCGCCCTGGAACCGGCCTGGCGCGGATACCAGGCGACAAGCCTGCGGGTCGGTAACCTGGTGTCCGATGTCGGCGGGTTCCAGCAGGCGGTGGCCGTGGCGCTCGGCGAGGGCACGACCTCCTTCACCCGGTTCGACGACGCCTCGGAAGCGGTGTTCACGACCAGCCGTACCCGCTTCGAAGCGCGCCTGTCCGCCGCCGGCGAGGCGCTGAACCGCCTGCCGCTCGGCGCCACCGTGGCGCTCGGGCTCGCCGCGGCCCTGGCCTTCGTCGGCATCCAGCTGAGAATCAACGACTACCGGTGAGCCGATGATGATCATCCGGGTCGCGACGGCGCGAGCGGTGACGGTACTGATTACCGTCGCCCTGGCGGTCGGCGTCACCGCCTGCGGCACGGTCGACAGTCCGCTGCCGGCCCAGGCCCGACCCCTGGCCCCCGCGACGCCGACGCCCCCGCGGCCCGCCGCCCTCACGCCTGCCGCCCTCACGCCTGCCGCCGCGGCCGTGACGCCGACACCCACCTGCGACGATCCGCAGGCCAGCTGGCGCCCGCCGGGCCGGCTGCCCTCGCCGGGCGCGATGCCCACGGGCACCGTCCTGGAGACGATCGAACGCCGCGGCTACCTCATCGCCGGGGTGCTGGCCGACGTCCCGCCCTTCGGGTCAATCAGCCCGTTCACCGGCCAGTTCGAGGGCTTCGACGTGGAGATCGCCAACCTGGTCGGCCGGAGGATCTTCGGCGCGGACGGACACGTGCGGTTCCGCGCGGTCACCTACGCCGAGCGCATCCCGGTCCTGCGCGACGGCGCCGTCGACGTCGTCGTGGCGACCATGACGACGAACTGCGAGCGGCGCGCGCTGGTGGACTTCTCCGCCGTCTACTACAACGAGACGCAACGGGTCCTGGTCCCCCGCGACTCGCCGTACCAGGGGATGGACGATCTCGGTGGGCGACGGGTCTGCACGGCGGCCGGCGCGGCGGCGACCATCCGGCGGGCACCGTCGCGCCCGGTGCTGCGCACCGTGCCGAACATCGCCGACTGCCTCGTGCTGCTCCAGGCCGGGGAGGTCGACGCCGTCATGACCACCACGGCCATCCTCAACGGGATGGCCGCCCAGGACCCGCGGCTGTACGTTGTCGGACCGGCCTTGTCGGACGAGCCGGACGCGGTCGCCGTCAGCCTCGACCATCCGGAACTGACCCGCTTCGTCAACGGCGTGCTGGCCCGCGCGATCGCCGACGGCACCTGGAAACGGCTGGCCCGGCGGTGGCTGTCGGCACCGTTCGCCCCGCCGCCGACGCCACCGGTCGCCCGCTACCGGGACTGACCGATGATGATCTCTCGGTGGGAGATGGACGCGGTCCTGACCCGGCTGCGTTCGGGGGGCGCTCCCCCTCGCCCACCCCTCACCTCAACCCCGATCTCAACCACGATCTCAACCACGATCTCAACCGAGGAGCGTGCGTGAACGCGGTCATCCCCTGCCCGGAGCCGGACTG
Source organism: Frankia sp. CeD (assembly GCF_000732115.1). Lineage (NCBI taxonomy): Bacteria > Bacillati > Actinomycetota > Actinomycetes > Frankiales > Frankiaceae > Frankia > Frankia sp. CeD. The sequence goes on from NZ_JPGU01000021.1 coordinate 53,043, forward strand.
CGGCGGCGTCGTCGAGGACGGGTCGCGGACCGCACCGAGCCGGCTGGGCGCGGGTCTGGTCGAGGTGCCCGAGCCCGACGTGCCCGAGCCCGACGTGCCGGACCCGGCGTCGATGCTGCTGGCGGACCCGCAGATCCCGGAACGGCGGCGGGCCTGTGCCGGGTGCGGCGCGCCGGTGGGACGCGCCCGGGGCCGCCGGCCCGCGCGTCCCGAGGGCTTCTGCCCGGGATGCGGCCAGCCGTTCTCGTTCCGTCCCACGCTGCACGCCGGTGACCGCGTCGGGCCGTACGAGATCGCGGGGGCCCTCGCGCACGGCGGCCAGGGCTGGATCTACCTCGCCCGGGACCCGAGCGTCGCGGAGGGCTCCTGGGTCGTGCTCAAGGGCCTGCTCGACTCCGGCGACCGCGAGGCACAGGCCGCGGCCATCGCCGAGCGCCGGTTCCTGGCCTCCGTCGACCATCCGGCGATCGTGCGGATCTTCACCTTCGTCGAGCATGCCGGCACGAGCTACATCGTGATGGAGTACNTCGGCGGCACCTCGCTGCGGGAGGTGCTGTGCCGGCGTCGGGCCGACGCCGGCCGGCCCGACCCGCTGCCGGTCACCCAGGCCGTCGCCTACCTCCTCGCGGCGCTGCCCGCCTTCGCCTACCTGCACCGAAACGGCCTGGTGTTCGGCGACTTCACACCCGACAACGTGATGCTCGGCCGGGAGACACCGCGCCTGATCGACCTCGACGCGATCCGTCGCATCGACGACGGCGCAGTAGCCGGAGCCGGCTGCGGCACCCTCGGCTACCAGGCACCCGAGGTGCCCACCACCGGCCCCTCGGTCGCCTCCGACCTGTTCGCCGTGGGACGCACTCTCGCGACCCTCATCCTGGACTTCCGCGGTAACACCTCGACCTACCTGCACACGATGCCACCGGCGGCGGACCATCCCGTCCTCGCCCGGCACGAGTCGCTGTACCGGTTCCTGCTCAAGGCGACCGCGCCCGATCCCGACCGCCGCTTCACCGGCGCCGAGGAGATGCACGACGAACTGCTGGGGGTGCTGCGGGAGATCGTCGCGGCCGAACGCGGGACACCGGCCCCGGCGCCGGCGCCGAGCCGGCGGTTCACCGGCGACCTCCACCCCACCGGCGAAGGTGGCCTCACCGGCGAAGGTGGCCTCACCGCGCTGCCGCCGTGGTCGGTGCTGCCCCGGCTACGGGCCGACCCCGACGACCCGGCGGCGGACCCGCTCACCGCCCTGCCGGACCTCGCGCCCGAGCAGCTCGCCGAGCTGCTCGGTGCGATGGGAACCACCAGCGTCGGGGCGCGCCTGCACCTGGCCGACCTGCGGATGCGCCTGGGCCGGACCGCCGCCGCCCGCGAGATGCTCGCCGAGATCGAGGCGGAGGACCCCTTCGAGTGGCGGGTGGACTGGCAGCGCGGGCTGCTGGCACTCGCCGACGGCGACACCGCCGCGGCCCGCGGCGCGTTCGACCGGGTCTACGACGAGGTCCCGGGCGAGCTCGCGCCGAAGCTGGCGCTGGCGCGCACCGCGGAGGCCGCCGGCGACCTCCCCCGGGCGCAGCAGCTGTATGACCTGGTGTCGCGCACCGACGACGCGTTCACCGGCGCGGCGTTCGGGCTGGCGCGGGTGCGGATCGCCGCGGGCAACCGCGACGGTGCGGTGNCCGCCTACCGCCGGGTACCACCGGCCTCGGCCGCCCACGTCGACGCCCAGATCCGGCTGGCCCGGGTACTCGGCACGGTGACCGTGGCCGGCGTCCCCAACCGGGCCGGCATCATGGCCGCGTCGGACGTGCTGGCCGGCCTGGACCTCGACTCGGGCCGCCGGGCCGCTCTCACCCGGGATCTGCTGACCACCGCGCTCGACCTGGTGGCGGCCGGCACGCTCCCGGTGGACCCGGGCGTCACGGTCGCCGGTGCCGCACTGCGGGAAGCGGACCTGCGCTTCGGCCTGGAACGCGCCTACCGGGAGCTCGCCCGGCTGGCCGCGACCACCGACGAGCGGTACGCCCTCGTCGACCTCGCCAACCGTGTCCGCCCGCGGACCCTGGTATGAACGCCGGACAGCGGCCGGGACCGGCGTCGGGGCCACGGGACCCCGGCCTGGCGGACCCCGGCACGGCGGACCCCGGCACGGCGGGACGCTGCCCCGGCTGCGCGGCGCCGGTCCTTCCCGACGACCGGTTCTGCGAACGCTGCGGCGTGGCCCTGACGGCGGCCGGCCGCGAGCCCGGCGACCGGATCGATGTCGACCTGACGATCGCGGCCGGCGTGTCGGACCGCGGCCTCGTCCACCGGAGCAACGAGGACGGGTTCGCCCTCGCCGTCGTCGGCCCACCCGGGCCAGCCGGCCCGGCCTATCCAGCCGACCTGCCCGGCCCGGCCCGCCCGGCGGTCGTGGCGGTCGTGTGCGACGGGGNGTCGACGGCTCCCGGCTCGGGACCGGCCGCCGTGGCCGCTGCCCGGGACGCCACCGCCTTCCTGGCCGACGCCGTGGGCACGCCGAGGTCTCCCGAGCCGACGGGCGGCGGCGTCCCCTGGGAGAACGCCGCGCTGCGGGCGGCGGCCGCGGCCGCCCAGCGCAGCGCCGTCGCCTCGATCACCAGCCCCGACGACGCGCCGGCCTGCACGTTCGTCGCGGCGATCGTGACGGCGGACCGGCTCGCCGTCGGCTGGCTCGGGGACAGCAGAGCCTACCTACTCGGCCCGCGGGGCGCGCACCTGCTGACCGAGGACGACACGCTGGCGGCCGAGGCGGTGCGGGCCGGCCTGCTTCCGACCGAGCTGGCCGAGACGGCGCCCGGCGCCCACACCATCACCCACTGGATCGGGACGGGCAGCGGGTCGGCGGTACCGCGCGTCGTCTCGCTGCCCCTCACCGGGCCGGGACGGGTGGTGCTGTGCAGCGACGGGCTGTGGAACTACGCCTCGGCCGCCACGGCCCTCGCCGGTCACGTCGGGCGCCTGCCGGCGGACGCGCCCGCCGCCGCGGTCGCCCACCATCTCGCCTCGGTGGCGCTGGCCGCCGGCGGCGCGGACAACATCACCGTGGTCGTCATCGACATATTCTGACTCAGCTCCAGAATTGCGAGGTCTAAACCGACGGAATCAAGTGGTTATGGCGACGCATGCTTTGCCGGCAAATCCTGGCTCGACCGGATCCCCAGGGACACCGGTCGAGCCAGGGGCGTCACCGATCAGGTCGTTGATCAGGTCGTTGATCAGGTCGCCGATTAAGGTCGTTGATTAAGGTTGTTGATCAGATGGAGAAGTCCTCGCCGTGCCACACACCGGCCTGGGGCGGGCGGATCGTGGGACGGGCTGCGACCCGCCCGTCGGCGCGGCCGTCGGTGTTCCCGGTGTTCCCGTCGAGCACCGCCTCCAGCTGGTCGACCCGGGTGAGCAGGGACTTCAGGCTGACGCCGACGAGGTCGGGGAGCACGTCGTCCTGACCGGGCAGGGCGGTGGCCGGCCGGGGACGGCTGGGGGTGATGACCTGGCCGGGGACGCCAACGACCACTGAGCCGGGCGGCACGGGCCGCACGACGACGGCGTTGGCCCCGATGCGGCTGTCCGAGCCGACGGTGATGTTGCCGAGAACCTTGGCGCCGGCACCGATGATCACTCGGTCGCCGATGGTGGGGTGCCGCTTGGTCGGTTCCAGGCTGGTGCCGCCGAGGGTGACCCCGTGGTAGATCGTGACGTCGGCGCCGACCTCGGCGGTCTCCCCGATGACCACGCCGGTGGCGTGGTCGATGAAGACGCCGGGGCCGAGCGTGGCGGCGGGGTGGATCTCGACCCCGGTGAGCATGCGGGTGAGCGTGGCAACCACGCGCCCGGGCAGCCGCAGGTCACGGGTCCACAGCCAGTGGCTGATCCGGTGGCCCCAGACGGCGTGCACGCCGGGATAGCACAGGGCGATCTCGAGGGTGGAGCGGGCGGCCGGATCCCGTTCCTTCACCGTGCGCAGGTCATGGCGCAGCGTCGAGAGCACAGCCGGTCACCCGAGCCCGGCGAACAACGGTGTGCTCAGGTAGCGCTCGCCGAAGTCCGGAAGCACGACGACGACCAGCTTCCCGGCGTTCTCCGGGCGGCGGGCTACCTGCAGCGCCGCCGACACCGCCGCGCCCGAGGAGATGCCCACCAGGAGTCCCTCCTCCTGGGCCAGCCGGCGGGCCA
>NZ_JPGU01000021.1:57242-74556 GCF_000732115.1 Frankia sp. CeD
AGGNGTCCTCACCATCGACCTGGATGATCTCGTCGACGAGGCCGGTCTCCAGGACCGGCGGGACGAACCCGGCGCCGATGCCCTGGATCGGGTGCGGTCCCTTCACGCCGCCCGAGAGCACCGGCGATGCCGACGGCTCCACGGCGACGAACCGGGCCTCGGGCCTGCGCTCCTTGATGACCTGGGCGACGCCGGTGATGGTCCCGCCGGTGCCGACTCCGGCGACGAGCACGTCGATCTGCCCGTCGGTGTCGCGCCAGATCTCCTCGGCGGTCGTGGCGCGGTGGATCGCCGGGTTGGCCGGGTTCTCGAATTGCTGCGGGATGAGGTACCGTTCGTCGTTCTTCGCGAGCTCCTCCGCCTTCGCGATGGCGCCGGGCATGCCCTCGGCACCGGGGGTGAGCACGAGCTCCGCGCCGAGGGCCCGCAGCAGCATCCGCCGCTCGGTGCTCATCGTCTCAGGCATCGTCAGGACGCAGCGGTAGCCGCGGGCGGCGCACACCATGGCCAGGGCGATGCCGGTGTTCCCACTGGTGGGTTCGAGGATGACGGTGTCCGGCCCGATCAGCCCGGCCCGCTCCACGGCGTCGATCAGGGCCACACCGAGACGGTCCTTCACGCTGTGCGCCGGGTTGAAGGACTCCAGTTTGGCCACGACCTGGGCTCCCACTCCGTCCGTGACGCGACGCAATCGGACCAGCGGCGTGTTGCCGATCAGTTGCGTGATGTCTTCCGCGATCCTCATCGATGTTCTCCTCTGCCGGGCCCCGTGGTCATCCACTCTGCCAGGCCCGCACCTTCCCGACCTTCCTGACGACCTCGACGGGCCTGCTGGTTCGTCCACGGCCGGGAAAGTTAGGCCCACAGGTCCCCCGGGCCAACATCCGGAAGCCCCGGCCCGCCGGGTCGTCGTACCTGTACCGGCGTACCTGTACCGGCGCCTCAGGCCAGGCGCACAGTAGCCATCAACCCCCGGCAGCCATCAACCCCCCGGCAGCGAGTGCCTGGGTGGACTCCACGGTGACCATGCCGCTCAGCGAGTCACCGATCACTATTAGCCGTACATTATTCTCCGGACGGGTATGTGCGCCGCGGACACGGGCGATCCAGACACGGGCGATCCAGACACGGGCGATCCAGGTGTGGCCCCGCGCTGGCGGGAGTCGGGAGTTGTGGATGGAACCGACCGCCGAGACGTTGGCCCGGTGGGCGCACGACTACGCGCCGAGTGCCGCGGACCTCGACCTGGCGCAGCGCTCGCTGCTCGACACGATAGCGGTCACGCTCGCCGCCCGGCAGGACGATCTGGTGGCGCTGTCGGCCGGGCTGCCGGACGCGGCGCGCTGGGCGGCGGTCGGGCACGTCCTGGATTTCGACGACCTGCACCTGGAGTCGACCACCCACATCAGCGTGGTGTGCGTCCCCGCGACGCTGGCCGTCGGCGGGGACGCCCGCGCCTACCTGGCGGGGGCCGGGATGATGGCGCGGCTCGGGGTGGCGCTGGGCTGGTCGCACTATGCCGGCGGATGGCACGCCACCTGTACGGCCGGGGCGCCGGCCGCCGCCGTGTCCGCGTCGGTGGCGCTGGGCCTGTCGGCCGAGCGGATCGCCACCGCGATCGCGCTCTCGGTTCCCGCGGCCGGCGGGGTGCAGCGGGCATTCGGTTCCGCCGGCAAGTCCCTGCAGGTCGGCTTCGCCGCCGACGCGGGAGTTCGGGCGGCGAGGCTGGCCGCCGCCGGCGCCACCGCGGATCCGACCGCGCTGGATGCATGGCTCCGACTGGTCGGCGGCGACCCGGACCGCATCGACGTGACCGGCCCGGCGGTTCCCGGCGGGCTGGCGATCAAGATTTTTCCCTGCTGCTACGCACTGCAACGCCCGATCAGCGCGCTGCGCGAGCACCTGCCTGCCGACGTCGTCGCCTCGGGCATCACCGCGATCGAGGTGAGCACACCCGAGGGCGCGGTGCAGCCACTGATCCACCATCGGCCCCGCACCGGGCTGCAGGGGAAGTTCAGCCTTGAATATGCCATCGCCGCCGCACTGCTAGACCCCCATCCCGGCTTCGGGAGTTTCACCGACCTCGCCGTGACCCGACCCGAAGCCCAGCGTCTGCTCCAGCTCGTAGCCGTCACCGAGACCCCGGGCGGTGACGGGCTGCTCTCCGGCCGCATCGATATCACGCTCACCCTCAGCGGTGGCGCCCGGTACTCGGTGAGCCAGCGGCTGCCACCCGGGTCGCCCGGGCGGCCACCTTCGGACCAGGACCTGCGCGCCAAGATCGCCGACTGTGGCCCCGACGTTCCCGCGCTGCTGACCGGACTGGACTGGGCGCGTGCCGCGACGCTGCTGGCAGACCACCTGCCTGGCCAAAGGAGCGGCCTGACGTGACCGAGCACCACATGACCGAGCACCAGCGGCACCGCACTGCGCCGGGCGCCGCCCCGGACTCCCCTTCGCCGCACGTCCCGCTGCCGTTGGCCGGGGTGACCGTGGTCAGCCTGGAGCAGGCCGTCGCGGCCCCGTTCGCCACCCGCCAGCTGGCTGATTTCGGCGCGCGGGTCATCAAGATCGAACGGCCCGACGGCGGCGACTTCGCCCGCCGCTACGACGTGTCGGTGCACGGCCAGTCGAGCTACTTCGTGTGGCTCAACCGCTCCAAGGAATCCCTCNCCCTGGACGTGAAAACCGCCGAGGGGCGCGCGGTTCTGGAGGAGCTGCTGGCCAGGGCCGACGTGCTGGTGCNGAACCTCGGCCCCGGCGCCGCCGCTCGCCTCGGCCTCGACGCCTCGTCCCTGGCCGACCGGCACCCTCGGGTGATCCCCTGCACGATCTCCGGCTACGGTACCGACGGGCCCTGGGCCGACCGGAAAGCCTACGACCTGCTCGTGCAGTGCGAGACCGGCCTCGTGTCGCTGACCGGTAGCCCGGACCAGATGGCGAAGGCCGGGATCTCGGTCGCCGACATCGCCGCCGGCATGTACGCCTACACCGGCATCCTCACCGCCCTCTACCGGCGCGCCACCACGGGGTCGGTCTCCGCGGTCGAGGTATCGTTGTTCGAGGCCCTCGCCGAGTGGATGGGTTCACCGGCCTACTACACCCGGTACGGCGGGCGGCAACCGGCACGGGTCGGCGCTCAGCACGCCACCATCGCCCCCTACGGCCCGTTCACCACCGCCGAGGACCAGACGGTGCTGCTGGCCATCCAGAACGAACGCGAATGGCACGCCTTCTGCCGGATCGTGCTCGACGACCCGACCCTGACCGAGGACCACCGCTTCGCGACCAACTCCGCACGCGTCGCCCACCGCGACGCCCTCAACGGGGTGATCGCGGACCGATTCGCCGCGCTCGATACCGGCACAGTGCTGGNGTTGCTGGCCAAAGCCGGTATCGCCAACGCCCGACTGAACTCCGTCGCCCACTTCCTCGACCATCCCGTCCTGACTGGCCGCGACCGGTGGCGCACCGTTGCCACCCCCGGCGGCGACATCGGTGCCCTCCTGCCTCCGGCCACCCTCACCGACCTGGACCCGGTGATGAACCCCGTTCCCGCCCTCGGCGAACACACCGACACCATCCTGCGCAGCCTGGGCCGCACCGATACCGCCATCGCCGCGCTCCGTGCCGACGGCGTCATCTGACCTCCGCCGACCCCCGGCCCCCCATCCAACGAGGACCAGCCATCCAAGAGCCATCCAAGAGGACCAGCCGAAGAGGACCCGGCGTGAGTACCTTGACCGCAGAAGAAAAAGCCATCGTCGACACCGTGCGCGACTTCGTCGATCGGGAGGTCCGCCCGGTCGCCCGGGACCTGGAACACGCCAACGACTATCCCGAGAAGCTCATCGAGCAGATGAAAAAGCTCGGCATCTTCGGCCTGACCATTCCGGAACCCTACGGCGAGGTTGCCGTCTCCACCCCCTGCTACGTCCAGGTCACCGAGCAGCTCGCCCGCGGCTGGATGAGCCTGGCCGGCGCGATGGGTGGCCACACCGTCGTCTCCACACTCATCCTCACCTTCGGCACCGAGCAGCAGAAGCTGCGTTATCTGCCCGCACTGGCCAGCGGTGAGATCCGCGCCACGATGGCGTTGACCGAACCCGCTGGAGGTTCCGACCTGCAGGCCCTCACCNCCAGCGCCCGCCGCGCCGGTGAGCACTACGTGGTCAACGGGTCGAAGACGTGGATCACCAACGCCCGCCGCTCCCAGCTGATCGCGCTGCTGTGCAGGACCGATCCGAAAGCCGAGCCCAGGCACAAGGGCATCAGCATCCTGCTCGTCGAACCCGGCGACGGATTCACCGTGTCCAGAGACCTGCCAAAACTCGGCTACAAGGGCGTCGAAAGCTGTGAGCTGTCCTTCGATGACTACCATGTCCCCGTCGATGCGCTGCTCGGCGGTGAGGAAGGCCGCGGATTCGCGCAGATGATGAAGGGCCTGGAGATCGGCCGGATCCAGGTCGCCGCCCGCGCCCTCGGTGTCGCCCGCGCCGCGCTGGACGACGCACTGCGTTACGCCCAGGAACGCGAGGCCTTCGGCAAGCCGATCTGGAAACACCAGTCCATCGGCAACTACCTCGCCGACATGGCCACCAAGTACACCGCTGCCCGCCAGCTCGTGCTCCTGGCCGCCGACCGCTACGACGCCGGCGACCGATGCGACCTGGAAGCCGGGATGGCCAAGCTGTTCGCCTCGGAAACCGCGATGGAGATCGCGCTCAACGCGGTCCGGGTGCACGGCGGCTACGGCTACTCCACCGAGTTCGACGTCGAACGCTACTTCCGTGACGCCCCACTCATGATCATCGGCGAAGGCACCAACGAGATCCAGCGCAACGTCATCGCCGCCCAGCTCGTCGCCCGAGGGGGAATCACCCCTTGATGGGAATCATCCCTTGACCAGCATCGCCGCCGTCCGTACCCGGCGACGTCCGGCGATCCTCCCGATCATGGTGCCGGCTGAACCGCGGAGGGTCAGGCACGGTTCACGACCTGCGGGCCGTGCCGAACCCTCCACACTCAACCCTCCACACTTTTCCGTCGCGACGTCGGCCTCCTCCCTACACTGGTTCCCGTGACGGCGGCGGTGGGCAAACGGCAGGCCGTGGTCGCGGTGCTGCTGAGGGCCGGTCGCGTACTGGTCATCCGGCGTGGGCCGCAGGCGCGGAGACCGGGCTACTGGGCTCCGCTGAGCGGCCGGATCGAGCCCGGCGAGAGCCAGGCGGCGGCGCTGGTTCGCGAGGTCCGTGAGGAGGTGGGGCTGGCGGTCACCCCCCTTGCGAAGGTCTGGGAATGCGACACCGACGACGGCAGCTACCAGCTGCACTGGTGGACCGCCGAGGTCGGATCCGACGAGGAACTGATCCTCGACCCGGGCGAGGTGAGCGACGCCCGCTGGGTGACGCCGCACGAGTTCACCCGGCTGGAGCTCACGTTCGCCGGTCACCACGAATTCTTCGAACGGGTGCTTCCGACCCTCGGTTAACCGGCTGTCCGATGTCGAGGCGGACCTGCCGGCGGGTCATTGTGGGGCGGGTCATTGAGTGGCGTGGTGGCCGGCCGGNGGGGGNCCGGGGNTCGGGAGGCCGGCGGCGACGGCCCGGGCGCGGACGCCGATATCGGCCTGGTCGGTGAACAGCCCGTCGATGCCCGTCTTGAGATAGGCAACCTGTTCGTCGACGGCCCGGCCGAGGTCGCTGGGGTTGGCGCCCACCTGGTAGTCCTTCGGGAGGAAGGTGTTCTCCGCGCGGAAGGTGTACGGGTGCACCACCAACCCGGCGGCGTGGGCGTCGGTGACCAGGGAGGTCGGGGTACCCAGCGTCCCGTCCCCGGCCCGGGGGATGATCTGAAGCTTGTCCGGGCCGATGCCGTTCGCGTAGCGGGCGATCTGCCACAGCCCGGCCAGCGTCGACAGATCCTGGTACGTCCGCGGGTCGCCGGCATTGACGAGATCGAACGGTGCGCCCGTGGCGGACAGCAGCTGTACCGAGGCCGTGCGCAGGCCGAGTGTGCGCAGCTCGCAGAGATTCGTGGTCTCAAAGGACTGGACGTACACCGGCGCGCCCCGGTGGTTCAGGCCGTACCGGACCAGGATGTCCAGCAGCCGCCGCTCCAGGGGCAGGCCGGCCTTGGCGAAGTAGGTCGGGTGCTTGGTCTCCGGGTAGACGCCGATCTCGCGGCCGAGTTCCCGGGACAGCCGGGCGCGCAGGTCGAGCAGTTCGGTGAACGTCGGGATCTCGGACTGGCCGTCGTACCTGGTGTTCCGCGGGCGGACCTCGGGCAGCCGTTCCTTGGCGCGCAGCGTCTTCAGTTCGGCCAGGGTGAAGTCCTCGGTGAACCAGCCGGTGGTCGCGACGCCGTCGAGAATCTTCGTCGTCCGGCGGGCGGCGAACTCGGGATGCGCGACGACGTCGGTGGTTCCGCCGATCTCCGGCTCGTGCCGGCAGACCAGGACGCCGTCCCTGGTGGACACGAGGTCCGGCTCGACGAAGTCGGCACCCAACCGGGCGGCCAGTTCGTAGGAGGCCAGGGTGTGCTCCGGGCGGTAGCCGGCCGCTCCCCGATGCCCGATCACCAGTGTCGGGCGACGCTGGCCACCGCCGGAACCAAGGGCGCCCGCCGGGGCGACCGACGCGGCTACCGGGACGAGGAGAGGGACGGCGGCGAAAGGCGCTGCGACGATCCCCGCGAGCACGCGACGACGGTCCACAAGTCCTCCAGCGCAGCGGCGACGACCCTCGCCGACGGAGCGCCCATAAAGCCAACCGGAAACAGCCGACCAACGAACGGACCACGTGTTACCCGCCGTGGTCGCCCAGATGGCACTTTGATGAACCTGGCGCACGAACAGCCGGCCGTAACCATCAGCCGCGCGCAACGGTGACGACCTCGGTCAGCCCGCCTCCGTCAGCGTGCGGACCGCGGTGACACGAGCGGCCCTACAGCCGGCCGGTCGGTACGGGCCGCTACGGTGCTGTGCCGGGCAGCGGGGAACAGAACCCGCTCAGCCCGGGGCTGCCGGGGCGGCCGACACCCGGACACCGCAGGTGAGGTTGGCCAGGTAGACCTGGGTGCGTCCGCTCGGGTCCAGCAGCAACGGCGGACCGCCGCGGGCCGCGGTACCGAAGCTGATCTCCCGGCCGTCGGCGGCGTCGTGGAGCTGCAGCCCGCAGTCGTCCGAGCCGGCGAAGTCCACGACCTCGACCCGGACAAGGCCCGAGGCGACCTCGAACGCGTCGGTGTCGCCGGTGCCGGCCTGCTGGGCGAAGGGCAGGACGGCCGTCCCCGATCCGGAGCGGGCCGTCACCGAGCNCCCGGGGTCGTTGGCCCGCCAGTGGAAGCCGCCGACAAGCGGTACCTGGAAGGTCTTCGCGCCGTAGACCTCCTTGATCGCCTTCTGCTCGCCGGTGCTGTCGCTGGTCACGGTGATCGTGCACCCGTTGTCGGTGCCCTCGATCTGGTCGATGATCGCGAGACGCCACGGCGCGTCGGCGGTGAAGGACTGCCGGCCACTCGCCGAGTTGTCCGCGCTCGAGTTGTCGCCCCCGATCACCAGCACGGCGGCGAGCGCCCCCGCGAGCGCGAGGATCACGACGGTGCCGGCGCCCACCAACAGCCAGCGACGGCGACGGCGTGCCCGCGGCTCGGATGAAGCCGGGATCTGCGGTGCAGCCGGGATCTGCGGTGCAGCCGGTGGGGTGGGTGTCCGGGCGGCGTCGGGAAGGACGCGCGTCACCGGGATCCGCGCCCCCCGGGCGTGACCGACGAGCCGCTCGCACAGGTCGAGCGCGGTGGGCCGTTGCGGCGGCTGGCGGTCGAGTGCCTCGCGGACGGGCGCGTGCAGCTCCGGAGCGAGCCGGTCGAAGTCGATCTGGAACTCGGCGGCCGCGATCCGCGACGCCACCGCGTCGGCGGAGCCGCTGCCGAACGGCGGCTGGCCGGTGGCTGCGAAGCAGACCAGGGCCCCCCAGCCGAACACGTCGCTGGCCGNGGTGNCCNCCCCGCCTGTGGCCTGCTCCGGCGAGAGCCACCCGGGCGTGCCGACGACTCCGCCCACCGCGGTCAGCGGGCGCGCCTCGGCCGCCGCGGCGATCCCGAAGTCGATGACCTTCGGCCCGTCCGCGGTCCACAGCACATTGGACGGTTTGAGATCGCGGTGGATCAGGCCGGCCGCGTGGATGGACGCCAACGCCTCGGCGAGCCCGGCCGCCAGGATGATCTGCTCCCCGGTGGACAGGGGGCCGGCCGCCGCGACCTGGGCGGCGAGGTCCGGGGCGTCGACGAACTCGGTGGCCAGCCATGGACGTTCGGCCTCCAGCTCGAAGTCGACGAGCCGGGCGGTGTGGGCACCGCCGACCCGGAAACACGCCTGGACCTCGCGATGGAATCGCGCCCGGAACTGCGGATCGTCGGCGTACTCCGGTCGGATCAGCTTGACCGCGACCTGGCCGAGGGGNCCCTCGGCCAGGTAGACCACNCCCATCCCGCCGGCACCGAGCCTGCCCAGCACCCGGTGCCGGCCCAGCGACCCCGGATCCGTGGCCCGCGGCGGCTGCATCCTGACGCCGTGCGCGTCGCCCGGCACATCCACCCCCGTCTGCTCACCGCCGCCACCGAGCGGGTCGCCCCACTATCGCCGAGGCCTGCGACGGTGACGAGAGCACCCCGACGATCGCTACTTTTCGTAGTCGTCGCACGCGACGAGGGTGCGCGACCGCCCCGCCGACGGCCGTACCGGCCGGACAGCCGAGGCGACGGCGTCCATGACGGCATCCGCGACCGCGTCTGTGACGTCTTACTGGCCACCAGAGCTTGCACATGACGTCAACTTGGCGCCATTATGGCGTCATGGACCTTGCACCGTATGTCGAGAACCTCCGCCGGGAACTCGCGGCAGCCGCGGAAGCCGGGGGTGAGGACGCCCGCGCGCTGGCCGAGCGGCTCGCCCTGCCGCTGGACTCGGCCGTCAGGCTCGCCCTGCTGGAGGCGCTGTCGGCCGCCGCCGACGAGATCACCCGAGAGTTGGCACCGGGCTCGGTCGAGGTACGCCTGCGTGGGCGGGACCCTGATTTTGTCGTGACGCCACCGCCGGCCGACCACTCGGATGCGGACGACTTCGAGGCCGCCGTGGTCAGGCAACCGTCCGCCGCTCCAGAGGACGACGAGGGACGTACCTCGCGGATCACGCTACGCGTCCCCGAGCGTCTCAAACCGCGCATCGATGAAGCGGCCGAGCACGAAGGACTGTCCGTCAACGCCTGGCTGGTGCACGCCGTCTGCGCCGCGCTCGACCCCGGTGCCGCGGGGCGGCGCACCGGTCCGCACGCAGGCCAGCAGATGGGACTGCGTTACAGCGGCTGGGTGCGTTAGCCGCGCCGGCGTTCACCACGCCGGCGTTCACCGCGTCCGGGCAAGCCATGTCCAGGCTGACGACGTTACAAGGAGATCATCATGCCGACTTTCCGCACCCCCGAACCGATCCTCGCCGTCATCGAACTCGGGACCGGCCACGTCCGGATCAACGCGAGCGACCGCGCCGACACGGTCGTGGAGGTACGCCCGAGCGACCCGTCGCACGACACCGACGNGCGGACGGCGCGGGAGACCCGCATCGAATATGACAAAGGCAAGCTTCACCTCAGAGCGCCCAGGAAGACGGCCCGCTCGCTGTTCGGGTCGGACGGCTCCGTCACCGTGACAGTCGAGCTGCCCACCGGTTCGCGGGTCGAGGCGAGCTCGATGACCAACATCCAGAGCACGGGCCGCCTGGGCGATTCCAGCTTCCACACCGCCACCGGCGACATTGACCTTGACCAGACCGGCAGGCTCCGGCTGGGGACCGCCGACGGGAACGTGTCCGTGGGCCGCACGACCGGGCACGCCGAGATCAAGACCTCGAACGGCATGATCCGGATCCGCGAGATCGACGGCTCGGCGGTAGTCAAGACGGCCAACGGGGGCGTCACCATCGGTGAGGTGACGGGAGACGCACGGCTGATCACTGCCTCCGGTGCCATCACCGTCGACCGCGCGCTGGCGGGCGTCGAGGCCAGGACCGCCTCGGGCAGCGTGCGGATCGGCGAAGTGGTGCGCGGCACAGTCGCGCTCGTATCCGGTTCCGGCCGGCTCGAAGTGGGAGTACGGAAAGGTACCGCCGCCCTGCTGGACGTCCGCTCGGGACGCGGCGGTGTGCACAGCGAACTGACCGCCATCCACGCCCCCGCGCCCACCGACGAGACCGTCGAGGTGCGCGCCCGTAGCGGCGACGGCGACATCCTGATCCACCGTGCCTGACCGTTCCCGAAGCGCGAGCCGGCCCGGCTACGCCTTCCGCTCGATGGCGCCGTAGCCGCTGACCCGGGCGTCGGTCAGGTCAGCGGGCATGGTGCGTCGGGCCGCCAGCGGCGTGCCACCTGCACCCCCTCAAGGGCGGCCTTCGGCCGCCGGCAGGTCGGCCTGTCGGAGCGTTCCGCCCTCCCGTGTCCGGCTCAGCGGAGAAGGATGGCGTGGTCCGGGTTGTCGAGCCAGAAGGTTTGCCCGTCGGGAGTCACAGTGAGCCCGAACCGATCGCGGGAGGGCCGGCCGGAGTTCATCCACCAGTCGTAGGCCGTCTCCAGCTCGTCCCAGAGTCGACGCGGCCCGTACTGGGTGATCTCGTGCTCGTCCAGGCCTGCGGTCAGCGATGCCCAGGACTGCGACGGGCTGTGAGACAGCAACAGGGTGTTCGCGGGGCCGCCTTCGTCGATGTCCCCGGTCGTGCAGCCCGGCAGCCACAAGCCGACCGCGAACCCGGTCGCCGCATCATCGAAAGGCTCGCGGAGATACCGGCGGGTGGGNCTGACGTCCGCGTCGTCCTCACCCAGCCACCACACATGCGGGTCGCGCCGCTGGTTCCGTAGCCGCATGAACCCGGCCTCATCGTGGAACCGGCCGCGGGCCACACCATCGTCATCGACGACCAGAACCGCCAACGCCCCGTCGAAGGTACCGGCGAACGGGAACACGATCCGCCCCCCGGGCCGGGTCTGCTCCACCCACGAACAGGGGACCACCGACACTGACGCTGTTGCGATCACACGGTCGTACGGTGCGCCCGCCGGATAGCCCGCGGTCCCATCCCCTGCGATCACCCGCACGGGATGGCCGGTCCGGTCCAACGCCGCCCGTGCCTGTCCGGCTATCATCGGGTCGACTTCCATGCTGGTCACCTGACCGGAACCGGCCTGCACCGCGAGAAGCGCAGCGTTGTAGCCGGTACCTGTCCCGATCTCCAGCACGCGCATTCCCGGGCGCACGCCGAGGAGATCAAGCATCCGGTCGACCACCCACCGCGCACTACACGAACTGGTCGGGATGATCCCCTTACCGTCGTACTTGTCCCTACCATCGTCTACCTGGGTGGTGATCGCCTGATCGCTACGGACCAGCGCCAACCACCCTTCCGGATCTTCGCTTCGACGGAGCGGAACCAGGAAGAATCCGTCATCACCGGTCACCCAGACCTCATCCGGGATGAAGTCCTCCCGGTTCACCACCCGCCCGCTCATGCCTTCCCGGTGCCCTTGCATAGCTGACAGGTTTTCTTCTCCTTCGTCCCGTCGTTGACAACTTCGACCGTCCCATCACCGGAACACCCAGGACAGGCCACCGGCTTCGAGTGCTTCCCCACGCCGAACTGCCTCTCCCCCCTCGGGATCTACCAGCCGCCATAATCTCACCGGAGCAGACGCAGCCGAGGCACGATGCCCATCACCTGCTGGCCCTGTAACCACCGAAGCCACAGGCAGCGCCGTGGTCGGTATGCCTGTTGGGCTGCGATATCGTGGCGGGCGCTGGAACGTGGCTGGGNATTCGGGGGGCCCGTGGGCGTCGCCATTGTTGATGCGGTCAAGCTTGCGAAAGACAACAAGCGTTCGTACGAGCAGCTCGAAGCTCGCTGTCGGCTGCTGGCCGGGCGAATGGCTGCCGAGACAGAGGCTCAGCAGCGGGCCCGTGCTGAGCTGTATGACGTGGCGCTGGTGCCGTTCCAGGAGGTGTTCAGTCGGCTGAAGAACGTCGATCTGGCTGAGCTCGCGGAGATCGACCTGCTGGTCGGCGGGGAGCTGCCGGACGTCGAACTGCGTCGGCTACGGATCAGCGTGGTCCAGTCACTGGGGGCGCTGGCTGCTGGGGCGGTGGCCGGCGCCGGGGCGGGTGGTGCGACGTTCGCGGCGGTCGGGGCCTTGGCGACGGCCTCCACTGGGACGGCGATTTCAGGGCTGTCCGGTGCTGCGGCGACGAGCGCGACGTTGGCCTGGCTGGGCGGCGGGCCGATCGCCGCCGGTGGTGGTGGGGTCGCGGCCGGGACGACCGTGCTGGCGGGCATCGTGGCGGCGCCGGTGGTCATTGCTGTGGGCGGGGTGCTCGAGTGGCAGGGGCGCAGGGCCCGCACCGGTCAGCGCGAGACAGCGGCGCAGATCGCCGAGGCGGCGGCTGACTTCGGACGGGCGCAGGCGCAGGCGGCCCTCGTGCGTCGGCGCAGCCGGCAGGTCCGGGACATTCTCAAGGACCTGCGCGTCGCGATGACCGTCCGGCTGCCGCTGCTGGATACGCTCGTCACCGCCAACCCGGACTATGTGACCTACACGATCGAGCAGCGGCAGCGGGTGGCACAGCTCGTCGGGGTCGCCTCGACCGCGGTGACGGTGATGAGTACGCCGATCGCCGGCGAGGACGGAACGGTGGATGTGCAGGTTCGCCAGGTCGTTCTCAACGCCAAGCAGCGGCTGCTCGCCCTGCCCCGGCCAGCGTGACCACCTCTCATTCTGCCCTGCCTCACGGCAGACGCGAGAGGCATATCGGGCTGCTTCCCGGNGGGGCGGACGCCGCGGTCTGGTCGATCATCGACCAGACGACCCGCCGGACCGCGGCGGAGGTGGTCGAGACACTGAACGGCCGCGACACTGTCGTCAAGCTGGCGCGGCGGTATGCCAACCATGGCAATCCGCAGCGTGCCGGGCACCTGTTCGAGGTGATGCACGCGGTCGGATTCAACCGGCACGCGGCCCGCGCGGGCTCGACGGTACGCGCCCAGGTCCTGGAATGGACACAGGGCGGTCCGCAGAATGGTCCGGTCGACATCCGGCTGTCCGACGGTGGCCGGATGGTCGCCGAGGTGCAGGCCAAACTCGTCGACCGGGTGTCGGACACGACCCGCCAGATCTCGCGATCCGCATATCAGGGCATGGGGCGACTGGTCGCAGGAGACCGGGTCGACGCCGTCCACGACCTGCTCGACCGGCGGCTGGGCATGAACCAGGAGGGGATCTACTTCGAGGGCTACGCCGACGCGGCGGCTTTCAGCACCGACCGGCTCACGCACGGGTCGGTGCACAGCGATTCGATCAGCTACCGGCAGACGCAGGACGCCGCCCACAACCCGGCCCGATGGGCCAACCACCAGATCGCCGCCGCAGCCGGGCGAGACATCGCCACCTCCAGCCTCGCTGGAGCCGCCGCAGGCGCGCTCGTCGGCGCCATGGTCACCACGGCCAGCGAGACCGCCCGGATCCGTGCCGGCGAGACCTCCGCTGGCGCCGCAGTCATCACGGTCGCTGGCGGCACCGCCCGCAACGCCGCCCGCTCCGGTGCTATCGGCACGATCTCCGCTTCCGTCCGCACCGCGGCCAGCAGCGGTCTTCTGCCCAAGGCGCTGGGCAGCGGTACCGTGCCCGCCGCCATGGCTGACGCCGTGTGGGCCGTCGCCGACGCCGGCCTGGACCTGGCCCGCGGTCGCATCGACCCCGGCGAGTTCGCTGCCCGCAGCGTGACGGGGACCGCCAGGACCGGCCTGATGTGGGCCGGCGGCCTGGTCGGGCAGACCGTCGTCCCCGTCCCCGTCCTCGGAGCCCTCGTCGGTGGTGTCGTCGCGCAGGCCACCGCCGCCATCATCGTCCAAGGACTCCAGCTCGCGATCGTCGCGGCCCGCGCCGACGGCGCCAGCCCCGAGCTACTCGCGGTCCTGGAAGCCGAGACCGTCACCACCGCGGCCACGGCCGCGCTGATCGGCCAGGCGACCATGACTCTCGGCGAGGATCAGCACACTCAGGTCACCCGCGCCGCGCTACCCGACCTCGCCCACGTCCAGACGACGCTCACCACCAGCGATCCCAGCACCGCAATCATCGAACTTGCCACCGTTACCTGCCACCACGCCAACCAGCCGCTGTTCACCACCCTCGACGAATTCAACCAGTGGATGGCCGACACCGACGCCCCGCTCATCCTCAACCCGAACTGGTAACCCACACCGAGCGCGCACCACGTTTCCCCGACCCGGCCGGTGGCACACCGGCCGGGTCTCGAGACCACGTCATCGGGAGACAACGAGGACCGGAACGGCATCGTCGATCTGGCCAGGTAGGGCATCACGGCAGACGACGGCGAAAGACCACCCAGATTGCCCACGTGCGCCGTTGCATCGTGATGATCGATAGCGCTCATCACCTATGCCGCCTCGCCTCTCGGCGAGGCGCCCCCGGTCTGACCGGCCGAAGCCGTGCCGGGTTCCCGCTTCCCAGCCACCTGCCCGCTTGCGCGGGTCTTACGGTCGGCTCCACGGGGCCTGTCAACTTAAGGGCTCTGCCAAGATTCCGGTGGTGACAGGCAGTTGCCGTGCGGGCATCATCGGTGCTGTGTGACGCCGAACTGCTGACGACCGTCTTCCCTCAGCTGGCCGCCGTGCTGGTCCAGCGCGTTGTCGATGAGGGGCGCAGGGTGCGGGTCGTTGCCCGGACCCGGGCGGATCCGGTGCCCTGTCCGCGATGCGGGACCCGCACCGAGCGGGTGCGTGGCTATCACCGGCGCTGGCTCACCGACCTGCTCCGCAAGGCCAACACCCTCGTCGTCACCGCCCGCGCCGCCGGGAACAGCCGCCTCGACCAGAAGACGATCGACGCGCTGCGGGCCCGCTACGACGCCGACGTCCGGATCGGCGAACTGACGAACCTGTCCCGTCCCTGGACCGACGAGAAGAACCATCCCGGCCTGGTCCTGGCCCGACGGCTCGCCGCGAAGGCCGACCAGGTCTGGCTCTTCACCACCAACTTCACGATCCCCTGGACGAACAATCCCAGCGAGCAGGCGATCAGGCTCCCGAAACGCCACCAGGCCGTCTCGGGCTACTGGCACACCCCCACCACCATGGCCGCCTACCTACGCGTGCGCTCCTACCTCGTCTCCGCCCGCGACCACGGCCTGACCGCCGTCGACGCCATCCGCCTCGCCCTCGCCGGTACGCCCTGGATGCCAGCCAGGCGCGCGGCCAGCCCCACACACGCTCTCGCCGCCTAAACCAACATCAACACGGGGCTGCTACTGTAAAGCCGCCACCCGTGAATGGACACGACGTGTTGCGTCACGGAGGCGAGTCCAGCGCAGACACGGCGCGCATCATGGCCGACCTTGACGACGCATTCGAACAGGTTGTGCCTCTCGACCAGCCCATCACCGTCATCCGCGGCATCGGATCGGTCACAGACATCGCAGGTGAGCCGCCAGCGGACGGTTTCGTCTTCCGTGACCACGGCTTCGTTTCCACCACTATCAGTGACCACATTGCGGCCAGCTTCAGCAGCGGCTACGACACCGCCACACTGAAGATCACAATCCCTGCTGGGGCGAAGGTGTTGTCCCTCATCCCACCAGCACCCCCGGCCTTCAAATCCCGGCATCCCGAAGAAAACGAGATCCTCCTCCCGCGCGATACCGTCTTCGAGATAGTCACCGACACGAAGATCAACTCCAATCGGGAGATAGAGATCAATGTCATCATCTGACAACCCAGACCGTCCAGACCGCGACCAGCCCGACTCGCAGACAGTCCGACCCGAACGGTTCACCTGGAAACCCGGCGACATCGAAATCCTCCAGCCCGCTGACCGGGACCAGCCGACAAGCCCCCCAGACAAAAACACACCGGACCCGTAAACCCCCAACCGGAAAACACCATCCGCCCAGGCCGAGCGTCTGACCGCGGCGCCCGCACGTCCCGTCGCATCCGCTGCGGCGCCAGGTGCCCGCATCGTTGCCCTAGCAGTGCGACCGCCCTGGAGCGCCGTCCATGCGTGTTCCGCGGCCGTGTGGCGCCCTCACCCTCCGCGGAACACGCTGCAAGAACCCCGCAGCCCCCGGCATGCCGATCTGCGCGGTCCACGAGAAANCCCGNAAGAAGCNCGCCGANCNCGCCCGCCACAACCGGGCACGCAACACCGGCTGGCGGCCACTCCCCTCCGGGACGCTCCGAGGCAAGGATGCCGACCGGTACCTCGTCGGCCTGGCAGACGCCAGCCGCATCCCCGAAGCCTCGCGACGGGCCGTATGGACCTACAGCGGCCCCCACTCACCGATCAACCCCACACTCCGCGCCCGCACCCTGAGCGATAACCCGGATATCGCCCACGTAGTGGCCGACCTCGACGCAGCATTCGACGCCGTCCCACAGACGACACGGCCAATCAGCGTGCACCGCGGGCTCCGCCACGTCGACCGCTTCCTCCCCCCCGACGCCACCGGCTTCCGAGACAGAGANCTCGGCTTCCGTTCCATGACCNCCGACGTCAGCGTCGCCGAGGACTTCACCCGCTTCGGACCACCAACAGCAACACGAATGATCGTCGAAGTCGAAATACCGGCCGGATCCAAGGTCCTCCCCGTCGAGACACTCGGCACCCAGTTCCCCGGACAGAACGAAGTCCTCCTCCCTCGGAACACGGTCTTCGAGTTCTTCTCCGACGAGACTCGCACTGACGCCAACGGCCGCCCGGTCCGCTACGCGAAAGCCCGCATCGTCGGCCCCCAGCAGTAGAATCAGCCCATGTCAGAGAACCCGCCACCGCCCAAGGACGACCGGCTCGACCGGTTCGTCAGCAACCCCGGCGACAGCATCATCTACGGCCCGGACGGCAAGCCGTGGAAGCCCGGCGACCCGATCCCCGCGCGCAACAAGACCGACACGGACAACTCCAGCAAGTAGCAGACCCCCCGCTCAGGCCAGGTGCCTGAGCGGCGTCCCCTTCACACCACGAGCGAGGTCCAGGTGCCTCGCCGTGGGTAAGTAGTCGGAAGTCGCGTGGGGGAATGCTGACGGGNGGTGTCACCGGGTGTGACACCGCTGGAGTCGGGCTGGCGTGGCTGGGTCAGCCGGGAGGCTTCCTCCAGCGGGCGAGGTCGTCGGGGTTGGCAGCCCAGGGCAGGAACCGGTCGAGGTCCGTCCCGGTGGGTGCTCTGGCGCCGGCGCGACCGCAGGCGTCGAGGTAGTCGGCCAGGTAGG
>NZ_JPGU01000022.1:0-24230 GCF_000732115.1 Frankia sp. CeD
AGGTGGTCGTCGAGGGCGGCGCCGGCGGCTCTCGGCCGTCCTCGGTCCATAGCCCACGAGGACGGGGGTGCGCTCGATGCTGCCAGCGTCCCGGGATGTCGGCAGGCTGTTCGCACCCGTCCCGTTCCCACCCGTCCCGTCGGCGTTGGTGTCGGTGTCGACGTAGGTGTCGGTGTCGGCGGTCTGGATGGTCAGCAGGGGTGCGCCGACCGCGAGGGTCGTTCCCTCGGCGCCGTGGGTCTCGACCAGGATCCCGGCGAACGGGCTGGGGACCTCGACGACCGCCTTCGCGGTCTCGACCTCGACGAGGGGCTGGTTCACCGTGACGGTGTCCCCGACCTGGGCAAGCCACCGGACGATGTCCGCCTCGGTCANACCTTCGCCGAGGTCAGGGAGCCGGAACTGTCGCTGCGTCACGGTAACCCCAGTCAGATAGCCGGTTGGTCGGTCCTCATGCTTCTCAGTACGCTCAGTACGCGAAAGAACGGTCCACGGCGTCGAGGATGCGGTCGACGTCGGGGAGGTAGTGATCTTCGAGGCGGGCCGGGGGATACGGGGNGTCGAAGCCGGTGACCCGCAGGACCGGCGCCTCCAGGGAGTAGAACGCCCGCTCCGTCACCCGCGCGGCGACCTCGGCCGACACCGAGACGTTGGACGGTGCCTCATGGACCACGACCAGCCGGCCGGTCCGGCGTACCGAGTCGAGCACGGGTTCCAGGTCCAGGGGTGAGAGCGTCCGCAGGTCGATGACCTCCAGCGACCGGCTGTCGTCCGCCGCGCTGATCTCGGCGGCGTCGAGGCAGGTCCGTACGGTGGGGCCATAGCCGACGAGGGTCGCGTCCGTGCCGGTGCGCACGACCCGGCTGGCGTGCAGCTGGGTGAGCTCGCCCGCGGGCAGTTCGGCGAGGGGGCGCGGGTCGACCACGCCCTTCTCCCAGTACCGCCGTTTCGGTTCGAGGAAGATCACCGGATCGTCGGACCGGATGGCCTGCTGGATCATGTGATGGGCGTCGACCGGGTTCGAGCAGGCGACAACCTTCAGGCCGGCGGTGTGACAGAAGTACGCTTCCGGCGACTCACTGTGATGCTCGACGGCGCCGATCCCGCCGCCGAAGGGGATGCGGATCGTCACCGGCAGCCGGATCCGGCCGGCCGACCGGTAGTGCAGCTTCGCGAGCTGGCTGACGATCTGGTCGAACGCGGGATAGACGAACCCGTCGAACTGGATCTCACAGACCGGCCGGTAACCGCGCATGGCCAGCCCGATCGCCGTGCCGACGATCGCCGACTCGGCCAGCGGGGTGTCGATGACCCGGGCCTCGCCGAACTCCTGTTGCAGCCCGTCGGTCACCCGGAAGACCCCGCCGAGCTTGCCGACGTCCTCCCCCATGATCAAAACCTTGGGATCGGCTGCCATCGCCGAACGCAGCCCGAGGTTCAACGCCTTGGCCATGGTGACCGGGGCGCGGGCAACCCGCTCACCGACCTCGTCGGAGCGCTGCTCCCCGGCGACGACGGCCCCGCTGGTCACCGGTTCCCCTCGGGTACGCCCATCTCGTCCTCCACGCCGGGCCCCTCCACGTCGAACATGGCCGCCAACGCCGATCGCTGGGCCGTCACGAGTTCATTCTCAGCCACCTGCACATGGTCGAACAGGCTGGCCGGGATCGGATCCGGCAGCGCGACGCACTGCGCGCGCAGCTCGTGCGCGAAGGAGTCCGCCTCGATGGCCAGCTGCCGCAGACTCTCCTCGGTGAGCAGGCCCCGCGCCGTCAGGTAGGCGCGCATCCGGTCCAACGGATCACGCCGACGCCACATGTCCAGTTCACCCTTCGGACGGTAGCGGCTGGGATCGTCTGCCGTGGTGTGTGGATTCATCCGGTAGGTCACGGCCTCCACCAGCACCGGACCACGCCCGGCACGCGCGGTCGCCAGGGCCCACCGGGTCACCGCGAGACACGCCAGCACGTCGTTGCCGTCCACCCGCACGCCCGGGAAACCGAAGCCCGCGGCCCGGTGGACGATCTCGATCCGGCTCTGGCGCCGGGCAGGTGCCGAGATGGCCCACTGGTTGTTCTGGCAGAAGAACACCAGCGGGGCGGCGAACACGCTCGCCCATCCGAACGCCTCGCTGACATCGCCCTCGCTTGACGCCCCGTCACCGAAGTACGCAATGGCCGCGTCGTTGGTGCCGTCCCGGGCGATTCCCATCGCGTAGCCGGTGGCATGCAGTGCCTGCGAGCCCACGACGATCGAGTAGAGGGCGCACCCGTGGGTGCCCGGATCCCAGCCACCGAGCGTCGTGCCGCGATAGATCGCCAGGATTTCCCTCGGCCTGACTCCCCGGCACCAGGCCACCCCGTGTTCCCGGTACGACGGGAACACCATGTCGCCGGGCCTCAGCGCCCGGCCGGATCCGACTTGGGCCGCCTCCTGGCCCCGCAGGCTCGCCCACAGCCCCAGCTCGCCCTGGCGCTGCAGGCTGGTCGCCTCCTCATCGAACCGGCGGATGAACACCATGTCCCGATACAGCCCGTACAGGTCGTCGTCGGTCAGGTCGGCGATCTGGGCGGCCAGATCGACGGCTGTCCGGGGCGGGTCCGCTCCCGCGGCGTCCACCCCGCCGGCGCGGGCTCTGGAGGGATCGGGTCCCGGCGCGTCGGGTCCGGCTGCCGTCGTCGTGGACGCGGTGGTGATCCGGTGGCCGGTCGGGGTGAGCAGCTGCATGAGCTCCGTCACACTTGCCAACGATAGACCTTGGACGGACAGTGGCAACCGGATCCGGNGGTCCCGCCGTGACGAGTGACCATCGTTCCTGCTCGGTACGGTTGCGCGGTGACGAGTGCGCAGCACATGAGCCGCCCGCCGGCCCGGCGTGAGATCGGCAAGGTGGGGATCTGGAGTGGCCAGTTCGACTTCTCCCCGGCCGCGGTCGTCCGGGAGGCGGTCGCGGAACTCGACGATCTCGGTTATCCGACGTTGTGGACCGGTGAGGTCAAGGGGCGCGAGGTGCTGGTCACCGCCGCTCTGGCGCTCGCGGCCACCTCCCGGATGACGATCGCGACCGGGATCGCGCAGATCCTCGCCCGTANCCCGCTCACCATGACCGCCGGTCAGCTGGCCCTCGCCGAGGCGTACCCGGACCGGTTCCTGCTCGGGCTCGGGGTGTCCCACGCCGAGCTGATGCACATCCGGGGCGCCTCCTACACGCGCCCACTCGCCCAGATGGCGGCGTACCTCGACGAGATGGACCGGATGGCGGTCGAGCAGTACCGGGCCGTGCCACCGCCCGGTGTCCCGCCACGGGTGCTCGCCGCGCTCGGTCCGAAGATGCTCGGCCTCGCCCGGGACCGGGCCGACGGCGCCCACACCTATTTCGTGCCACCCGAGCACACCGCTGCCGCCCGGGACATCCTTGGGCCCGGCAAGCTGCTCGTCCCCGAGCAGGCGTTCGTCTTGCACACCGATCCGGAACAGGCCCGTGAGCTCGCCCGCCGGCACACCGGGTCCTATCTTCGGCTGCCGAACTACACGACGAACCTGCGGCGCTTCGGGTTCGACGACGACGATCTCGCCGGCTCGGGCTCGGACCGCCTGGTCGACACGATCGTCCCCTGGGGGGACGCGGACGTCCTGCTCGGGCGGATCAAGGAGCATCTCGACGCCGGGGCCGATCAGGTGGCCGTGCAGGTGCTTGACTTCGACCGTCGTGGGCTGCCGCGTCGGCAGTGGCGCGAACTGGCACCGGTGCTGTCGGCACTCTGACTTCGGACGGACCACGGCGGTCGAGTTCGGGATCATGGGAACGGTCGGGACGCGGCCGGTTTGCGAGTGGCTCGTCGTGGCGCGGTCGTCACGGAGGGGGNGCCTGGGGNGGAGCGGGGNGCAGTCAGCCGGCGTGTTCGGTGCGTTCGGCGTGTTCGGCGTGTTCGGCGTGTTCGGTGCAGACGCGGGCGCACGGCCGTCGCCGGTGGCGTCGCCGTCATCGTCGGATTCATGTTCGTGGCCTGCGCCGTGCCCTACGGCGAGGACCATCCGAGGCCGACGCCGACGACTCATGCCGATGGTGCCCCCGTCACCACCGGTCCCTCCGCCTCAGCCGCGGCCACCGGGGGAGCCGGGGGAGCCGGGGGAGCCGGGGGAGCCGCCCCCGTCGGTGACGGCCCGCGGCGGCCGACGGGGCAGCCGGTCACCATCGCCTTCGGCGGCGACATCCACTTCGCGGGTGCTCCCGGTCAGCGGCTCGCCGCCGATCCGCGGACGGCGATCGGACCCATGTCGGCGGCCCTGAGCGCGGCCGATCTTGCGATCGCGAACCTGGAGACGGCGGTGACGGACCGTGGCACCGCGGCCCAGAAGGCGTATGTGTTCCGGGCTTCGCCCACCGCGTTCACCGCGGTACGGGCGGCCGGCATCGACGTTGTCACGATGGCCAACAACCACGGCATGGACTACGGCATCGAAGGCCTGCAGGATTCGCTGCGTTACGCTCGGGAGGCGCACTTCCCGCTCGTCGGCATCGGCGTGGACGACACCGCCGCGTACGCCCCGTACACGACGACGGTCAAGGGGCAGCGTATCGCCGTCCTCGGGGCCACCCAGGTGCTCGACGACGAGTTGATCGCGGCCTGGACGGCGGGTCCGCACAAGCCCGGCCTGGCATCGGCCAAGGAGGTCGATCGGCTGGTGCGAGCCGTGCGGGCCGTGCGGGCCGCGGCGGACACGGTCATCGTCTTCCTGCACTGGGGGACCGAGCAGCAGCAGTGCCCCAACGAGGCACAGCGCGCCCTGCTCCCCCGGCTGGCGGCCGCGGGCGCGGACGTCGTCATCGGGAGCCACGCCCACGTTCTGTTGGGCGCTGGATGGAACTCCGATGGAGTGTACGTCGGCTACGGGTTGGGGAACTTCGTGTTCTATTCCTCCGGCGCCGGCCGGAACACCGAGTCCGGGGTGCTGGAACTGACCGTCGCCGGCCNGGCGGTCACGGCCGCCGCCTGGCTACCCGCCCGGATCGTGGGGGGCATCCCCCAGCCGGTGACCGGTGCCGCGGGAGCCCGGGCCCTGGCGAGTTGGAACGCTCTGCGCGCCTGCACCGGCCTCTCGGCGACGGCACCCTGACCGACGGCTGCGCGCACTGTGCTCCGCCGCGCGCACTGTGCTCCGCCGCGCGCACTGTGCTCCGCCGCGCGCACTGTGCTCCGCCGCGCGCACTGTGCTCCGCCGCGCGCACTGTGCTCCGCCGCGCGCACTGTGCTCCGCCGGGAACCTCGCTCAGGTGGCTGGTCGGGCCGCGCAGATGGTGCAGGTGCCGTAGATCTCCACGGTGTGCACGACGTCGACGAATCCCTCGGCGTTGGCGACCTTGGCGGTCCACGCCTCGATCTCCGGTCCGGCGATCTCCACCGTCCGGCCGCAGGAGCGGCAGACAAGGTGATGGTGATGGTCGTCGGAGGCACAGCGCCGGTAGACCGTCTCACCGTCGTCCCGGCGGATCATGTCGACCTCGCCGCGGTCGGCCAGCACCTGCAGATGGCGGTACACTGTCGTGAGCCCGACCGCGGCGCCCTGCGCCCGTAGCCGGGCGTGCAGATCCTGGGCGCTGGTAAAGGCGTCGGTCTCGGCAAGCGCGGCGGAGACGGCGTCGCCCTGCCGGGTGGCACGCACGGCCGTCCCCCGGCTCGGCGCCGGACGGCGCTCCACCGTCTCATCCCGATGGTTGCAGGGGTCGCGGGCCGGCCGGCCCGCGCCGGCCGACCTGGTGTCGTTCCCCGCGGTGCTCACGTTGCTCCCTTCGCCGCCGTTCAGGCTGTCTGGTCGGTTCAGTCTGTTGCCGGAGGCGCCCTTACCGTCCGTGCCTCTCATCCCGACTGTGCCGTCCGTCCCGCCCGGGGTGCGCGCCAGCCGTGGGGTCGGCTCGGACCCATGAGCTTCTTGGGGTGTACGGGCCACGTTCTCACTTTCTCATCTCCTCGTCGCGCTGGGCGTGCCTGTCGATGGGAATGGGCACGCGTCCGTTTGTCATTATTGAAAATGGTTTTCATCTCGGAGGCGCTGGGTGTGGCACGACTCCGCCGGTGGCGAGCAGTACCGGCGTTTCGTCTCGATCGGAGCGCAGGTGCTCAACCAGAAACCCGAACTCGCCAACTGCTGACGGCCGCACGCTGACGGTCGCACCCACCGATGATCTGCAACACTCCGAGGCATAACCTTCGCCCAGAGTAGATCCAGGACGGAGGGATGCATGGCGGGGCGTAGCGGCCGACCTGGGTGGTTGCGGGAACCGGATCCGCTCCAGAACCCCCTCGGTAGTCGGCTCGCCATCCTCGGCGCGATCGTGTTGGTGATCGGCGGGGGNGCGGCGACCCTGGCGGGCGGTGCGGATCCGGCGTCCGGGCTGCCCACGTCCACCGCTGGCGATTCTGTGTCCACCGCGAACGATTCTGTGTCCACCGCTGGCGATTCTGTGTCCACCGCGAACGATTCTGTGTCCACCGCTGGCGATTCTGTGTCCACCGCGAACGANGTCCACCGCTGGCGATTCTGTGTCCACCGCGAACGACTCTGCCGAGCTGGCCTCCTGGTACCACGGCAGCGAGGGTCTGCGGGCCCGGGTCGCCACGGACGTCGCGGCGGCCCGGGCGTATCTGGCCGCCCAGGACGGCGCTTCCCTGCAGCCCGTCTGTGTCTCCCTCGGCACCGACACGCAGGCGGCGCTGACCGCGCCGGTGCCGCCGACCGTGGCCGCGCAGGCGCGGTTCGATGCCGGCGGCAGGGACTACGCCGCCGCTGCGGCGTCCTGCAAGCAGCTCTTCGATGGCACCCGGATCCAGGTCGGCGTGCTGCAGCAGCGCATCGCGGCGTCGTTGGCGGACGGTGACCGGGAATGGGGGGCACTGGCCGCTCTCATCGGACAGCCGATGGCGACCGCGAGTCCCCCCGCGGCGTCGGGGCGCAGCGGGTGAGGCCGTGCAGGGTGCCGGTGAGCGGAAAGGTCCGGATCTCTTGCTCACACCATCCGGCCTGCCGCAGGGACGCGAGTTCGGCGGCCGTGCCCCGGAGGTCGTAGGCGAGGATGAACAGCAGGATCCGGTTCGGCGGTTGCGGGCGGCTGCGGATCGCGCTGTCCGCGCCGTCCGCGCCGTCCTTCCCGATCACGCTCAGGAAGGTCGTCGCCGATCGGGGTACCCGGGGCCCGACCGGCGGTTCCCCGGACGATGCGTCGTCGCTGAGGTCCATGGCGTAGAGCCAGCCCGCCCGTGCCAGTCGGCCGCCGACGATGACGAGATCGCCCGCCCGATACTCGGCGCGGGCGGCGATCGTCGCGTCGACCATGGCCTCGATCGGACGGGGATCGTGGCGTTCGTCCCATAGCGTGACGGTCCCGCCGACCGCGCAGACCGGCATCACCGCCAGCGCGATCAGGCCGACGGCCGCGGGAAGCCGCGCCGGCCCAACCAGCCTGGCTGTCTGGGCCGTGCGGGCCAGGTCGGCGACGCCGACCGCGACGATGATGGCGAGCAACGGAACCAGAAACAGGTTGGTCCGACAGGCCCCGAAGGGCCAGTAGCGTCCGGCGCTGGCCGCGAGTTGGAGCAGTTCGGCGCCGACCAAGGCGACGATAAGGATCATCCCGTCGGGGCGCCGGCGCAGTACCCGGACTCCGAGCGCCAGCGCAACCGCCGTGGCCGTCCCGACGAGCAGGGTCGGGAGGCGATGCCCCTCGAGGAGGGAGTGCACCAGATTGGGGTCATAACGGTCGATCCCGGGCGGGACGCCACCGAGAATCGCGCCGGTCTGTTCGAGCGTGAACCGCAGGCCGCCAAGGATCCCTCGACCGGCGAGGAAGTGATCGTCCCAGAAATGGCTCGCCCGTTGGCTGGACTGGTGCGCCACAAAGATCATCATGTGGGTGCCGGTCAGGAGGAGGGCGGGGCCCACCCGTCCGGCGGTGCGCACCACGGTGCGTCGGGGCACCGCGCGGACCAGGTCGTAGCCAGCGAGGGGAACCAGCAGAAACACCGCTGGCAGCGACAGCAGCGCCAGCGCCCCGGCCGCGGTCCGGCGTGGGAGCGTGGCCTGTCCCGTCCACAGCGCGACCACCGCGAGGGTGACCACCGCATCGAGGACGTAGGGCTTGAGCTGCGTGCCGGTGTCGACGACGGTGCCGGCGAGGGCGGTCGTCACCGTGGCGGCCACGGCCGGTACCCGGCCGGTGAACCGCCGCGCGAGCAGGAAGCCGCCCGTAGCGAGAAGCGGTAGCCAGATTCCCGCTCCGACGAGCCGGAGCGACCAGCTGTGCCAGCCGAGGATGGTCCCGGTCAGCCGGGTCAGTGCCAGTGAGCCGACCGAGGACGGGGTGTTGGCCGCCGTCAGCTCCGACCAGAACGTCGGCCACGGTTCCCCCGCGAAGTGCGGGCGCCACAGCTCGTCGTACCAGAGCGGACGATCGATCCGGGCTCGCAGCGCGATCTGCACCCCGATCGTGGCGGCGACCAGTAGACCCACGAGCAGGACGTCGCCATGCCGTTTTTCCACAGGTTGTCCACAGGACACTGGCGTCCTGTGGACAACCTCCCCGATGGTGTCGATTGCTCCGTCAGTTCCGTCGTTGGGAGGGGCACTGTTGTTGGGAGGGGCGTTTGTAGGAGGCCAGGAAGCGATCGATCCGGCCGATGGCGTCCGTGAGATCGTCCACCGCGGGCAGGGTCACGATCCGGACATGGTCGGGATGCGGCCAGTTGAAGCCGCTGCCCTGGACGAGCAGGATCTTCTCGGCCAACAGCAGATCGAGGACGAAGCGCTCGTCGTCCCGGATCGGGTAGACGGCGGGGTCCAGCCGGGGGAAGGCGTACAGCGCCCCCCGCGGCGGGACGCACGACACCCCGGGGATGTCGTTGAGGAGCTTCACGACCGTGTCTCGTTGTTCGCGCAGCCGGCCGCCGGGCAGGACGAGGTCCCCTGCGCCGCCGTCCTCCGTGAGGGCGGCGACCGTGGCGAACTGCCCGGGCGCGTTGGCGCACAGGCGCATGTTCGCGAGGATGTTCACTCCCTCGATGTAGCTCGAGGCGTGGCCGCGCGGACCGGACATCACCATCCACCCGGCCCGGAACCCGGCCAGCCGATAGGACTTCGACAGCCCGTTGAAGGTCATGCAGACCAGGTCCGGCGCGAGCGCTGCGGTCGCGATGTGCTCGGCGTCCTCGTAGAGGATCCGGTCGTAGATCTCATCGGACAGCAGCATCAGGTGGTGGCGGCGGGCGACCTCGACGATGTTCTCCAGCACCTGCCGGTCGTAGACGGCACCAGTCGGGTTGTTCGGGTTGATGACGACGATCGCTCGTGTCCGCGGGGTGACCTTGGCGGCGATGTCGTCGAGGTCGGGCGCCCAGCCGGCGGACTCGTCGCAGAGGTAGTGCACGGGCCGGCCACCGCACAGGCTGACCACGGCCGTCCACAGTGGATAGTCGGGCGCGGGGAGCAGCACCTCGTCGCCGTTGTTGAGCAACGCCTGCAACGACATCATGATCAGTTCGGAGACGCCGTTGCCGAGGTAGACCCCGCCGGGGTCGATGCCGGTGACCCCCTTGCGGAGGTGATAGCGCACGACCGCTTCCCGGGCGGCGAGTAGTCCCTTGGAGTCGCTGTAACCCTGTGCATCCGCAAGGTTTGCCACGACGGCCTCGAGTACCTCCGGCGGTGCGGAGAAGCCGAACGGCGCGGGATTGCCGATGTTCAGCTTGAGGATGCGCGACCCCGCAGCTTCCAGCCGGGTCGCTTCGTCGAGGACAGGCCCACGGACGTCGTAGCAGACGTCGGCGAGCTTGTCGGACTGGGTGAACTCCATCTGCCCAGGGTAGGTGGGCTGTCCAGCGGATTTTCGACCGGTCGGCGGCGTGCCGGCGAGTTCACCCCGAGGGAGTGACTCCGAACTCGACGGTTGCGTGCTCGTCCGGCCTGATCGGCTGATCCCTGTCCGGTCACCGAGAGCCGTGCCGCTCCTTGGCACGAAGATTGACGATATTCGCCTTGAGATCGATCGTATCGATGAGACCGATCTTGACCTGTGATGGAGCTGGAGTCACCTGCACTCCGGTCACCTGCACTCCGGCAATCTTGTCACCGGTCGCCGCAGGTTTCCCGTGCCGGGCAAGCTGCGGCATCTGGTGAGATCAGGTGAATACGCACTGATCAGATCCGGTTCGGCAAGCGCACACGTGGAGAGGTCGATGCGTCGACCGGCGTCTGGAGGCGGGCAGAGCACGACGTCGTCCATGGAATCTCCTTGGCATCAGGTTAAGCTTACTTAAGTCATGCCTGGCTGTGAGATCGGGAGAAGGGGTGCCAGCTGGGGGCATCTGACCTGCAGCCGTGGTCCGGGTGTCCACGCGGCTCGATGCTGCGGGGCCACCGGGGTCTTATAGGAGGGGCGGGGATTCTAGGCTGTCGTGGTCGGAGAATGTCTCGCCCTCGAGGAGGAGGTGCCGGTGATCTTCAGATTGGTCGGAGACGGTCGCCCGTACCCCGAGCACGGCCTTGGCCAGCGGGACTGGGCGGCCATTCCCCCTCGCCAGGTTCGGCTTGACCAGCTCGTCACCACCAAGCGAGTGCTCGCACTCGATGTTCTCCTCGATGAGGACTCGACCTTCTACGGTGACCTCTTCCCTCACGTCGTCGAGTGGGACGGAGCCCTCTACCTGGAGGATGGCCTGCACCGTGCTGTACGGGCCGCGCTGCAGCAGCGCACGTCCATACACGCCCGCGTCTACGTTCTGACCGGCCCGGCCCTGACCGGTCCGGCTCAGTCGTCGGCGGCGCGGTAGATGACGAAGACGTCCTTGCCGACCCTGGCGAAGAGGTAGCGCGGACAGTCTGATGTCGGACGGTACGCCATGATCGGGCGGAACACCGGTGACCGCCTGACCTCCTTGAGGCTGCCACCTGCCATCTGGCGTGCACGGCTTCCTGCGATGTCCAGCTCGTCTGAACGCTTGTACCATCCGCCGCAGTAGCGGATCTCGTCCGGTCGTGATGTCCACGCGGGGGTGCGGAAGAACCACATCAGATACACCGTCCGCATCAGCAGCACAAGCAGCAGGATGATGAACAGGGCTCGGATGAAGTTCCCAGCTCGTCCGGGCGCGAGGATGGGGCTCACAAGGTTGGGAGCCTACGGGCATCCCGTTCGTAGCTGAGCATCGGCTCTCGTGTCCCCCCCCCATCGGGTCGCGGTACGCCGAGGCAGACATTTGGATCATGTCCATACCCCCTGGGGGTAATTCAGGCTACTCGTCTTGTCGGGACGGTCTCAGCTGGCGCGGCTGAGGTGTTATCGCTGAGGAGCTCCAACAGATCCGGACCCAGATGCAGCCGTGGCGCCTGCTGCATCAGCGTTCCGTCACGATGGCGGGCGACAATCGAACCGTCGCGTCCGCGCTGCAGAACAATCCGCCTTTCATGAATAGTCCGATGATGAAGGGAGCAGATCAGAACGAGATTATCAAGATCTGTATTTCCGCCTCCGGATGCCCATTCCTTCATATGATGTACCTGGAGCCAGCGGGTATGATGGCAGCCCGGATACTGGCATACCCCTCGGTCGCGTGCATAAATTGCTAGCCGCAATCTCGTGGTTGGGTTTCGGCGGGTGCGACCCAGCATGAGAGGGNTTNCCTTGGNGTCTATAATAAGTGTCCGAAGGAGGCTGTCGCAGGACAGTCTTCGAACGACGTTCGGTAGAACGGGGATATGGTCCTTCACATCACACCTTCGGGTATTCAGTCCATTCCCTTCATGTCGCTGGAGGGGGGATCCATGGTTCTCTCGGCTTGAACCGATAAGTGTATCAATATCTATGTGTACATTTATCGTGTGAGATGTGGAGCTCATCAGCGTGGGAGCGCCGGTGGAGAGGAAAGATTNGGACATAGCCGTCAAGGCATCGGCTTTCATCTCAGGACCTGCGTGTGTTATCGAGGTGTCATTGATCGAGCCCTCGGCATCGGATGTCGTGGAAGAATCTTCCCGGTTAGAGTCTCGGGAGTCGTGCAGGCTTGACATGGCCATGACGAGAGCGCTCTCAATGATCGCACCACGGGCTGGATCGAGGCGGACGGACAGTGAAAATGTTCCATCTTCGTTCCACCGCCAAGAGCACCGCGTATTGTTCGGGCCATCTTCGTCGCGCCCCCCGTTCTCATCTTTTTGATCATGATTGATTTTGGCATGCAAGGACACGAGTCTCTCGAGCTTCTGCGCTGTGCACTGTGCGGCCTGCTCAACCCACCTTGCTTCCGTCTCCGGCTCGGCGACACGTGTTATAGCCCGAACCTTTGAATAGGAGATCTCTCCTTTGGAGAAGGACTCGCGAATGAGGGGAAGGAGTTCTAGTGCTCGGGCGACTCGAAGGTAGTCGTAGCTGGCGCGAAGTCCGAGTCCGCACCGCCAGGACAACCAGTGCGCGCAGGTCGGCATGCCGCTGGCGGACCAACCTTTGCGGCGATCGAAGGCAGCGAGCAGAATCAGCCAACGGCAGGTGGCGGCAGCCAGTCGACCCGCCCAGCTGCAGAGTTCCGTCTCGAGGGCAGGGAGGGGAACCGTCTCCAGATCTTTACCGAACATGTGTTCGATTATGGCGCGCGATGGGACCATCGTCAACCGCGTCTGGTGGGCGAACCATCTCAGCGTAGATCGCGTTATAGATCGTCAGCGGGGGCGACATCGAGAATTCTGTTTGCTTGAGGATGCGGTCGCCACAGCCGCAAGTCATGCGCTGTTCCGCGGTGCGGTCTTCCTCGACGGGCGTAGGGGTTGACGCCGTGGCGAGTGTGACGCAGAATCGACCATGTGTTCGGTTGGCTCCTGTCATCCTTTCAAGTGCGCGGGATTTCAAGTACGCGAGCACAGCCAGAACACGGTGATGATCTTCCGTGAGAGGTAGCCAATTATGCCAGCTCATCGGCGAGAAACTCTGCGGCATATTTCTTTTCGACATACTGGCGGAGAACGGGGCCGGGGACCCTGCGTGGGCAATGCGTGATTATGGCGCCGACGGGTCCGGGACCGAACCGCAGTCCCTTCTAGGCCGAGTATCGGCACTCGGCGGATCTCGGGCCTTTTAACGTCTCTCGACCTGGCAGCTTTTGAGTATGCCCGTACCCACATTGTTGTGCAATGTGTACTAGAGAGAGAAGACTAGATGAAAATGGGCAGCGGTATTGTGATCGTATTGGTGATCCAGCCGCCCGTGCTGGGTGAACTTGTCCCTCCGGTGGAGAAACTGCTGGGGGCAGGTCCGGTACTTGGGCTCCCGGGGTTGCCACTCGGCGGGGACGTCGGCGTCGGAGCGTCCACCCCGGTCGGTGTCGTCGAGGGTGGGGTGCTGGTGGGTGCCGTCGTGGGTCTGCTGGCTGGCGATGGAGCCGTGGTTGGCGGCTGTGTAGGAGTCGTGGTCGGTGGCTCCGTCGTCGGCGTGCGTGGCGCCGGGNCGGTGGATGGCGAGGACGGAGGCGATGTCGCAGGCGTCTTGACAAAAGCAGGGTCGGGACGGTGGGTGGCGGAGGGCGAGGGCTTGCTGACCTGTCGCGCGATGGGCTCCATGAGGTGTGGTTCCAAGCCTCCGGGCGATGCAGCCCGGCTGGTAAACGCTCCGGCAACCGTCGGGACGACTGTCGAGGACGTCGCGGCCGCATTGCTGGGNGCGGCCGCAGGCATGGGCGGACGTATCGCGTCCGGGGTCGGTGCCTGCGTCACCTGCCCCTGCGTCACCTGCGTGATATTCGGCTCGTCCTCCGACAGCAGCTGGGCATCGGAGGTGGGCCAGTTCATGGCCGCCGTGAGGCCGGCGACGGCGATGGCCGTCACCGCGGCGACTGCCACCGCCGACCGCCTGCGCCATCCCGCGCTGCCGCGGCCAGCATGAGTCTGCGGTGCGTCGGTGAGGTCGTTGTCGGAGTCCATGCGCATGAGCGGGAGTACACGCACGGAGTGCGTGGTGGCGGCGATGATGGTTTTCTCGGCGTCGGCGTACCTGTCACCGCTGGGTGGAGCCGTCGGTACCTTGACGAGATTGACCTTCGGTGTCTCCTTGGTGGTCTCGCCGACTTCGCTCTCAGTATCGGCTGCCGCTGCCGCTGCCGCTGCCCGCCGACTGGCGGCTGAGGCTGCGGCTACAGCCGCGACAGCGGCGCGATCGAAGGTGCGCGCGAGGCCGACCCGCAGACTCGCTGGCGCCGGAACCACGGCACCGGCGAGGAGCTCTTCGGGCGAGACTCCATGGGGTACCGGGATGCTGCGCGCCTGGGGCGATCCAGACCAGGCCAGAGCGCTTCCTCGAGCAAGCTCGAGTAGCCAGGACCGCAGCCGGGTGGGATCGCTCAGAGGATTTAGACGAGTGCGGGCGACGAGGGCGAACGCCGTCCCGGCCGCTGCGCGGGCCACGGTGGGATCGCCCAGAATCAGCAGGCACATCGAGAAGACATCATCGGCGTACAGATCGTAGAGATCGTCGAACGCCTGTCGGTCACCACGTCGGACACGGGCCACCAGGTCCGCGTCGTCGTCCATACTCAGCTTCTCCCCGGGGACTAGCGGCGGCCCCGGAACGGGCCGGCATCGCCCCATCGGTAGCCCGGTGAGGCAGTCCCAATGCTAGAAGTTCGTCCCCCGCAGCGGGTGAACGTCGTGAAGATTTTGTTGTCGCCGA
Organism: Frankia sp. CeD; assembly: GCF_000732115.1. Classification (NCBI taxonomy): domain Bacteria; kingdom Bacillati; phylum Actinomycetota; class Actinomycetes; order Frankiales; family Frankiaceae; genus Frankia; species Frankia sp. CeD. The sequence continues at coordinate 14,702 of NZ_JPGU01000022.1, forward strand.
TTCGACAGTCGATAACGCTTGACTACTGATGCCGTCGCACTTTGATCCTCATCGACTACGGCTGGTTACTTTGCCTGGTAGGTCCCACGGCAGGGTGGCCATGTCCCGTCGGAGACGGGACCAATCCGCCATGGACGAATCTGCCTTCAATGAGTATAAGTCGAAATCTGTCACCAATTCGGCGGAACCGGCGTTCGGAACCGGACCGGCCATTCGCGGCCTTCCGCCGGATGGCACCATGCTTCTTGCGGGTCGGGACATAGCTCAGGATGCCGGTGGTTGTTGGGCGAGCCGGGCCTTGACGGTGCCGCTCTGTCCATCACGGGTATAGGTCACTTCCACCTCGTCGCCGATGGCGTGGGACCGGACCGCCGCGATGAGGGAGTCGACGTCGTTGACGGCACGGTTGCCGACCTTCGTGATGACGTCGCCGGTGCGAAGGCCGGCCCTTTCGGCGGGTCCACCCGGAACCATGGAGCGGATCTGTGCACCGTTGCCGCTGGAGGCGGTGGAGCGGGTGTTCTCCTCCGCGGTGGAGGCGCTGACGCCCAGGTACGGGTGCCGGGCGCTTCCCGTGGAGATCAACTGGGTGGCCACCGACTCGGCATAGTTGCCCGGAATAGCGAAACCGACGCCGATGTTGCCGGACTGCTGGCCGCCACCGAAGGGACTTCCACCACCCACGGTCGCGATCGCGCTGTTCACGCCGATGATCTCGCCGCGACTGTTGACCAGCGGACCACCGGAGTTACCGGGGTTGATCGATGCGTCGGTCTGGATTGCGTCGAGCACGGTGTTCTGCTGATCCCGCACGGTTGAATCCCCGGTGCGCACCGGGCGATGCACGGCACTGACGATGCCGGACGTGACCGTACCGTTCAGCCCGAGCGGACTGCCGACCGCTACCACCAGTTCCCCGATGTTCAGCGTGTCGGAATTGCCGAACGTGGCCGCAGTGAGACCGGTGGCATTGATTTTGATCATCGNGAGGTCCGAGCTCGGATCCGTGCCTACGACCTGCGCATCGAAGGTACGACCGTCCTGCAGGGTGACCGTCAGCGAACCGCCGTTCGCGGCACCCGAGACCACATGGTTGTTCGTCAGGATATGCCCGTCCGAACGGATGATGGTGCCGGAGCCGGTGCCCGACTCGCTGCTCGATTCCTNGGAGATTGTCACGACACTCNGCAGGATCTTCTGCGCCGCGGCCGACACGGTGTTCGCGGCTGCCGGCGACGTTCCACCGGAACTGTCCACGGTGTTGTGCAGACCGGCGGATGTGACGATGGTCTGCCCCCCGTTGTTATCGGCGACCAGCGCTCCGACACCGCCACCTACACCAGCTGAGACCAGGGCAATGGCGAGTCCGGCGGCGACGAGCCGCCGTCGGCGCCAAGGCGGCGAGGCGGCCATGGTTGTCCCGTTGCCGTAGAGGTCCTGGGCGGGTGGCGAGCCGGCGCCGCTCGGGGAACTCCACGGCGGTCCCCAGGAATGCCCTCCGGTCGGGGGTCCCGCGGGGGGGCCCGCGGGGCCGGCCGCGCCGTTCAGAGCTCTCGGGGCAGCGGGACCACTGGGTGGCGGGCCTGAAGGTGGTCCCCACGGGCCGCCGGGCGGCGCCGCCGGAGGTGGGCTTCCCGCGGAGAACGCGGCCTGCTGCTGGCTGGCCTGGGACGGCCCGGCCGGGTACGGAGAATCCGGATACGGACGAGGATCCCCATGCGGGGGATGGGGATTCGGATACTGAGGATGCTGGCCGGAGGATGGCCCCAGCGCCGGCGGTTGGCTGTACGGCGAGCCGGGCGGACGGGAAGGCGGGCCCGCCGGGAGGTCGGGTTCGGAGCTGGCGGGACCAGCCGGGNGAGCTTGGCCGGCTGGTGTCCCGGCCGCGCTGCCGATGGGCGGAGCCCAGGGGGNGGGGGAGTCATGCCCGGCGCCGGACCCCTCCCTGCCGCCGCCCCCGGGGGCGGCCTCGGCGCTACTGCTGAAGGGGAGACGCGGTGTCATGGTAGGCACTTTCCCTTGAAAGCCTGAGCGATTCCTGAATGCCGACCAACGTTCGGGTAAGCGATCCGGCGTGGAGCCGCGCCGCGCCGGGTCGGCCCGACCCGGGCCGACCCGGCCCGGCCCGGCTGGGTCAGCTGGGTCAGCCGGTGGGACGGTGTTCCGCCAGTAGATCACGAATTTCCGTGAGCAGGCGTGCCTCGTCGGTGAGTGCCGGGTCCTCCTCCGGCGGGACCTGCCCCCGCGTCCGCCGCTCGTTGATGGTGTTCAGGGGGAGTACTACCACGAAGTAGATCACTGTAGCGACTGAGAGGAATGCGATGACGCTGTTGATGAACTCGCCGTACCGAAACACGCTGCCGTTGATGGTGAAGGTGAGGGCCGAGAAGTCGGGTTTGCCGAAGATCGCGGCGATCAGCGGGGTGAAGATGGTCTTCACCAGCGACGTCACCACTGCGGTGAAGGCGGTGCCGACCATGACCGCGACCGCCAGGTCGACGACGTTCCCTCGCATCAGGAACTGCCTGAAGCCCTTCATGTGGCGTCCCCCCTGAAATATGTGCCTGATGACATGGGAGGATATCGACGCAGATCAGTGGGTGACCGGCGAGGTGCCTGGCCGATCCCTTTACGCCTTCGGGGGGCTACTGTCAACTAAGCTCGCGCAACGTCGACGCAACGCCGTGGTACACCGGTGGCACGGGTGGACGCAAGCGGAGCTCGGGATCGGAGGTCGTCTGGTGACGGACGGTGTGCGACGGACCGAGTGGGACGACGACGACCGGCAGTCTCCCTACTATCAGGGGAGCGGCAGGGGTCCCTCGATGGAGCCGTACCAACCAGCGGGGCCGGATCCGCGGCCTAGCGGCTACGGCCCTCCGACCGGGCNATATGACGCCGCGGGCCCGGTGACCGGGCCCTNCCACCCGGTACCGGCGAGCCATGGCGATCCCGGCCATGGCGATCCCGGCCATGGCAGTCCACGTCAGGGCAGTTCGATACAGCCCGAGGATATCGATTCCCCGTCCACCGGCACCTCGATGCGCCGGGCGCTCGNCCCGCCCGCTCGGNCCGCTCGGACCGCTCGGACCGCTCGGGCTGAGAGCCCGNGGNCCCGAGCCGTTCCTGGTTCCACTCCCACTCCCGCACCCGCACCCGGTTCCACTCCCGGGCGTCGACCACCCGGATGGGCTACCGATGGAAGGTCGGCTCCACGAGGTGGACCGGATCGGCAGAATGAGGTCGGTCTGCCGCGGGCCAGAACGGCGATGCCGACACGTCGGGCCGACGGTGCCTCCACAGGCGGTCCGCCGACCGGCGGCGCCGGGATGAGAGACGGTGGAACAGGCCCGCGGATGCCCTACGGCAGGGATGCCGGCGACGACCTCGGACTCGACCGACGCCATGCCGACCGCACCGATCCTGATCGGCCCGGTCGGCCCGGTCGGCCCGGTCGGCCCGAGGCTTACCCGCCGGGCGCGGGGCGGAGCCGGCCGAGTCCGGCGCGGTTCGGAGCCGATCAGCGGGTCGCGGCGCGTCGCTCGGGGAGCCTGGCCTCCGCCGCGGGCACAGCCGATTTCCCCGACGNTGACGACGCTCGCGATTCCCGACAGGGAGATCGTGATTCCGACACCATGCCTTTCCTGCATCGGGTCGGGGTGGCCCTGGTGGTGCTGGCCGTGGCACTCGGGGTGGGCGTCGGGGCNGGTGCCGTCTGGGAAAAGGTCCGGCCCAGCGGCCGGACCGCCAATGCGGCCCCGGCGCCGACGGCAGCATCGTCCGGCGGCCCCGCAGCGGCCGCGCCCAGCCCAAGCACAGGGGCGGCTGGCGGTCAGGCAGCTGGCGGTCAGGCGGCTGCGGGCCAGATCGCGGTGCCGGCGGACTGGACCTCGTTCACCGACACTGTGCAGAAGGCCACCTTCTCCCACCCGCCCGTGTGGAAGCAGCGGCGCGACAACACCGGCATCTTCTACGGCGAGCCCGGCACCGTCTCGGAGTACGGACCGCAGATGATCGGGGTGGCCCGGGTCGCGGTGCAGGATCCGGTGGCAGCGCTCACGCAGGTCCAGTCCGCCGAGTTCAACACGGTCCCCGGTCTGACCAGGGACCATTCCGGTCCGGCGACGGACACCAGCGATCAGCCCACCCAGGAACTTGCCGGCTCGTACGACCGGGAGGGGCAGCGGGTCTCCTACCTCATGCGCACGGTGTCGGTGGCCGGTGCCGTGTACGTGCTCATCGCGCGAGTGTCGACCAACGTCCTGGCGTCGCTCAACACGCTGATGGGCGCACTGCGGTCGTCGTTCGCGCCGGCCTGATCCGTCCCCGCCGGCTGGCCGTCATGGGTCACATCCGTGGGCCGGGCCGCGCGGAACGGGCCGGAGCCAGCAGATTCCAGATCACCCTGCCCGTGGCGAAGGCGGCCGGTCCGGAGACGGCCGGCCAGCCGTGGGCCAAGGCGGGCAGCAGGAACTGCACGACCCGGGCCGAGGAGGCACAGGGGGTCTCCTTGCGCAGGGCGACGGCCGGTGACGTCACTGCGGTCGAATTCGCGGGCACACCCGGGACGGCACTCGGCATCAGGACCCGCGGGGCGGCGTTCACCGGCGCGCTTGCCGGGTTCACCGGCGCGCTTGCCGGGTGCACTGGGGGCACGGCGACGGGCGCGGCCACGTCCGCATCCGTTCCAACGCTCAGCGCGGACGGTGATGCCACCGGAGCGTGCCATGGCACGCCGGCCGAATCCGTGAGGACAGTGTCCGTAGGCCGGCTCGGGACGGGGCAGCGATCCACCGACCGGAACGGGATCATGCTCTCCTCGACCGACGTGATCGCGGTCCGTAGCACCGGCGACCAGGGGGTCCCCTGGTAGGGGATATGGCCGTCCGCCCCGCCGTGGACGTCCACGACGGTCAGTGGGGCGCCCGGATGGCAGTCCGACACCTGACGGCTGGCCGCCACGACGGCGATGCCCGCGAGTTCGTCTCCGTGTTCGCAGGCGTACCGGTAGGCCAGCATGCCACCGTTGGACAGACCGATCAGGCTGACCCTGTTCCGGTCGATCGGGTAGTGCTCGCTNAGATGCGCGATCAACGCGCGTAGCCAGCCGACGTCATCGGTATGGTTGGTCACGGCGGGNTCGCAGCAGGNTCCAGCGTTCCATGCCCTGTTGAGGCCGTCCGGGTACACGACGGCGAGGCCGGCGGTACGGGCGAGGCCGTCCAGGTCCCAGTGCTGCTCGGGATCCGTGCCGTCGTAGTACAGGCTGTGCAGCGCCACGAGCAGGGGATAGGGCTTCGGGGCGTCGGACGGGGGCAGGGTCACCCGGATGTGGGCGCCCCGTCCGGAGCGTTCGAATGCATCGGGACCCGTGGTCGGCGCGGGGGTGGCGGCCAGGACCACATGACCACGTCGGGGACCCTCCAGCACGCCGCAGCCGGACGTCGTCAGCAGAANGGGAACCAGGAGGGCGAGGAGCCAGGCCGCGGCGACGCGGCGGCGACGGACGGCTGGCACGAGGGCCATTCTGACGCGCGTCCAGCGCCCCGGGCGTCACCGGTGTCGGTGATTGCTCTTCGTGTTCGATCTACTACGAGCGAGATCGCCTTCGGGGGCGCGGACCACATTGAGTCTGGGACGATCCGCGTCGGAAGGTACCCAGCGGCCCGATGACCGTGCCTCCGTGTTCTCCGCGGCCGTGCGGTAACGGTCGAACGCCTCCTGGGCGCGGCTTTCCAGATCGNCCACGAGAGNGAGTGNCTCGCGTNCCCGCCGCTCCCCGGCGGGACCGGCGGCGAGCAGGTCCGACAGACAGTTGTCCACGGCACGCCGCGCCGCCAGCCAGCCGAGGAGCAGTCGGGAGCGCTCCATATCCGAGAGCTCGTCCACCGAGATGTCCCTCCGCTCGCCACTCGTGACGTTGATGAGGTTTCCGCCGTGAGGATCGGCCACATGCGGACCGATCCGGCGGGGTCCCCTGGCTGGGTCAGGTGTCCGGGTCAGGGCGATATGCGTGGTCGAGGTCAGTGACCGACTTTTACCGTCCGTCCTCTTCCAGAGTGCCCCACCTGGGGCCCGAACGCGCCGCAGTTCGCCGAACGCACATCCACCGGTCGACGCGACCGGGACGTGGGGGACGGACCACACGTTACGTGGGTCCCCCCGGAAGCGGTCGGTCGGCGGTCGGCGGGGGCTCGTCCACCGCGGACGGTGGAGGTCGTTCGGAGGAGCCGGTTTTGGACAGTGGTCCCTCACCCGGTGGCGGGATCGGGGGTCGGGGCGAGGCGACGGCCGGCGGTGGCAGCGGCTGTTTCGGCGCGTGTGCCGAGGAGTCTGTGTGTCCCGGGGAGTCTGCGTGCCTCGGGGAGTCTGTGTGCCTCGGGGAGTCTGTGTGTCCCGGGGAGTCTGCGTGTCCCCGGGAGGTGTGTGGGCTCGGGGGACCGGTGGGACCGGCGGGACCCGGGAAGCCGTGGGGTGTGGACGGGCGGTGAGAGACCGACGATACCTGGGGCACCGTGGTGGGGCGGCGATCGTGCCACTTCGCCCGAGCCTCGGCGGCGGTGTCCTCGACATGATCGAGGATCTCCTCCCATCGGATCTGCATGGGTCGAATGAGGCCGCCTCCCACGCCGACGACGATCACACCGGTGAGGGAGGCCAGGATCGCCCAGAGGAGCGGTGTGGTGACCGACGTCGCGAGTCCCACCTCGTCCAACGCCGCCTTGCCGAAGGCGACTACGAGCACGGTGGCCACGATGTTGCCGGCCGCCCGTCCGTACGCGAGGTCGCGTAGTGCCTCCGTGACGAAGGTCCGGACGACCCGGCCGAGGCCGACCCCGATCATGATGACCAGCGTCGCGAGCAGGGTGTGGAGCAGCAGAGCGAGTAGATCGGTCACGGTGTCCTCGGCCGCGTTCGGTCCGAAGACCCCCAGCGCGATCCGCAGCACGCCGAGCAGGCCGATGCCCATGAGCACCCGCAGCCCGCCCGCACGCACGCTCGGGGCCGGCTGGTGCAGTAGCCGCGGCAGGCCGGCGCGATCGATGATCCGATCCAGGCCGGCGCGTTCGGTCAACCGGGTGACGAGGCGCGTACCCGCCCGAACCAACAGCCAACCGAGCAGACAGATCGCGAGGAAAAGGCCAATTTTCGGGGCTGTCGCGGCGATTTGCGACCAGGCGTCGGAGAAGCCCCGATCCCACTCCACGGCAAGCGTCACCCGTACAGCACAACAGCAAACGCTGTGTAGTTGAATGATGACACGCCGCNATTTTGTGGGGGTGGTCCCGTGGTTTGCCCCGACCGCCGGGGGCCAGATATCCGGCCCCGGCACCCCCGGCACCCCCGGNACCGGGTTCCCGGCACACCGGGTCTCCCAGGGCTCGTGCGGACGGGCGAGGGCCCGTCCGGTTGAATCGGTGGATGAGCATGCAGCCCGTACACATACCACCACGGGCGGACCTGCCGACCCTGGCGGCGGCCGCCGCCGACTGCCAGGGATGCGACCTCGCACAACTGCCCGGCACCCGCACGGTCTTCGGGGTCGGCCCCGCGCATAGCTGGCTCGCCCTCGTCGGCGAGCAGCCGGGCGACATCGAGGACCGGCGGGGNGTGCCGTTCGTGGGCCCCGCCGGCAAGCTGCTCGACCGGGCCCTCGGCGAGGTGGGACTCGACCGTGCCGAGGTGTACACGACGAACGCCGTCAAGCACTTCCGGTATCGCACCGGCAACGGTCCGCGGCGGATCCATCAGACCCCGGACCTGCGGCATGTCACCGCGTGTCGTCCCTGGCTATCCGCGGAGCTCAACCTCGTTCGGCCGGCGATCGTCGTGATCCTGGGGGCTACGGCCGGCATGTCGCTGCTCGGACCGTCGTTCCGGGTGACGAAGATGCGTGGCCGGCTGCTCCCCGGGCCGGCAGGCTCCGGGGCTCAGCTGCTCGCCACGCTGCATCCCAGTGCGGTGCTANGGGCGGANCCCGCCCGCCGTGACGAGGTCTACGCCGGCTTCGTCAACGATCTGCGGATCGCCGTGGCGGCCCGTCCCACCATGGACCCGTCCGCCTCGGTGGACGCATAGTCCGTCCGGGCCCCGGCGATCCTCCACCGGGAAGGGCCTCGTTACCGATCTTCGTCTAGGTGACGATCTTCGTCTAGGCGACGATGTCGATCGGCGTGCCGAGGGGAACGGTCTGGGCGAGTCTGGTGATCGCGTCGTTGCTCAGGCGGATGCATCCGTGGCTGACGTCCTTGCCGATGAGCTTTGGTTCGTTCGTCCCGTGCACGCCGATGACCGGCTTGTGGCCGCCGAACGAGCTGAGTGATGTCGAGAAGCCGTTGAGCCCGAAGGCATACGGCCCGTACGGACCGTTCGGATCACGCGGCTTGAGCAGCTCCATGAGATAGAAACGCCCGCCCGGCGTCGGGGTGTCGGCGGTGCCGATCCCCACCGGCTCCTCGGCGATCTGCGTCCCGTTGCTGAACACCTGGAGTCGGTGCCTGCTGCGGGAGACAACCAGCCGGTACGGCGTCTCGGACGCGGTGACCTGGTCCGCCTTCAACCATCCGGTGCTGCCGTTCGGCTGCACCGGCAGCAGTACCTGCCACCATCCCGACAGCTTGGCCTGGACGAGGAAGACCCGCTTGACGCCGTTCTCATTCGGACTGGCCAGAGTGGAGGAGGGTTGGGTGTCGGTCGGGGCGCTGTAGACGTCGANGCTGGCACCCACGGCCGTGACCACGGTGCTCTTTCCCTGGCCGAGTCCGGCGGCGGCGGCGAGCTGGTTGCGCACCTGCGGGGAGAGATCGGTGGATGCGTTCCTGGCGCCGTCGCCGCAGCCGGTCAGCACGACGCCACCCAGGATGGCCGCGAGGGCGCCCGCGGCCATCCTGGGACCAGGTCCGGAGCTCATCGCGTGTAGTGCGGATCGGCCGGGACGGCGCTCGTGGCGGCGGGCACCGCGACGGGTAGCGGAGCGGGCGGTGCGAGCGGCGGCGGGGCCGATCCGCCCGTGCAGTTGGAGACACCGACCGTCGGCACGGTCACGAGCAGAACCTTGGTCTTGGCGTCCCAGGGGGAGCCGATTACCGCGAGTGCCTTCGAGGGGAGGTCAACGGTCTGCTTCGGCCCGATGTCCAGAATCCCGCCGTGCAGGCTGGTGTCGAACCAGCCGAATCCAAAGGCCTTGTCCGCGGTGTTCTTCAGTTTCCAGGAGGGGACGGAGCCGTCGCAGGTGAAGGTGAGGAACAACGGGTTGACGTCCATGTCGTCGATGCTGTTGATCTGCTTGTCCAGCGGGACCTTGAAGGGCAGCAGGTCGAGGAAACCATCGAGTGTCGGCTTGCCGGTGCCGTTGGTCGGGGTCGCGGAGGACGCCGCGCTCGCCGTCGCGTCCAGAATCAGAGCCGCGGCGTCGGTGGGCGTGGCGCTCGGCGTGGCGCTCGGATCGAGGCTCGCAGTGGCGGTCGGGCCGGCCGACCCGGTCGGCTTGCCCGCCGAGTCCAGGCCGGCCAACGGCCCTGTCTTCGGG
>NZ_JPGU01000022.1:24239-70782 GCF_000732115.1 Frankia sp. CeD
GNNNNGTCGGAGACGAGGGGGGACGGACTCGACTGGGTGACGGCGGCCGTGGCCGTCGCGATGGCGGTGGGCGACGGTTCCGGAGTTTCGGCGAGCGCCGGGGAGGCCAGTGCGATGGTCGCCATGCCGAGAACGCCGGCCACCGCGGCACGCATTCTGGTGATACGCATAAATCCGTCTCCTCGACGTGTGCCGAGCACGTTGATTGCGGGCAGGAGCGATTGCAGCCAAGAAGGTAGCAACGCGCCGTTCGTCCCCGGCGGGCCGGGTCCGGCGTAGCGGAACTGTTGGGTCGAAGAGGGACGGAGGACGGGCGCGACCCCTTTGTCGATCATGGAGTTCTCGACACTTCATGTTCGACAGGGAAGGGGAATGGGCCCGGGACGCCCGCACCGGGCGGCGTTGGAAAGAGCTGCCGAAGCCTGGATCCAGGCTCACTGGCGGCCCTCGACGCCGCCCCACACNGCCCGACATGGCGGGCGGGCCGGGTACGGCGCGTGCTCACGGNAGATGGAACGACGATGCGCCCCCAGCACGGCAGCCGCCACGTGCACCTGCCCGAAGGCCTCGCCCACGCCTGCGGCGTGCTCCTGACACAGGTCGACGTCGACGAGAAGACCAACGAAAATCCCTTTGTTCTCCGCGGTTTAGGCCAGATTCCTGACCTGACCGGCGTCCTGATCACTGCTTTCCCGGCCCCGCCCTCACACGCCCAGGCGGCAGGATCAAACGGCCACCAGCTCAACACACTGGAGCCCGGGGAACCGTGCCCGCAGAGCCTGGCAGATCTGCTCCGGCCTCCACCGTATGGCGAGGTGGTCCTGGATGAGGTCCCGCAGCTACGAGTTACGGATGATCTTGCTGGTGTCCGAGAAACGGGCCGCACCTCAGTTCACTCGCGTCAGCATTTCGTTGTCCGGTGCCGTGGACCAGTAGCACGGGAACGAGAACAGTAGTCACAGCTACAACGGAGAGCGCCCAGAAGGCAGGGTCTTCTCGATGCGAGGACGGGGCCCAGCCAGAGCCACCGGAGCCGGCACCTGTGGATTTGTGTACGCGCCCTCAGCCAAAGTTCTCCCAAGATCGGCGAGACTTCAAGGGGCGAGGCGTTCGACGACCCAGAGATCTTCGGCCGCGGTCGGGACGCCGCCGCCCGCATCGCCGCCGCCCGCATCGCCGACCCGGACACCGGTGGCGTCCGGGTCGGCGACGGCGAGGGAGTCCGTGCCGCCGCCGTCGGCCGGTACCGACACCCGCCGGTACCGCAGCCGGTCGTGCAGCCGGTCCGCGCGGCCCTGCCAGAACTCCACGGTGTCCGGCACGATGCGTAGCCCACCCCAGAACTCCGGTGTCGGCACCCGGGTGCCCTCGGGCCAACGGGCCGCGAGCTCGGCGGCGCGGTCGTCGAGCACCGTACGGGACTCGATGATCGTCGACTGGTGGCTGGCCCAGGCGCCGAGCTGCGAACCATGCGGACGCGACTGGAAGTAGCGTTCCGTCTCGGCCCGGCTCACGCGCTCGATCGATCCGATGACGACGACTTGGCGCTCGAGGGCGTACCAGGGGAAGACCAGCGAGCCGAAGGGGTTCTCGGTGGCCTCACGGCCCTTGCGCGAGGCGTAGTTCGTGTAGATCACGAAGCCCCGCTGGTCGAACCCCTTGAGCAGCACGGTCCTGGCACTGGGCCGCCCAGCGGCGGATGCCGTCGCGAACACGGCCGCGTTGGCCTCCGGAACGCCTACCCCGGGGGTGGCCGCGTCGATGAACCAGGCGGCGAACTGTTCGACCCAGGTCGGCGCGAGATGCTCCGGCTCCAGACGACCGGCGCGGTAGCCCTGGCGGAGCAGGGCGGGATCGGGGACGTCCAGATCGGGGACGTCCGGGTCCGGACCGCCCACCGGCGGCTCGTCGGCAGCGGAGGCTGGGGCCACGCCCCGATCCTGCCAGGCAGGCCGCGCACCCCAGCGGGACGGCCCCGAGAGTGATCCCGCCGGGCCAGGGTCCGTCGTCCCGGTCAGGAGAGCTCGGCCAGGATCTCGCGGACGCCGAGGTCCCAGCGAACCGTGAGGTNGGTGCACCGTCGGCCGGCCAGCCGATATGGCGCGTCGCCGCCCGACGACCCCGACAACAATGCTGGTAGCAGGGTGATACCGCGAGCGGCGAGATCATCGGCCAGCGCGGGCAGCCATTCCTGGACGATCCACGGCGTGTGGATTCCCAACGTTGAGTATCCGAGCACGAGAAAGTCGGCGACGGCGAGCGTCTCATTCATGAACATGGACACGGTGTCGCCGATGCGTATCTCCCAACGGTCCAGGTGCACCGCGTGCCCCGCCGCGCCGATCGCCCGGCCCAACCGTTCGGCGGGTGCGATGTCCGCTGCGCGATGACTGATGAAGACGAACGCCATGATCCTCCCGTCGTGTTCGCGCTGCGTGACTGCCGCCGGTCAGGCGTTCCAGGCACGAGGCCCGACCGTAGCGCGGAATGATCTCAGTTGACCAAACTTTCCATTCACGACTTTCGGCATATTCGTATAAATAGTAATATGATAGATAAAACTGCTGTGACTTACGTCATATTTTATGGGTTTCGCGTTGCCCGGTGCGTCGGTCTGTGCGCGGTCGGCCCCAGATAAGGGTTGGATGGAGCATCGCGGGGCACCTGCGCCCTGGCGCGCTGGGAGGCCTCACGGCAGGATCGGACGGAGCAGCACCGACGAAGCAGGCAGCACCGACGAAGCAGCACCGACGAAGCAGGACGCGGACGGGCCGCCGGCGGGACCATAGAGACAGAACCGGTGGGACCAAGAGACAGAAGCGGAGATCCGGACTCGATGGCCGAGAAAACAAGCGATTTCAAGCCCGGTCTGGAAGGTGTGATCGCCTTCGAGACGGAGATCGCCGAGCCGGACAGGGAAGGTAGCGCGCTGCGTTACCGCGGCGTCGACATCGAAGACCTTGTTGGCAAGGTCGACTACGGCCACGTCTGGGGGCTGCTGGTCGACGGGGCGTTCGAGCCCGGACTGCCGCCGGCCGAGCCCTTTCCGGTCCCGGTGCACTCCGGTGACATCCGGGTGGACGTGCAGAGCGCGCTCGCGATGCTCGCGCCCTACTGGGGCCTGGGCCAGCTGATCGACATCACCCCGGAGCAGGCACGGGACGATCTTGCCCGGGCATCGGTCGTGGCGTTGTCGTTCGTCGCCCAGTCCGCGCGGGGCCTTGGTCAGCCGGCGGTGCCGCAGAAGGAGGTTGACCGGGCCCGGACGATAACCGAGCGGTTCATGATCCGTTGGCGTGGTGAACCGGATCCCAGGCACGTCCAGGCCGTGGACGCCTACTGGGTCTCGGCCGCCGAGCACGGCATGAACGCCTCGACGTTCACCGCCCGGGTGGTCGCCTCGACCGGCGCGGACGCCTCGGCGGCGCTGTCGGCTGCCGTCGGTGCGCTGTCCGGTCCGCTGCACGGCGGTGCTCCGTCCCGGGTGCTCGCGATGCTCGACGAGGTCGAGCGCACCGGCGACCCCCTCGGCTACGTCCGCCGCGCCCTGGACCGCAAGGAGCGCCTGATGGGCTTCGGGCACCGGGTGTACCGCGCCGAGGACCCGCGGGCCCGGGTGCTGCGCCGGACCGCTCGTGACCTGGGCTCGACCCGCTACGAGGTGGCGGAGGCGCTGGAGGCCGCCGCGATCGAGGAGCTGACCAATCGGTTCCCGGNTCGCCCGCTGCGGACCAACGTCGAGTTCTGGTCGGCGGTGGTGCTGGACTTCGCCGAGGTGCCGGCCCATATGTTCACGTCCATGTTCACCTGTGCCCGCACCGCCGGCTGGAGTGCCCACATCCTGGAACAACAACGCACCGGGCGGCTGATCCGCCCGTCCGCGCGGTACGTGGGCCCCGCTCCGCGCCCGCTCGGTGACGTTCTGCCGGGGGTCAGCCGTGGCTGACGCTCCCGCGATCGTGCTGCCCGACCGGCTGCGTCCCCGGGACGGCCGGTTCGGCTGTGGCCCGTCGAAGATCCGTCCCGAGGCGGTCGAGGCCCTCGCCACGAGCGGGGCGACCTACCTCGGCACCTCACACCGGCAGAAGCCGGTCAAGAGCCTGGTCGGCCGGGTGCGGGCAGGCCTGTCCGAGCTGTTCTCCCTGCCCGAGGGCTACGAGGTCGTGCTCGGGATCGGCGGCGCCACCGCCTTCTGGGACGCGGCAGCCTTCAACCTCGTCCGGACCCGCTCCCAGCACCTCGTCTTCGGCGAGTTCGGGGGCAAGTTCGCCGACACGACGAAGGGCGCGCCGTTCCTGGCCGCGCCGTCGGTGATCTCCTCGCCGCCCGGTACGCATCCGGACTGGGCGCCGGAGGCGGGCATCGACGTCTACGCCACTCCGCACAACGAGACCTCGACCGGTGTCGCCCGTCCGGTCCGCCGGCCGGTGGGTGCGGACGACGGCGCCCTGCACCTGGTCGACGCCACCTCGGGGGCCGGCGGGCTGCCGGTCGACGTGCGCGAGGTGGACGTCTACTACTTCGCGCCGCAGAAGAGCTTTGCCTCCGACGGCGGCCTGTGGGCGGCGCTCGTGTCCCCGGCGGCGATCGACCGGCTCGCCGAGATCGCCGCGACGGACCGGTGGATCCCGCCGTTCCTCGATCTCACCACGGCCCGGGACAACAGCTCCAAGGACCAGACCTACAACACCCCGGCAGTCGCGACGCTGTTCCTGTTCGCCGACCAGATCGAGTGGATGCTCGCCCAGGGCGGGCTGGACTGGTGCGTGCGGAGGACCGCGGAATCGTCGTCCATNCTCTACACCTGGGCCGAGAAGACCTCCTACGCGACACCGTTCGTCGCCGACCCGGCCGCGCGTTCACAGGTCGTCGTGACGGTCGACTTCGAGGGGGTGGACGCCGCCGCCGTGGCCAAGGTGCTGCGCGCCAACGGTGTCGTCGACGTCGAGCCCTACCGCAAGCTCGGCCGCAACCAGCTGCGGGTGGCCTGCTTCCCGGCGGTCGAGCCGGCCGACGTCGAGGCGCTCACCACGAGCATCGACTACGTGGTCGAGCACCTGTAGGTGGTCGAGCACCTGTAGGCGCCGGGAACCGGCGGGAGCCGCCGGCCAACCACAAGGGCCGGGGCCGCGGGAGACGCCGCGGCCCCGGTGGGGCCGCATCCGGTCAGCGCAGCGGGCGCTCCGGTGCCGCCTGGGCCGCCTGGGCCGCGATCGGGTCGATCCCGCTGNCCCCGACCCCGCTACGGTCGTCTATCGGGACATACGACCGCTGGTCGTAGCCGATGTACAGCTGGCGCGGTCGGGCGATCTTCTGCTCGGGGTCGAGTAGACCCTCCTCCCACTGCGCCAGCCATCCCGGCATCCGGCNGATGGCGAACAGCACCGGGAACATCTCTACCGGGAAGCCCATCGCCTGGTAGATGATGCCGGTGTAGAAGTCGACGTTTGGGTAGAGCTTGCGCGCGACGAAGTACTCGTCCTCCAGCGCGATCCGCTCCAGCTCCATGGCCAGGTCGAGGAACGGGTTCGTGCCGGTGACCTTGAAGACCTCGTCGGCGACCTGACGGATCACCCGGGCCCGCGGGTCGTAGTTCTTGTAGACCCGGTGGCCGAAGCCCATCAGCTTCTTCTTGCCGTCCTTCACCTGGGCGATGAAGGCGGGGATGTTCTCGACCGACCCGATCTCCGAGAGCATCCGCAGCACCTGCTCGTTGGCGCCACCGTGCAGCGGACCGTAGAGCGCGGAGATCGCGGCGGCGGCCGCCGAGAACGGGTCCGCCTGCGAGCTGCCGACCGCGCGCATCGCGTTGGCCGAGCAGTTCTGCTCGTGGTCGGCGTGCAGGATGAACAGCACGTCGAGGGCGTGCTCCAGGTTGGGGTCCGGCTCGTACTTGAGCTCGGTGGCCTTCCACATCATGTTGAGGAAGTTGCCGGCGTAGGACAGGTCGTTGTCCGGGTAGACGTACGGGAAACCGACCGAGTGCCGGTAGGAGAACGCCGCCAATGTCGTGATCTTGGCGATCAGGCGGACGATCTGCAGCCGGCGCAGCCCCGGGTCGTCGATCGTCTTGGCGTCCGGGTAGAAGGTCGACAGCGCACCTACCGTGGAGACCAGCATGCCCATCGGGTGCGCGTCGTGGTGGAAGCCGTCGATGAACTTCTTGATCGACTCATGGACCAGGGTGTGATGGGTGATCTCGTCTTCCCAGGTCGACAGCTCCTCGGCGGAGGGAAGCTCGCCGGCGAGGAGCAGGTAGGCGACCTCGAGGAAGCTGCTCTTCTCCGCCAGCTCCTGGATCGGATAGCCGCGGTAGCGCAGGATGCCGGCGTCACCGTCGATGTAGGTGATCGCACTCCTACAGCTCGCCGTGTTCGTGAAGGCGGGGTCGTACGTCATCAGCCCGAAGTCGTCGTCGCTCGTTTTGATCGAGCGAAACGCACTCGCACGTACCGCGCCGTCCGTAACCGGTATCTCATACGTTTTTCCGGTGCGGTTGTCGGTGACGGTCAGTGTGCTGACCTGCTCGGACACGCCGGGCTCCTCTCGCTGTGGCGGTGCCGCAATGACGGCACTAGCCCAAGTCGGGGCGCGCGTCCGGGTACGGAGCGCTCACGCCGGTTCGCTGGCTCACATGGTTGTTCCCAAGTTTGGCCGTTCGTGCCTGCACATGCCCGTGATCGGTGAGCTCCGTCCCACGTGTGCTACACCACCCCCGGTGGGACAGAGTCTCCCGTGGCTGCGCTCGGGGTTGGAATCACGCTTCGATGGTCACCGCGGCTCGCCCAACCGGGTGGACCGCTCCTCGCAGAGCGAGGAGCGGTCCTCGCCGCCGGCCTCGCCGCCGGTGGCTCGGAGCCAGGCGAGCACGGCCAGCACCCGACGGTTGTCGTCCGCGGAGGCCGGCATCCGCAGCTTTGTGAAGACGTTGGCTACGTGGTTCTCGACGGTCTTCGGCGCCAGATGGAGTTTGGCGCCGATGCCCTGGTTCGATCGTCCCTCGGCCATGTGCCGGAGCACGGCCCGCTCCCTGGCGGTGAGGCGTTCCAGTTCGTCGGCCCGCCGGCGATGGGCCAACAGGCCGGCGATGACTTCCTCGTCGACGACGAGCCGGCCGCTGACCACCCTGCGTAACGCGTCGTGCAGCGCGGTGATGTCGTCCACCCGGTCCTTGAGCAGATATCCGATGCCGCCGCCCCCGTCGCCCAGCAGCCGCAGCGCGTACGGCGTCTCGGCGTACGTGGACAGCACCAGGATGCCCATCGCGGGATGGGCCGCACGTATCGTCTCGGCCGCTATCAGCCCCTCGTCGGTGAACGTCGGAGGCATCCGGATGTCCAGGATGACGGCGTCGGGCCGGTTGCCGGCGAGCTGGTCGATGATCTCGTCCGCAGTCCCGGCCTGCGCGACGACCTCGACTCCCGCGGCGGCCAGCAGCATGGCCAGCCCCTCGCGGAACAGGGCCGAGTCGTCCGCGACGGCTACCCGCACGGGATGCTCGCAGTCAGCCGGGTGCCGCCGCCGGACGGGCTGACGATGCTCAGGTCGCCGCCGAGCGCACGNACCCGATCCGTGAGACCCGCGAGCCCGCCACCCTCGACCACGACGGCACCGCCCTTACCGTCATCGGTGACTTCGATCAGGATGCCGCCGTCCACGCACCGGACCGTCACCCGGACCTGGGCCGCCCCGGCGTGTTTGACCGTGTTCGTCAGCGCCTCGCAGATCGTGTAGTAGGCGCCGGCCTCCAGGATCGGCTCGAACCGGACGGTCGGGNTGTCGAACTCGACCTTGACGGGGAGGGGCTCGATCACCACCTCCAGGGCTGGGCGCAGCCCACCCTGACTCAGCATGGCCGGGTGGATTCCCCGGGCCAGACTGCGCAGGTCCTGGAGAGCATGATGCAGATCCTCGCGAGCGGCTTCGATGGCAGAGATCGTATCGGGGTCGGAGGTCTTTGTCCGGGCGAGTCCCAGTCTGGTGGCGAGGGCCAGCAGCCGTTGCTGGACGCCGTCGTGCAGATCGCGCTCGAGGCGGCGCCGTTCGATCAGGCCGGCCTCCACGATGCGGGCCCGGGAGGCGCGTACGGCGTCCAACTGCGCGGCCACGGCGGCGTGCAGCCGGGCGTTCTCCAGCGCCATGGCGCTGGCCTGCAGGGCGACCGTGACCAGGTCGCGGTTGCGCTCCTGGGCGGCGGTGGCGGAGATCAGCGCCAGTGGCGCGCCCGACGAGGTCGTCACCGGCACGAGCAGCCGGCCGGCTCCGGGGCGGGGCGGGGNGGCCGTGGCGCCGTCGGCGTCGACGTGCCGCCGCTCCTGCGGCATCCATAGGAAGAGCTCGGCGGAGTCGTCGTGCAGAGCCGTACGCAGGATGTCCCGTACGGCCGGGACCGTCGGTGGCATCGGCAGCGTCGCCAGGATCTGGGCGATGCGGGCGCGGGCGAGCTGGCGGCGTACGCCTGCCGCGGCGAAGGCCAGGGGGATGGTCAGCAGCGCGAGCGCGATGAGGATGAAGGCCGGCGGGACGTAGGCTCCGCTGGGGTTGCAGACGAAGATGTTGACCGTGGCGGCGAGGGTGAACGCGACCAGCAGCGCGATGGCGACCGGTCCGAAGATCCGGCGGNCGAGCGCGGAGTAGCGGCGCAGCCGCACGCGGACGACCCAAAAAAAGGCCGCGGCCAGCACGAGGGTCAGGCTGTCGAGGACCCAGATGATCTCCTCGAAGGCATCCCGGTCGATCGGCGAGCCATACCACCAGACATTTCGGGAATATCCGAACCAGGTCGGGTCGGAGATGCCGACCAGTCCCAGGTTTGCCACCGGGATGAGGAGGACGGCGCTCGCCAGCAGGGCGCGCTCGCGGTTGCTCTGCAGTCGCCCGACCGGATATCGCAGCGCGCCCCAGCCGAGACAGACCCAGAAATGCGTGTAGGCGAACGTGGAGATGAAAGCCGACGGACCCTCGTCCCACGCCACGGTCCAGGTCAGTGCCCACAGCAGACCACTGAAGATCATGGCTCCGGTGGCGCTGCCCAACGCGTCCTCACCGTTCAGCAGCACTCCGGTGAGGACGAAGGTGAGCGCCACCGAGACGTTGATGCCCGCCGTCACCGGGTTGTCGGAGAATGCCGGCCACTGGCAGGCGACCGTTCCGGCCGTGGTGGCCACACCCCCGATGCCGAAGCACCATGAGCGGTGGCGGGCGGCGCAGGCGGCCAGCCGGCGGGGTACACGCGGATGAGGCACCTCAATCCACCGTATGTAGCCGGAATCTCACCGAACAAGCGTCGCACATGGCGACCGGGGGTTTCGAGGGTTCCCCCCTAATCTCCCGGCGGCAACCCCCCGAAGAACTCTGGAGCTGCCCCCGAAGCCAGCGGTGGCATCGAAGGTGGAGGCTGGGAGAAACGGGTCGGTGTCCCTCGGGGACCGGGCCTTCGGGGCCGGGTCTTCGGGGTCGAGCCTTCGGGGCCGGAGCTCGCGAGAGGCCGCCTGTGGTGGTGGGTCGGCTGCCGCTGGGGGGTGGCCGGCCCACCTCCTGCTGTTTTCGGCGGTTCACCAGAATGTCATTCGTTTCTGAGTGTCGCTAACGAGTACCGTCGTGAGATGGAGACCGAGACGGCACGTGAGGCCGAACTCGCGTCCGCGCTGCGCCTGTCGGTGATGCGGCTTTCCCGGCGCATGCGCCAGGAGCGGTCGAGCCGGCTCACCCCCACGCAGACCTCCGCGCTTGCCACGCTGGAGCGGCACGGCCCCATGACGCTCGGGGAGATCGCCGCCCNCGAGCGCGTCCAGCCGCCGTCGATGACCCGGGTGATCGCGCATCTGGCCGTCACCGGGCTCGTCGAGCGCCGGCCGCATCCCACCGACGGCCGTCAGGTGATCGCCGAGGTGACCGAGGCGGGTCGAGCCCTGCTCGAGGACGACCGTCGGCGCCGGGACGAATGGCTGACCGATCGGCTGGCCGAGCTCTCACTCGAGGAGATCGCCGCGCTGAACCGCGCCGCACCGATCCTGGACGCGCTTGCCGGCTCGTAGGCTGCCCGCCGATCCGAGCATCGTTCCGACCGCCGTTCAGAGCTCCACCCAACCGCCCTGCTGATGGGAGGTCTGCGCGGCGGCCATCAGGTGGTTCGCGGTGAGCAGGTCGTGGAAGGTGGCGCCGCGGACCAGCCGGGCGTCGTCGAGTTCGGTGGCACGCACCACGTCGTAGGTGGCCTCCATCAGCCCCGGCCGGGAGGTCGGCACGGTCGGCATCATCAGATCCCGGATGCCGCTGCCGTCCTGGCGGCGGACCAGACGGCCCCGGACGACGATGCGTCCGGAGTCGCCGCATACCGTGAGGGTGGCTGTGCCGAGGTTCCCGCCCATCTGCTCGTTGATCAGGACCGTCGCGCCGCTCGCCGCCAGCAGGGCCAGCGTCACCGGTGCGTCCGGGGTGAGCGCCGGGGCGGGCATCGCGGCCGGATCGGCGCAGACCGCGAGGATCTCGCCGCACCAGCGCATCGCCAGATCGATGATCTCGACTCGCCCGGCGGGCCCGTTCGGCGCGCCCACCACGGTCATCTGGGTGAGCCGGCCCAGGGAGGGAACGGTCGCCGCGACGTGGGTGGCAGCCGGCCAGGCCCGCCCGTCGAGCGCGACCACGTGGGCGAGATCACCCTCCTCGGCGAGGTCGGCGACCGCGCGCAGGGCCTCGGCCTCGACGGTCGCCGGCCCGGCCAGGAGCACGTGCAGGCCGATCTCGGCCGCTTGCCGGGCGACGATGTCGGAGGCGGGCGGCGGCATCTCCACGCAGACCGCCTCGATGTCGTCCGAGAGCAAGGTGAGCAGATCGGCGTACGCCCGTCGGACACCCGCCTCGGCGGCCCAGGCCAGGGACTCCAGCGGCTCCGGGGCGAGGAGACCGACGACGTCGACCCCGGCATCGCGCAGCACCTCGGCGGTAGTGCTGTCCGAGCCGTCGGTGACCAGGGCCATCGCGAGGGGCAGGTCCGGCTGCCGCCGACGCACGACGCGCCGCAGCTCCCGCCAGGCCTGAGAAAGGGCGGGATCGCGCGGCGGCACCAGATCGGGGAGCGTCGTCACAGCATTGATAGTGCTCCCCGTCCGGTGGCGAGGGTCGCCGGTCAACCCGATTGTCGCCGAGAACCGATCGGAGGCCGAGCGCTCGCCATCCGAGCCCGGAGCAGGTCCGTGCCGCACTGTTCGTCTCGTCCCAGGGAGACTGTCGTCTCGTCCCAGGGAGAGGGAGCCTGTCGTTCCAGGGAGGTTGAGCTGGCAACCAGACTGTTCGTGGCGGCCGTCCCACCCCCCGAGGTCGCCGAGGCGCTGCTCGCGGCCGTGCGCAGGACGCGCGCCGCGGCGGCGGATCTGCGCTGGACCACGCCGGACCAGTGGCACGTCACGTTCGCCTTCCTCGGGCCGGTGCCGGACGACCGGCGCGCCGAGCTCGGCGTGAGACTGGCGCGGGTGGCACGCCGGCACGGCCCGTTCGCCGTCGAGACGGTCGGCGGCGGACGGTTCGGCGATCGGGTGCTGTGGACCGCGGTGCGGCAGCCACCGCCGGTGACCGCGGACGCATCCGTCGACGGCATTGCCGCGGCCGCCGCCGCGGCCGCCGGTGACGTGGCAGGCTCGCGAGCCAGCCCACGCCTGACGGCGCTGGCGGTCGGGGTCC
This sequence comes from Frankia sp. CeD, assembly GCF_000732115.1. NCBI lineage: Bacteria > Bacillati > Actinomycetota > Actinomycetes > Frankiales > Frankiaceae > Frankia > Frankia sp. CeD. Next base: position 35,919 of record NZ_JPGU01000022.1, read on the forward strand.
GGCGGGCCGCCGAGCGTGCCGGGGCGGCCCGCCGGAACACCCGTCCGTTGCGCGCACATCTGACACTCGCCCGGGTGCCGAACGGACGCGGGCGAGCACTGGAACCGCTCGTCGAGCTGTTGCGTGCCGATGTCCCACCGCTGCCCTGGAGCGTCGAGCGGCTCATCCTGATGAGCAGCTCGGGCGGCGGCGAGTCCGGATCATCCCCCACCTACCGGGCGGAGACGGTCTGGGACCTCGTCGGCGGTCAACCGTCGGTCGAGGGATCCGCCGGGCGGTAGCGGTAGCCCACGCGGCGGATGGTCTCGATGCGGTCCCGGTGCTCCGGGCCGAGCTTGCGCCGCAGCCGCGTCACCAGGACATCCACCGTGCGGATGTCGGGAGCCGACTCGTCGTCGACCTGATGGCCCCAGACCGAGCAGAGCAGTGCCTCCCGGCTGTACGCCTGCCCGGGATGGCGGACGAAGAAGTCCAGTACCTCGAACTCCAGGTAGGTCAGCTGCAGGGTCCGGCCGTCAACGGTGGCGAGCCAGGCGGTGCGGTCGACCCACACCCCGCGCTGGGGCGGCGGCGCGATCTCCCACTGGCCGGTCCGGAGGCCGGCGTCGGGCGTGTGCGTGGGCGCCGTCGCGGGCAGGGACGGTCTCGGCAGGGACGGTCTCGGCCGGGACGGTCGTGGAAGGGACGCCGCCGGAACGGACGCCGCACGGGAGGGCGCGGTGTGGGGCGTCCGGTACGGGAGGACGGTCGTCTGCGGGGGCATTGCTGGCCTTTCGGTCAGGTTTCTCTCGGTCACCGAAGATCGGGTGGGCGGCGAGATGCCGTCGACGTGTCAGCGTTCTGGCCGGTGGGTCCGCCGGGTACGCGGCGCGGTGGCGCGAAGATGGTGGCGGTGTCTCTCACCGGCGGCGGCGGGGGAGGGCGGGGCCGATGTTGTTCGGGGGAGGTCGGCATGTGCAGCTACCAGCGATGACGCTGCCCGGTGGGGCTTTCCTGGCGATGCTTGCCGGTTCGCGCGAGACGAGGCAACGTCGGTTGACAGACGGTGGCGTGCCCTGGTGCGGCGTCCGGACCGACTGACGCTTCGTGAAGCGCCGTGCGGGAGGTAGGCGGCTGCCCGTCAGGCCGCCGGACAGGCGGCCGAGGCAACGCGGAGCAGATCAATGTGGCCCCGGGTGACCAGGATCAGCCGCTTCAACACAAGAGCAACGGAAGCACACTGCTCCGGTGGTCGCCAAGCATTGAAAAGTATGACTTATCTCACCTCTTGGTCTTTCGGTGGAATCCGTGGTGCATGACGCCGGCCGTGGAGGTCCCGGGATATCCATCTTCCCGATGGAGAAGCGTGAATATACTCACGGACTGTTCCAGGAACCGCGGCCGGGGACGTCAGGAACAGGAGATGCCGTGGCTCTGCCTGATTTCTTCGTGATCGGTGCTCCCGACGCGGGTACGGAGGTCCTGCACGAGGAACTCGGCCGCCATCGATCCGTCTTCATGTCCGAGATCCCGCAACCGGGGTACTTCCTGGCCGGGCGCATCCTGGAAAGCGGGCTCGACGTCACCACGGCAGGCCGGGCCGGCGTCGTCTGTTCCGTTTGGGACAAAGCCGGCGGGAGTGCCGGTCGTCCGGGCTGTGTGGCTCGCGCCGGGCCGGGCGAGCGATCACCTGTCCGTCGGCGATCCGACTACGAGGCGCTGTTCGACGCGGCTCCGGCGGGTGCGGTGCGCGGCGAGAGCACCCCGTACTATCTCGCCGACTTCACGGCGCTGCGGCATATTCACGAACTGCTTCCCTACGCGAAGCTCATCGTCGTTCTTCGTGATCCGGTGGAGCGGGCCTATGCGAACTGGGTCCGGATGCGGCTGGCCGGTCTTGAGGACCTCGACGATTTCGAACGTGCCGTGGCCGCCGAGGCCGCCCGGACGGCCGCGTGCTGGCCATGGCCGTGGCGCTACCTGGCCCTGGGCAGGTACGGCACGCAGCTGCAGCGGCTGTTCACGCTGTTCCCCCGCGAGCAGGTACTCCTGACGGCGCACCGCGATCTGATCGGGGATCCCGCCGCCGTCATTCGACGGGCCCACGGTTTCCTGGGGGTCAAGCTGGGGGTCAAGCGCCGAGGCCGTCCCGGGCCACCCGGGACGTCCGTGCCGACGCCCCCGTCCGTGCCGACGCCCCCGTCCGTGCCGGCCTTCCCGGCCCCCCGGCTGGATCCGGCGATCGGGGCCCGGCTGCGGGACGGGTTCCGTTCCGATATCGCCCTGCTGAGCGACGTGACGAGACGCCGGTTCGACGAGTGGCTCGTCGAACCGGCGGACGACTCCTGACTATCATCCCGGCCGCGAGCAGCCCGGCCGCGAGCCGAGAGGGTAGCGTCGAGCGGGATGAGCGTCTCAGCAAGCAGCGATTCCACGGGTGGTGCGCACGCCCCCGAGGTACCGCCCGTCCCGGAGGGCGGCGAGCCCGCCGCGACAACCCGCCCGTCCGCGCCCGAACCGTTGCCCTACGACGGGGTCGCCTCCGTCGCGGTGGGAACCGTGCTGTGGGCCATCGCCGCGCTGGTCATGGTGTTCTTCCTCGACGACCTGCGGGGCGATGGCCGGCTCTGGTGGTTCGCGACGGCGATCTGCGGCTTCGTCCTCGGGCTCGCCGGCCTGTGGATCGTGATCCGCCGCCGCAACCGGCTGCGGGCGCGGGGAAACCCTGACCACGCGGATCGATAGTCCGGCGACCGGAACCCACCGGCGCGGCTCAGGTCTCGTCGAGGTCGTCCTCCGCGGCTCGGAAGGCGGCACCGTCGGGGTCGCGCAGCGCCGCGGCCAGCGCATGCCGCCGGTCCCACTGCCCGCCGCGCCAGGCCAGGGCCCGCGCGAGCGCGTCCGAGCCGGCCTCGGCATCCACGTGGATCTCGCCGCCGATCCCGCCGAGTACCCGCCAGGGCACCCGGGTTGGCCGGCCGGCGAGATCCTCGACCAGCAGCGGGTCGTGAACCCGGTACGGTGTGCCGTCCGGTGCCTGCCGGGCCTCGCCGGGGCCCGCCGAGGCGATCTCGCAGGTGCCCGCCTCGGCGGTGAGGCGCACGCCGAGGACGTGGGCCACCTCGGCCGCCCGGTCCAGCGGGAGACGCAGCCCGAAGCGGTCCGCGCCGAGCAGCCCCAGCATGTCCGGTGCGTCCACCACGACGACGTCGGCGCAGGCCCGGACGCCGTCCGGGGTGCGGACGGTCAGCGGCGGGNCGAACCGCCCGNCGTGGGCGGAACCGTCCGGCGCCGTCAGGACCCGGGCCACCGCGTCGACCGCGGCGATGTACAGCGTGCGAGCCGCGGGCCACGGCACGTCCCGGTCAACGTCGCCCAGCCGGTCGAGCAGGTCCATCACCGCGCCCAGGTCGCCGAGGACGTCCTCCAGCGTCAGCCGGCAGCCGAGGTGGCGCAGGAACTCGTCGTCGACCCCNGGGAGCGGTGCCGCCGGCGCGAACAGCCCGGTGAGCAGGGGGTCCGCGTCGGGTAGGACGAGCTCGCCCGGAGGCAGAACCCTGCTGTCCCGGTGCGCCGGGTGTTCCGCGGAGCGCTCCGCCGGGTGTTCCGCGGAGCGGGGCACCCGGCCGTCGCCACCGACGGGCAGCACCGCGTGCCGCGCCAGCCACCAGCGCGTATAGGACGGCTCGGGGGCGAACACGATGTCCCGCAACGGTGGTCGGGCGAGCTCGGCGAGCGCCTCGGGCCAGGCGGTCCGGTCGACGAGTTCGAGGTCGCGTACCGCCGCGAACACCCCGATCATGGCGGGTGCCGGTGGCCCGCCGGGAGGCGGCCGACGCAGGTTCGCCGAGCCGCCCGGCGCGCCGTGGTCGTCCGCCGCGACGTCGTCAACCCAGATGTCGCTGTCGTCGAGGTCAAGCAGGATCTGCTCGTCGGGATCCAACGGCAGGTCGTGGGCGTGCAACACCCCGAAGGTGCGCAGCACACCGACCTTCGCCAGTACCTCGGCGGGCCAGGCCCGCGCGACCTCGGCGCTCAGGGTGCCGAAGGGCGCGTCCTCGGCGAGCACCCGATCCAGGGGGCCTCCCTGGATCAGCAGCTCGCCGGCCGGGGTGAAGTCACCGTCGCCGTCCGGCAGCAGCAGCTCGTCGAGCCAGCTCAGGTCGGCCGCGGACTCCTCGCCCGCGTCCCGGACCAGCGCCAGCACCGCGTTCGCCAGGGCGGTGAGATCATCGGGATCGTCCTCCGGATCGGCGTCCAGGACCGCCTCGCGTACCGCCGCATCCCTTAGGACACCCGCTGGAGTGCCCTCAAGCGCGCCGAGGGTGCGCAGGGCATCCCGCGCCGCGTCCTGGGCGCAGGCGTCAGGATGCACGACCCGCAGCGGCAGCCCCGATCGGGCCAGCGCGACGATGTCGAGGTCGGCGGTGGGCAGCAGGGTCCCACGCGGACCGGTGACCATCCGCGTCCGCAAGGCGCTGGACCCGGCTGCCCCGCGCGGCTCGGTGTCCTCCCAGGGCGCGGGAACCTCCGTGACCGGTACCGGAAGCGCGCCGAGCGCATCCCGGTCCGGCGCCCCGACCAGGAGCGGATAGAGACGTCCCCACCAGTGTGGCGGGCGGGGNACCCCNGNGAGCAGCTCGACTAGGGCGGCGCTGTCCACCCGTCGAACGCCCAGGGCGGAGAGTGCGGTACGCCACCGGCGGGCCGCATAGGCCGCNGGGAGCAGGCCGGGANCCTGCCCATCGNCCTTCGCCGCGACGGTGTCGTCGCTATCCGGACCCGCCCCGTCCGTGCCGGCGATCTCGGCCGGGTCGGCCTCGGTCCAGGCCTCGGCCGGGTCGGCTCCGCAGGAGCGCAGCAGCTCGGTGACCGCATCGGTCGCGGGGCCGAGATCGCAGACGGAACAGTCCCGGCCACGCAGACCGGCGGGCAGCATCGCCGCGTCCGGGAGAAGTCGGGTCAGCACGTCCCGTAGCCTGCCGTCGACTTCGCCCACCGGCAGCCCCGTCGGCACGAGGGCCAGCGCGGCCAGCGGGTCGCCAGGTGTCTCGGCTGGGTCCCTGCCGGCGTCTGGGTCCCTGCCGGCGTCTGGGTCCCTGCCGGCGCCCAGGTATTCGGCCAGCGCCACGGTGGCCGCGCTCAGCTGATCGGTGAGCCAGTCTCGTAACGGACCCGATACCGTGTGTCGACGCGAGGGATCCAGTGGCAGCTCGACGCTCGCCAGGATCGGCAGCGAGATCGGTTCGTCCGTCGGCTGAGGTGCCCGCACGACCCGGGCGACGCTCTCGGGCCATCCGCCGTCGCGGACCATGACCCGGGCGGTGAAGCGGTTCCGGCCGCGCTCCTCTACCGGGCGGTCGGCCAGCAGGTTGGCCGGGATCACGCCGCTACGGGCGATGCCGCGCCAGCGCTCGCCGTCGAGATCGGCGATCTCCACGCGGGTCGCCGTCACGCCCGGCGCGGGCTGGGATGAGCCGCCCCCGCGGATCCATCGACAGGTGATCGTCCGAACGGCTCCGTCGACGTCAACCACGATCTCGCTGGGACCGCCGAGGACGAGCGGCAGAGTCGGATCGAGCCCGGCCAGCAGATCCCGGGCCGCCGTGGCCGCCGCGACGTCCCGCAGCGGGAGGCGGATCACGGTGTCGTACCCGTCCGGCGGTGCGGGCGGCGCGGGAAGATCGAATGGCAGCCGGAGGATGGGTACCGCCCCGTCGCGCCGGGCCAGTTCTTCGGTCAGGCCCGGCGCCGGCGTCGTGGTGCCGGCGCAGCCCACCCCCGCGGCCGTCACGGCCTTGATCACCCTGCTCTTCGACCAGGTGACTCCGGACGCCCTCCCGCCCGGGCGGGACCGGGAGACGATCGAGGGATCGTCGCTCACCGCGAGCACTGCGGCGAACCCGGCGCCGAACCGCCCTACCGACGTGGTGTCCCGTTTCGCCGAGGCACGCAGGGTCGACAGCGCCTCCACCCCCGCCGGGCTCAGCGGTGCCCCCGTGTTGGCGATCTCCAGCAGGCCCCCGGGACCGGCGCCGGTCTTCGAAGCATCCGGAGCATCCGACTCCGAAGCGGAGGTGCGCAGCCGCAGGTACACCCGGGCCGGGACGCCGGCCTCACGCGCGGCGTCGACCGCGTTCTGCACAAGTTCGACGACGAGGCGGTCGCGATAGGCGCCGAGAGCCGCGTCCTCCTCGGCATTGGCGTCTTCCCGGAAGCGGGCCGGGGAGGCGGCCCAGGCGTCAAGAACCCGCTGCCGGATCGCGGCGGTTGCGTACTCGTCGGCGGGAGCGCGCGGGATCGTCACTGGCACCCGTCCATACTCGTCTTCCTGCCCGGCAGGGCGGGGGATCGGGTCCGGCACACCGGCGCGCGCGGACAGCCGGATATGACCGCGTACCGGTTTGTACCGGTTTGTACTAGATGTTATCGGGTGGTGCCTGGTGGTATCTGGCAGGTAGGCTATCCGGCCGGGACGCGGCGCCGGGCAGGATGGAGGGGTGCCACCCCGCGGACGCCGCCAGGATCCCAGGGCGACCGGTACCGAGCTGGCCGCGACGTTGGCGGACCAGTGGCAGCGGATCGTCGATGCGGTGAGTGTCCTGCCCAACGGGGCCCTCGGGGTGCCGAGTCCGCTGCCCGGCTGGACGGTCGGCGACCTCGTCCTGCACGTCTCCCGCTCCGCGTCCGCGCTCACCGAGGCCCTGGCCCCCGCGGTCCCGGCGTCCCGGCGCACGACGGATCTCGTCACGGCGAGGGATCTCGTCACCGCGAGCGGCTACCTGACGGGCGCCGGAACCCGGACGGAGGCCGTCGCGGACACCGCCCGCTCGCTGGCGGCGAACCGTGGGCCGGCCGAGATCAGAGGCCGGCTGGCCGGCGAGGTGTCGGCCGCGGTGGCCGCCATGGCCGCGGTGACTCAGGAAGCGGTGGTCCCGACGCCGGGCGGCCCAATGCGACTGGCGGAGTTCCTGCGCACCCGAGCGGTCGAGGCGGTGGTGCACGGCCTCGATCTAGGCGTCACGCCGGTCCGGGATGCGCTCAGGGCGGCGACGAAGGTGTTCGCGGAGATGTTCGCCGAGCGGGCACCCGGACGCTCGGTGGAACTGCGGGTGCNGCCGTTCACAGCCGTGCAGATCGTCGAGGGTCCACGCCATACCCGGGGCACACCGCCGAATGTCGTCGAGGCCGAACCCGTCGCCTTCGTCCTGCTGTGCGCGGGCCGCCTGCCGTGGGCCGAGGCGGTGGCCGACGGCCGGGTCGCGGCCAGCGGCGAGCGCGCCGACCTCAGTTCCTACCTGCCCCTCCTGTAGATGCGGGTTGGCTGGTCCGGATGATCTACCAGGGACGATCTGGTCCGTCCGGGCATGCGCGCACAACGGCCGATGCGCGTCCTCACTGCTAGCGTGGTGGAAGGTAGCTGCCGGGGTGAGGCGGTGGTCGGAGTGGTCGGCGCGTCTCGGCACGTCTCGGCACGTCAGCGGACGAGCCCGGCACCTCTGTGGTCCCGCATGGTCCCGCGCGAGATCGTCCGCATTCTTCGGTGTCCCTGACCTGTCGAGGAGTCCTGGTGCCAGACGTCGCACCCCGCTTCGGCGCCACCCCCGGATGGGAATCAGACCTCTCCGACGAGCCGGGGCCGCGTGACGCCTGCGGTGTGTTCGGGGTGTGGGCGCCCGGTGAGGACGTGGCGAACCTGGCCTACTACGGTCTGTACGCGCTGCAGCACCGCGGGCAGGAGGCTGCCGGCATCGCGGTCGGGGACGGTCGGACCGTGGTGGTCTTCAAGGAACTGGGGCTTGTCGCTCAGGTCTTCGACGAGGTCACCCTGTCCAGCCTGAGCGGCCATGTGGCGGTCGGTCACACCCGGTACTCGACGACGGGCTCCTCCACCTGGGAGAACGCCCAGCCGTCGTACCGCACCGCCCGCTTCGGCGGCCCCATCGCGCTCGGGCACAACGGCAACCTCACCAACATCGTCGAGCTCGCGCGGACGCTCGGCGCGGAGCGGGACCGCCTGCGGGCGACCACCGACTCGGACCTCATCACCGCCATGCTCGCCGACCATCCCGGCCCGACCCTCGTCGACGCGGCGATGGACGTGCTGCCCCGCCTGACCGGGGCCTTCTCGCTGGTCTTCTCGGACGCCTCGACGCTGTATGCCGCCCGGGACGCGCACGGGATCCACCCGCTCGTGCTCGGCCGGCTCGACGGCCATCCCGACGGCGCGTGGATCATCGCCAGCGAGACGGCCGCCCTCGACATCGTCGGCGCCACCCTCGTACGGGAGATCGTTCCCGGCGAGCTGGTCGTCATCGACGCCGAGGGGGTGCGTTCGCGCACGTTCGCCCGGCCCGATCCGCACGGCTGCCTGTTCGAGTACGTCTATCTCGCCCGCCCGGACACGTCGATCGCCGGACGTTCCGTGCACGCCACCCGGGTCGATGTTGGCCGGCAGCTGGCCCGCGAGGCGCCGGTGGAGGCCGACCTGGTCATCCCCGTGCCGCAGTCCGGGGTACCCGCCGCGGTCGGCTACGCGGAGGAGTCGGGTATCCCGTTCGGTGAGGGCCTGGTCAAGAACTCCTACGTCGGGCGCACCTTCATCCAGCCCTCGCAGACGATTCGGCAGCGCGGGATCCGGCTCAAGCTGAACCCCCTGCGGGATGTGATCGAGGGGCGTCGCCTCGTCGTGGTGGACGACTCGATCGTCCGCGGCAACACGCAGCGCGCGCTGGTGCGCATGCTGCGGGAGGCCGGCGCCGCCGAGGTCCACATCCGGATCTCCTCGCCGCCGGTACGGTGGCCCTGCTTCTACGGCATCGACTTCGCGACCCGCGCCGAGCTGATCGCCAGTGAGGCGGGCATCGAGGAGATCAGAGCCTCTCTCGGGGCCGACTCGCTGGCCTACGTCTCGTTGGAGGGCCTCGTCGAGGCCTCCCGCCAACCGGCCGGCACGCTCTGCCGGGCCTGCTTCGACGGCGTGTACCCGGTTCCGCTGAACGATTCCGACAAGCTCGGCAAGCATCGGCTGGAGGCGACGGGCGGCGCGGAGACCACCGAGGACATGATCGCCGAGGCGTTGCGGCGCGGCGTGACGCTGGGCATGAACGGTGCCGATCCCTCCCCGGACAACCACGACGCCGAGCCTGAGCCCGAGCCCGATCTTGAGTCCGAGCCCGAGCCGGCCGGGGTGAGGCCCGCATGAGCGGTGGATTGAACTCGTACCGGGCGGCCGGGGTCAACGTGGCCGCGGGCGAGCGTGCCGTCGAGCTGATGCGCGGTCACGTCGCGCGCGCGATCCGGCCCGAGGTCGTCGGTTCGCTCGGCGGATTCGCCGGCCTGTTCGCGCTGGATACGGCGCGGTACCGTCGGCCGCTGCTCGCCTCGTCGACCGACGGTGTGGGCACCAAGATTGCCGTTGCCCGGGCCCTGGACACGCACGACACCGTGGGCATTGATCTGGTCGCCATGGTTGTCGACGACCTCGTGGTGTGCGGCGCGGAGCCGCTGTTCCTGCTCGACTACATCGCGTGCGGCTCCCTGGTCCCCGCGCGCGTGGCCGAGATCGTCTCCGGCATCGCAACCGGCTGCGAGCAGGCGGGGGCGGCGCTGGTCGGCGGGGAGACCGCCGAGCACCCCGGGCTCATGGGTAGCGACGACTACGACCTGGCCGCGACGGGGGNCGGGGNCGTGGAGGCCGACGACGTGCTCGGGCCGGAGCGAGTCCGGCCCGGGGACGTGGTGGTCGCGATGGCATCATCCGGCATCCACTCCAACGGCTTCTCGCTCGTACGGCATATCTTGTTCGGTCCTGTCGATTCTGGCCAGCCCGGTGGGATTCCCGAGACCGCGCGGGAGGATCTGGAGGCATACGTCCCGTCCCTGGGGGGCACGCTGGGCACGTCCCTGCTGGTTCCGACCCGCATCTATGCTCGGGACTGCCTGGCGCTGGCCGCGGCTGTCGAGGTGCACACCTTCGCCCNCATCACCGGCGGCGGTCTCGCGGCGAACCTCGCCCGGGTCATCCCGCCGGGCCTGCTGGCCACGGTGGACCGGGCGTCGTGGTCAGTGCCCCCGATCTTCGGTCTGCTCGCCGAGCGCGGCGAGGTGACCCAGGCGGACATGGAAGCCACCTTCAACCAGGGAGTCGGCATGGTGGCGGTCTTGCCGGCCACCGCGGTCGCCGACGCTCTCGCGCTGCTCGCCGCGCGGGACGTGCCGGCCTGGGTGGCAGGGGAGGTCGGCACGGCGGACGCTCCGGAGCCAGCCGGCGTGGCCAGGGCCCGGCTCGCCGGCCGGCATCCACGCTGAGGCGGCCCGTCCGGGACAGCACGTCCGGGACAGCCCGTCCGGGCAGGGCAGCCCCTCCGGGCAGGTTGGGCAACCTGTCCGGGCAGCCTGGGCTGATCAGGAGTGAACTGGCGAAGAAGCATGCAGCGCGGCCAACATCACGGCAGCACGTTATGGCGGTGGGAGCCCGGGCCTGAGCCCGGACGACCACCGTCGGCGACGACCACCGCGGTGAGCCTGCCGCGGTGAGCGACTACCGAAGCGACGCTGTCAGCGGGAGGAACGTCGATCGTCCTCGTCGTCTGCGTAGGCGTCGTATCCGTAGTCGTCATCTACGTACGAGTCGTCGTTGTTGTTCTCGCGCGTCGAGCCCGCGCCCAGATCCGCCTTCAATCGGTCGAGATCCATAGTGGGCGAGTTGTACTTGAGCTCGCGGGCGACTTTCGTCTGCTTGGCCTTAGCTCGGCCGCGCCCCATGGCTCGACCCCCTCGAACATGACGACGGGGACCCGCCCCGGTGCTCTCACTGTCTCGTGCTTCCCGAGACTACAGGGACCGGAGGCTTCTCGGCACGCCAACCCGACAGTTGCCTGTCCCCGGACAAGGTGTCCGCGATCGGAAACGGTGTATGAACCCGCTTGTCCGGTGGGTTCGATCGGGGATATCCGCTCGTCCCCGCCGTCGGCNGCCCGTTTGACGGGGCCTGGATGTGATCACCGTCACCTGTTCCCATTGACGTTCAGGCCTCCGCCGGGCGGGTGATCGTGCCTCGCCTCACGGTGTGCCTCGCCTCACGGTGTGCCTCGCCTCACGGTGTGCCTCGCCTCACGGTGCGTCTCGCCCCATCCGCGGTCGGCGTCAGGGCAGCAGGATCCCCCGCAGGCGTCCCACGTCGGTCATGCGGCGTTCGGCGAGCCGCTCCGCGGCCTCGGTCGGGGTCACCTCCTCGGCCTCGGCGAGGCGGAACACCTCCGAGGTGGTGTCGAAGATCTGCGCGGCCCTGGCCCGGGCCCGCTCCGGCGAGTAGCCCTCGATCTCGTCCGCGACCTGGATCAGGCCGCCGGCGTTGACCACGAAGTCGGGGGCGTACAGGACTCCGGCGTCGGCGAGCTGCCGCCCGACCTCGGGCTGCGCGAGCTGGTTGTTGGCGCCGCCGCAGACGACGCCGGCTCGCAGCCGGCGGACGGTCTCCGCGCTCAGCGCTCCGCCCAGCGCGCAGGGGGCGTACACGTCGATGTCGAGGTCGAGCAGATCGTCCGGGTCCGGCACGGTCTCGGCCGCCGGGAACTCCACCCGCAGCCGGGCCAGGGCCACCGGGTCCACGTCGCCCGCGACCACCGAGGCGCCGCTGTCGAGGAGATGCCCGACGAGCCGCCGCCCGACCTTGCCGACTCCCGAGACCGCGACGCGGCGCCCCGCCAGGCTCGGCGTTCCCCACCGGTGCCGGGCGGCGGCGCGCATGCCCTCGAAGACCCCGTAGGCGGTCAGCACGCCGGAGTCGCCCGAACCGCCGTGCGCCGGTGACCGTCNGGTTACCCACCGGGTTTCCCGGGCGATGACGTCCATGTCCGCCACATAGGTACCGACGTCGCAAGCGGTGATGTATCGGCCGCCCAGTGATGCGACATGGCGGCCGAAGGCGCGCAGCAGTGGCTCCGACTTCGCNACGGCCGGATCACCGATGATGACGGCCTTGCCGCCGCCGAGGTCCAGCCCGGCGCAGGCGGCCTTGTAGGCCATCGCCCGGGACAGGGCGAGGGCGTCCGCCAACGCGACTTCCTCGTCGGCGTAGGGGTGGAAGCGGGTACCGCCCAGCGACGGCCCCAGCGCCGTCGAGTAGATGGCGATGATCGCGTGAAGACCCGAGGGACGGTCCGAGCACAACAGCACCTGCTCATGGTCACAAACGGCGCTGAACAGGGACGACATGGCGCACCTCTCTCCTCGGGGCCTTCTGGGGGCCTTCTGGGGGCCTCCGTGGGGCCCGTGGCCCCCACCGCCCTGATCCCGCGCGCGGGCCAACCACCCCGCGCCGCGCCCAGGGCCCGCAGATCGTGTCCTGGCGAACCCTACGGCGCCGGTAGGCCGGACGGCTTGTGTGTGGACGTGCCAGGATCGAGGCATGCCAGGATCCAGGGCATCCGCGTGGGTGTCGTCGGTCGGATCGCGCGCGGTAAGTGGGTCCTGAGGTGCCCGTCGTCTCCCCCGCGGCGTATCTGCGGGTGTACGAACCGCTCGCTGCCTTTCCCGCGGCCGAACGTGGCCGCTGGCAGCGTTACGCCGCTGCGGGGCCGCCTTCGCGCCGGGCCGGGACCCGCCGGGAGCGGGTCCTGGCGCTGGTCGCGACCGTCCATCCCACCCTTGACGTCGCCGACGAGTCGGCCTTCGTCCAGTGGATCGACGGTCTGATGTTCGTCTGTCCGTGGTCGACCCAGCTGCGGGTGTGGCAGGCGGCGCTCGAGTTCCGCGGCCTGATGCCCGACCGCGTCGCGGAGGCGTTCCTGCCACGGCGGATCATCGAGCCGGCCGAGGTCGAGCTGGACCGGTGGAAGGCCCGCCGCCCCGCGCTCAAGGTCCACGTGCAGACCTGTACCTGGATGGTGCCACCGCCGTGGTTCCTGCTCTTCGACCCGGCCGAACGGTCCCTGGTCACGGGGGACACTGCCGAGCGGTCCATGATCTACCGCACCACGATGAGCCTCGCCAGACGGCGGGCGGGCCGGGCGGTGGAGGCGGTGGAGGCGCTGCGGGCGAGCTCTCCGGACGCCCCAGGAGTCGAGGGCGTCGGCGAGCTGGCCCGTTGGCTGGGGTCCTTCCATCCGCAGAGCAGGGTCGAACTGGACTACGACGGGCTAGTTGACCTGCTGGACGATGACATGCTTCGGCGCGACAACTCTGTAGAGGACATCGTCGAGGCTGTCAGTGCGTTACGCCGTGGGCGAACAGACCTAGCGGTCGAAGCCTACGAACGAGTCCTGATGAGGTGGAGGCCCTTGCAGGCACGGGAATCCGCGAGCTGATCGGCGCATTCTGTTAACTGAGAGTTGCCGCCCGCGTCGGACGAGCTGTGACTAGTCAGTAGATGGTCCTGACGTGCCATGTCCGAAATGCCCCCGAAGGATGCACGATCTGTATGGGACGGAGCGACGCTCTGTGACGGGAGGCCAACGCAATGACGACACGAACGCCAGACGCTGAGCCGCTGCTGACGCCCGCCGAGGTTGCCACGATGTTTCGGGTAGACCCGAAGNCCGTGACCCGGTGGGCGAAGGCCGGAAAGCTGACGTCGATTCGGACTCTGGGCGGTCACCGCCGGTACCGAGAGGCGGAGGTGCGTGCCCTGTTGAAGGGAGTTCCGAGCATCGGAAGTGACATCTAGGTTCGCGCCAACCTGGCGCGTTGCACGAGCCCCCTCCTCTCCTCGGGTGCGGGCCGCACGGCTGACAGTGCGAGGGTGTCGGTCGTGAGTCCCGCGGAATAGGGCCGAAGGTCTCGAGAGCGGTTGATCGTCCCGTATCGGACGACGGCCGGAGGCTGCGGTATCACCATCGGGCCGCTGATGGAGGGGTAGATAGATCCAGGCGTCGGGTCGTCCGGCATGTGGGTGAGCCCATGCGTCGGGATCCTGTCCCGCCGACGTCCCGCGTCAAGGACCACCTCCGCACCGGGAGGGCGCTGGGTGGACCTGCTGGGGAACCGGCGGACGGCCGTTACGGCTGTCCGCCGGTCTCGTCGCGCTGGGCCAAGGCACTGGACGGACGGCCGAGGCCCTGGACAGCCGAGAGGCTGGACAGAGATCGCTGGACAGAGATCCGAGCTGCCCGGAGGTTGATCATCGTTGGACCGCCGCCTGGCGCCGTAACCCGCCCGGCACCGTGACGTCGGGCGGCGCCGATAACCAGGGCTGGGGGCGGGAGTCGACTGTGCCCGGTTTCCGGCCCAGTACCAGCGCGTTCCGGTTCACGAACAGCTTCGCTCCGCAACCGTTGTTGGCCGTTTCGGCGCCATGGTCGACTCGGCGGCTGGGCCTCGGCGACGCCAGCCGGGGCCTGTGCGGCGGGATGATCTACGCTGTGCGTGATCTGTTCGAGGCCGGAATCGGGCCGCCGCCTGACGTCGTGGCGCCGGCAGTCGGTTCCCCGCTGTACGCGTACCTCGTCCGCCGCCTGCTGGAGAGCTTCGACATCCCGCGGGGGGTGGCCCGCTACTACCGGCTCATGCAGGGCGCCGATGCCGACGTCAACCGGGGGATCCGGGTCCGGCCGGGAGTCGCGCGGACGAGCCTGGCGGATGAGTGGCCACGGATCCGGCTCGATCTGGACGAGGGGTTGCTGTCCCCGATCGGGATCATCACGGTGCGCTCCCCCGATCCGCGGCTGCTCGGCCTGAACCATCAGGTGCTCGCCTACGCCTACGTCCAGGCCGGAACGTCGATCACGCTCCGTGTCTATGATCCGAACACTCCCGGGGACCGGGCCGACGAGGTCACGCTGAGTTTCGATCTCGCCGGGCCGGCGCGGATCGAGCACTCGATCGCGATCGGGGGGCGGCCGGTCCGAGCCTTCTTCCGTTCCCGCTACCGATGGGTCGACCCGCGCCGCGCCATCGCGCCCGCGGCAGGCCGCCCCGCGGGGCAGGAGGCGCCGGGCCGTTCACGCCTGGAGAAGGGCCGGTGACGCGGCAGCCGGGCAGCCGGGTGGCCGGGTGGCCGGGCAGTCGTTGGGCAGCCGGGTGGTTGGCCGGCCAGGGGAGCGTTCCCACGGGGATGCCGAGCGGTCGGGATCGGCCCGGGAAGGGTTTGTCGTCCGACCGGGCCATCCCCTATGCTTGCGGTGTTTCAGACGATCGACGTCGCGGTTGGGCGGATGCGCAGCCTCGCTGAGGGTCGTCGCCGCGCCCCCATCGTCTAGCGGCCCAGGACGTCGCCCTTTCAAGGCGGTAGCACGGGTTCGAATCCCGTTGGGGGCACCAGAGGGTAGCCGATCGGCCACTAAATGCTAACATCTAGAGCGCCGGTCAGGTAGTCAGGCTGCTTGCTGATCGTTTCTTTGGCGGGCGATGACGTGGAGGTTGTGGACGACGGCGGTGCGGCGGAGGTAGAACAGGTTCTTGCGCTGCCCGTGGTAGCGGGCGCGGCGGCCCTGCCAGTGGCCGACGTGGGCGAGGGTGTGCTCGACCGCGGTGCGTTCCCGCAGGCGGGCGCGGCCGGCCGGGGTCGCCTGGCGTTCACGGAGTTCGGCGAGCAGAGTCTCGTCGGGATGGATGCTCACGCTGCGCCCGCGGGTGCTGGTGGTGCACTGTTCCCGCAGGGGACAGGCCGCGCAGGTCGCTGCTGGGAAACGGACGGTGCGGCCCGGGGTGAAGGGCATGACCACCCCGGCCGGGCAGGTGAGCTGGCCGTGGTCGAAGTTCAGGGTGAAAGCGGTCTCGTCATACCGGCCGGTGGTGTTGCGGACTCGCCACGCCTTACAGAACACCTGCAGGTTCTCGTCGCGGTCGCGGACCAGAGTGGAGGGCAGGTAGGCCCGGTCGATGTGCAGCTCGGTCAGGTTTTTCGCTACCCCGCGGCGCAGCCGGGCCACACCGGCCGGGGTGGTCTCGACGTCCTGGTCACGGACCTGGCGGGCCACCGCGACAGCCGCCCCGACCGGGGCGGGCTGGGCAGCGATGAAGGTCTCCACCGCCTCCAGGGCGGCCAGCACCACCGCCAGAGCGTGGTCCCGCTCGCCGGGGTCGTCCCAGTCGGCGTCCAACGCGGCTTTCAGGCTGGATCCGGCCAGCACCGGGGCCCCAGCCCGGCGGGCCAGGACGGCGGTTCCTTCGTCCAGCCCCCACCCCTGCCCGGCCGCGATCACACCCAGAGCCTTGCGCAGGGCGTGTCCCATGTTCGGGGTGTCCTCGACCCGGCCGGCGCCCCACAACGGACTGGAGTCCAACGCCGCCCGTAACGCCCNCGGCCCGAACCCCCCGCTCACCATGGCGATCTCGATGGTGCGTGCGATCAGCCGCCGATCCCACCCAGCGTTGATCAGCCGGGTACGGAATCCCACCAGGGTGCCCTTGGCAAACGGGGGACGGTCGGTGTCCAGGCAGTCGAGCACCAGCTGCCAGCGCCGGTCCATCACCGTCGCCTCGATCACCTCGTCGTCGGAGATACCCGTGTAGGCCTGCAGGATCAGCGCCAACGCCAGCTGCGCCGGCGGCACCGGCGGCTGGCCCTTCGGACTGTCGCGGTAGACCTCGGCCAGCTCGGTCTGGAACGCCTCGTCGAACAGCTCATGCCGATACCGGCGCAGGAACACGAACAGCTTCGCCCGCCGCACCAGCCTGATCACTGTTTGTTCCGCAGCCGAGGGCTCCACCGGTGGACGCCACACCCCAGGACGCATCAGGCAGCACCTTCCGATCAGAGGCTGGCACCCGGCACCCACCCACCGGTGCTGCCTACCACAGATCACACACGGCTACTTGACCGGCGCACTAGCCGCCCGTCCGTCCCGAGCCCACTGAAATCCGCCGCGGAGCGTGCGCGCCGACCGCGGCTCGATTACCTGGGCGGTAATCGACCATCCCGGCGACTGTGGCACACGCTGTACGTGGCACAGCACCCTGCGGCCTGTGCCACGCACGATCACGTTGAGGAGGCTGATGTCAATGACCACGAGCCAACCCTCGGTCCGTGCCGGGGCCGAGGTCAGGACGGACGGGGCCACCTGGCTACAGCGTTTCCTCGCCCTCGACGCCGTCGTCACCACGGTGAACGGAATCGCCTATCTGGTGGCGTCGGGGCCGTTGGGGCGGCTGTTCGACGTCAGCGGCGATCTGCTGCTCGCTCTGGGCGCTTTCCTGCTCCTCTACGGCCTGGCTGTCGGTTGGCTCGCCAGCAGGCCGCGGCCATCGGTACTGGCCGTCAACGCGGTGATCGAGGCCAATCTCGCCTGGGCGGTGCTCAGCATCGTCGCGTTGTTGTTCTGGTTCGACGATCCCAGCATCGCCGGGCAGGTCTGGATTCCGCTGCAGGCGGCGACGGTCGGCGGTCTCGCCGTGCTGCAGTTCGCCGCCCTGCGTCGCAGTCGGGTGTGACTCCGAACACCATCCAGCACGATTTTGAAAGGGTACTGAGTTGACTTCGTACAACGACGCTGTCCAGCGGTACTTCGCCGCCTGGAACGCCGCCACTCCCGAGGACTTGAAGGACGCGGTCGCCGCCGCGTTCACAGAAGAAGGCACCTACACCGACCCGCTGGCCGACGTCAGCGGGCACGACGGCATCGCCGCCGCGATCAGCGGAGCGCACGAGCAGTTCCCCGGTTTCGAGTTCAGGCTCGCCGGCTCCCCTGACGGGCACCACAACATCGCTCGTTTCTCCTGGGAACTGGTCTCGAAGGCCGATGGCTCGGCTCCGGCGGCCGGCTTTGATGTGATCACTCTCGCCGAGGACGGACGAATCAGCTCGGTGAGCGGCNTCCTGGACCGGCTTCCGGGAGCCTGACCCCGGAGGTCCGGGCACGGCCCGGTGGAGACGTGCCGACCGGACATCCGTGCCACGGATGCCCGGCCGGCACGCACTTTCGCCTGGGTCTTTCTCCGGGCCTGGGGGCTCATACCACGGGTGCGCCTTTCATGGCGACCTGAAGCGCCTGTGCCGTCTCCGGATCGGCTGGCAGGAAAGTCTCTACCGCCAGTTCGGAGACGGTCACGTCCATAGGCGTGTTGAACGTGGTGACCGTCGAGATGAGAGACAGGATCGTTTCGCCTGCCTGGATCTGCAGTGGCAGCGCGAGCGGGTAATGCTCCGCGCCGAGGGAGGCGTGCGCCTGGCCGTCTCCGTCCGAACCAGGCGCCGGGTACGCCGAGACCTCGTTGAACAATTCCTTGAGTTCACTCGATGGCCGTAGCGTGACCTGTCGGTCGATACGCTCCAGCAGGTGTGCGCGCCACTCGGAAAGGTTACGGATCCGGGGAGCTAGCCCTTCCGGGTGAAGGGTGATCCTTATGGCATTCATCGGCGGTTCGAGCAGGAATTTTGGAAGGTCCCCGAGCAGNGCCTGGACACCGCGGTTGGCGGTCAGGATGTCGTACCTGCCATCCATGATCAACGCGGGATTGGGCTCGTAGGCGGCCAGCAGCCGCTCCAGCCCCGTCCGGAGCACGTACATCTGCGGGTCCTGGAGGCTAGAGTTTCGCAGTTTTCTTGATCGTCTCGCGGTGGTTAGCGAGGCGAGTTGATTTAACCTATTGATGGGACGAGTTGTGTCCGGGTGTGGCACGGCTGCGGCGTGCCGGTAGAGGAAGCAGGCTTCCCGACGGGCTGATGGCGGGAGCATCGACGCTTCCTAAACCAGCTCGAATGAGTGGACGCCGATGCTCCCGGATGTCACTGTACCGTTTTCCCTGGCCGTTCTCCTGGCTGATTTCCGACCGTGCTTCACCGTGCCGACCTTCCGGGTTTTCCGCGCCCTGGTGGCCGGGATGCTCGCGGCCACGGGCCGGCGCACGGTGTGCGGGATGCTCGTCGGCGCCGGGCTGTCGCGGGTGTGGCCGCACGACCGGGCGCACCGGTTCTTCTCCGCCGCGGTCTGGTCCGCCGACGAGCTCGGGGTGACCCTGGCCCGGCTGGCGGTGCGCCTCCTGATCCCCGCCGGGGCACCGGTGACCGTGGCGGTCGACGACACGCTGTTCCACCGCAGAGGCACCAAGGTCTGGGCCGCGAGCTGGTTCCACGACGGCTCGGCCGTCGACACCCGCCAGATCGGCTACGGCAACAACTGGGTCCTCGCCGGAATCATCGTCACCCTACCCTGCCTCGACCGGCAGATCTGTCTGCCGGTGATGGCCCGACTGGTCCGCAAGGACACCACATCGGCCTCCCGGCTGTGGCTGGCCGCCCGCATGGTCGAGAAACTGGCCACCGCACTGCCCGGACATACGATCCACACCGTCGCCGACGCCGCCTACGCCGGCGACGAGCTACGCACCCTACCCGCCCCGGTGACCTGGACCACCCGACTACGCAAGAACGCCGCCCTCGACGGTGGACTCGCGCAGGAACCTGCGGCGCCAGTACCGGTCGGCGCAGATCAGCCAGGGGTCGGTGACGAAGTCCGCCGATGAGACCCGGAAGGGAGGTTCGATGTTCGCGTCGATCAGTTCGGCGGCGACGTCCTCGCAGACCCGGTCCAACTCGCGGGAGTCGGCTGAGGCTGCCTGACCGAGCCGCGCATTGATCGATGCGACGTCCATGTGCCCCCTCCGTCAGATCTTCTCCGGATATGTACCACACGGCTGCGGGGCGGATCGGTACATACTGCGAACATGCGGGTCGATGTGGTCACCGCGGTACACGCCGAGTACGCGGGTTACCTGCCCGCGGCGTGGGACTCGCTGCACCGGCAGAGCCATCCCCACTGGACATGGCGGGTTCACCTCGACGGGTCGCCCGACGAGGTCCTCGACGTGCTGACCGCCTGCGGAGCGGCGGACGACGGCCGGGTCCGGATCGCCGCGCACGGCACCCAGGAAGGCCTCGGGGTCGCCCGCAACATCGCCCTCGGCGCGTGCACCGCGCCGCTGGTCCAGAACCTCGACGCCGACGATGAGCTCGAACCCGGCGCGCTCGCCGACCTCAGCGGCGCGCTCGCCGCCCATCCCGCGGCAGGCTACGCGGTCGGCCATGCCCGCGACCTGCACGCTGACGGCACCCTGCGCACCGCGCCGCTGGCAGTGCCCGCCGGGCCGCTGGCCCGCGGTGCGCTGGCCGTCGCGTGGGCGTCCGCCTTACCCGACCGCACCCTGCCACCCGTGCATCCGGCCGGGGTGATGTGGCGCCGAAACCTGCTCCTCGTCGTCGGGGGATGGGCGGCGCTGCGCGGTGTCGAGGACACCGCGACCCTCATTGCCGGCTCCGCCCTCGCCACCGGAATACTGCTCGACGTCCCCACATTGCGCTACCGACGCCACGACGCACAGCGTTCCCGCCAGAACGGCAATTTTTCGGAGGGCAATATTTGCTCATCTGGCGGTGTGCCGCCCTACTCGCCGGCGGACCCCCCTGGGAAGAGCGGTAACCAGCAGGGCCGTGTGGGATGATCGGCTGAATAGCATTCGTGGTCCACGAGCAAAGAGGCTGAGTTCACCAGAGTTCGGTTTTTACCAGAGTTCGGTGAGCGCGGCGAACAGCTGGAGCCGGTGCTGTAGCCAGCCGAGGGTGCGGAAGTCGCCGCCGAGGCTGGCGGGCGGGTTGCTGACCAGGGTGTCCCGACGCAGGAGATCAGCAAAGTCGATGGTGGCGCCCACGGCTCCGGGTACGTTCGCGCGGGCCAGGATCGCGAGCATTTCGCTGGCCATGATGCCGTAGCCGATGCTGGTGGGATGGACGCCGTCGAGCGCGATAAGACCTCCCTGGGTACGACCCCGGGCGTCGGAGAGGAAGAATCGGGTGTCGGGCCGGGGGTGCAGCTCGCGGAGTGCCTGGGGTAGCGGATAGGGGCCGTACCGGTTCCACCAGCTCGGTCGGGTGGTCGGGTCGTCGAGATAGCGGCGGTAGGCGAGCCGGTCCAGCAGGGCGCACAGGTCGAAGACCCGCCAGTCGTCACCGGCCTGCCGGTGCGCCCTGACGTGTTCGATGATGACCTGGTTGTACATGTCGATGGCGCTGTCGATCTGCCGGCACTGCGTCCCGGTGAGGCAGGGGTCGGCGGTGTCGAACTGGTCGTCGCTGATCCAGGCGTAGGTGTAGCGGGCGAAGTATCGCGAGCCTTCCGGCTTGTCGCCGACCCCGCGGGCGAGCGGTGCGACGGTGACGTGGGGGACGGTGACCAGCACGACATGCCGGGCTCCCACCTTTTCGATTTCGGTGACGAGCTGGTCGTACTCCTGCTGGAAGTGGGCGGGGCGCCATACCGTGTAGGCCTTCTTCCCGTTCAGGTCGGCGAAGTTGTCTCCGCTCCAGACCAGCCGCAGCCGCAGAACGCTGGACAGCGCGTTGTTGGCCCCGAGAGCGACCACGAGCGTGCCGACGCCCTCGGCACCGAGCTGCCGCGCCGCCGTCAGCTGGGTGGTACCCGGGTCGCCGGGGCCGGCCAGGGCACGCAGGGCAGCGATCGGCCCGTCGTTCTGGACCAGGAGCCTGCGCGGATTCCAGGACCGGCGGGCGGGGCGCTCGGCCAGCTGTTCCTGGCACCAGCCGACGTTCTTCGAGAGTGCGTCGCGGACATCCCAACCGTAGATTGCGAGATTGTGGTTGAATTCCGCCTGCTCGACGGGGAGCCGGCCCGGGCCGAAGCCCCAGTAGCGTTGCACCCCCCGCGCCTGGGTGTACAGCGCGACTATCAGGCGTAGCGCGTGCGCCGGTAGCGGCCGGCCCTTGGTAATGGTGTCCGCGTGGCGCAGCAACTCCTCCATGTTGAGGGGGAGGCCGGCGCAGCCATCCGGCCCGGGATAGACCGGATAGCGAAACGGCGTCACCCCCATCGCCTCGGCCAGCAGAGCCGGCCACGACCGGTCGGTGTTGCGGACCGCCAGATTCTGGAAGCCATGGGTGAGCGAATCACCGATCGTCACGAGCGGATGGGCGACATCCACGTCGGACTCGATGGTGAACTCTAGGCCGAGGTCGTCCCGAACGGGCTCCGGAGCCTCCACGCTAATCACCAGCTCGTCCGGCGCTGGCACCTCCGGTACGGACATCGCGGCTCTCCTTCCCCCAACCCACGATTTCCCCGACCTATGATTTCCCCCAACCCGCGATGCGTGAGTCGCCCCCGAGGTCGAGAGCGCCATTGTGCACCCACGCACCTGTCCAGCCCCCCGAGTCCCCAGCCCCCGAGTCCCCCGAGTCCCCGGAGACCTCTCGACCACCGGGATCGTCGAGTTCGACTCCGTGAACCGGAGGGGGTTGGCCGTGACGACGGGGTGTCCTCCCGATGCGTCGTGTGGGTCAGCTCGGCGCACCCGGCGGCCNCCCGCCGGGCCCGCCGGACGGTGGCTGGCCGCCGGGCGCACCGGCGGGCTGGCCGCTGGACGGGGNGGTCGTGGTGTCGACGCCGACGGCGAGGGAGACCGTGTAGCCGCTGGTGACGTTGCCGGTCACGGTGGCGAGCTGGCGGGCGCCACCGTCGTCCCCGAAGACGTTGTCGCTGTCGAGACTGGCCTGAGACAGGTTCGCGATCGACGCCTTGTAGCCCTGCTGCGCGTAGACTTGGTCGCAGACGTTCTTCGGCAGGGCGACCTGGGACGTGGCGATCGCTTTGGTGGCGTCGGTGATGCTGGCCTGGTCGGGGTAGACCTCGAAGTGGATGTGTGGCCAGCGTCCGCTGTAGCAGGCCGGGAAGATGCTGGTGAAGCGTACCTTCCCGGCCTNGTCGGCGATCTGGACGCCGCGCAGGTAGTTCTGGTCGGTGATGCCGTTGGTGTACATCGAGTAGCGGCCTTCGCGGTCACAGTGCCACACGTAGACGGCCACTCCCGCGAAGGGGACGCCGTCGGCGAGATCGGTGATGGTCAGCTCCAGCGTCATGGGAACGCCCTCGGCGGTGCCGGTCGCTCCGCCGAAGCTGGACCGGATGTCGCTGCGGACCACGCCGCTCTGCTCGAGCACGTCCGGCCCGTTGGAACCGTCGCCCGGGTAGGGGCCAGCCGTCTCCTGGGGGATCTCCCCGGACGCCCCGCTGGTCGAGGCGGATGACGACGTGCTGGGCGACGCGGTGGAGCCGGACGATCCCGAGGCTTCGGCCCCGCCTGTTCCGCAGGCAGTCAGGCCCGCCGTCGCGGCACCGAGGCCGAGAAAGGTCAGCATCCGCCGCCGGCTCAGCAGCGTGCCGAGGTCGAAGCCCAGTCCCTGGTCGACGGCCTCCTCCTCGGGCCGGGGCAGGGGACGCCCCTCGTACGTCGGCCTCCGGCCGTCCCGCTGGTAATCCGTCATGCGCTCTCCCTGAAATCGACTGATCTTGTGCCTTCACCATGGCGGGACAGTTTTTGCCCGCGCTGTGCGTCCGCTGTGCCTCGGCTGTGCGCGCCAGGTCCCCATCACGGCGGCGGCGGGAAGACCGGCAGGCACGAGCCGGCAGGCACGAGCCGGCCGGATCGGGCCGGCCGGCACGGATCGGGCCGGCCGGCACGGATCGGGCCGCATGACGGTACCGGTGGGGCTGAGGCTGACTACGGGATGGTCCACTCGCGCACGGTGACGATGTCCAGCCGTCGTTCCACGACGGCGCCTGCCGGCCAGCCGTTGACGAGCCGGGTCAGCTCGTCGGCCAGCGATTCGGAGCCGACGGCGTGCCACCTCTGCGCGGCTAGGCCTGCCCGTAGCGCCTCGGCGTAGGAGCTCCGGCTCATCTCGGCGATGTCGCGAACCATCGCCGTCGTCGTCGCGTTGGCCCTGGGTGGCCGCGGTCGCGGTCAGGATCTTCATGTCGGCTCCTCGGAGCAGGGAGGTGTCGGGTGCACGGGCAAGCGAGCGGTCACAACCGCGGGCCGTTGAGTCGTGACCGCGGGCTGTTGAACGGACGGGCCCCGAACGCAGTCGGGCCCCGAACGCAGTCGGACCCGCGCATCGAAGCACCCGGGAGCTCAATCGACGAGGAGTAAATCCGGCTGTGGGCGCCCTCGACGGACGTCACCGCAGGTCAGGTGCCCTATATCGAGCGTGCGCCGCCGAACGCCGAGAAGCCGAACGCCGAGAAAACGCGCTCATCTGCAGTTCCTTGACTCCGGGGGCGGCGACGGCGTCCAGCTCGCGCGGAGCGCCCTCGGCGAGTTCGACCCGTCGTTGCTCCGGGTCGCGGCGGGATCGGGTGCGCTGTCGGTGCGTCGGTCGGTCCAGCTCGATGCCGAGACCTCGGTCTGGATCGGGACGTCGTCCGGTGCGCATCCCGGGGCGGCTGTCGAGGTAACCGGCCCGGCGCAGCAGCAGCAGCCGGCAGCGGTCGGGCCCGCGTGGCAGGCGGTGCTCAGGATGATCACNGCGACGGAGCCGGGGCTGGTCGAGCTGGTGCGGGAGCTGGCGGCGCGGGATGTGCCGGTACCGGAGGTCGGGTACGAACTCGGGGACGCGGCCTGGCAGGCGGAGCTGGCCTGGCCGGCCGCCAGGATCGGGGTCGTCACCGCGGCCGGGCCGGGCGACCCCGAAGGCTCGGGACGCGACGCCGCCTACGCGGCGGCAGGCTGGCTGGTGCGGACCGTGTCCGAATGGCAGGCATCCGATCTCGCCTCGAACCTCACATTGAATCTCGTAGCGAACCTCGCAACGAACCTCGCAACGAACCCCGCATCAAGGATCGATGGTCCACTCGGCTCACGGAGGGACAGCCAGTCGTGCGGAACGGCAGCTGACCCACACCCGGGTCAGGCCCGCCCAGGTCAGGCCAGAGCCGGCGCCGGGAGTCGGCGACACCGCAGGGGGGGGAGCCGGGCGGCCAGAAGGACGTCGAACGGCCGTTGTTCGAGGCCTTCACCGACCAGGACCTGGTCGACCTCGGTGTGGTTCCGGCCCTGCTTCCGCTGATCAGACGGATCGTTGACGAGGACGAGCTGCTCGGGCTCGCCGAGGTCGCCCCGCAGCTCACGTCCGACGTGCTCCTGGCGCTGCACGACGGCAAGAGCGTCGAAGAAGTACTCGAACACGTCACCGTGCCGGTGAAGGCCGACAGCCCGGTCGACCCGGAGGACTTCGCTGCGGCGGTTGCCCGGCCGGCGACCCAGGTGACCAGCGACGATGCCGCGCTGCAGGCGGTGCTGGGCGAGTCGTTCGCGCGGTGGCAGGTCTTCCTGCATCCGACCCAGCGCCAGCTCGTGGACCGGGTCTACGGCGGACCGGCGCGGGTCAGCGGCGGGCCGGGNACCGGGNAGACGATCGTCGCGCTGCACCGGGCCGGGCACCTCGCCGCCCGGCTGCCGCCGGGCGATGACAAGCCGATCCTGCTCACCACGTTCAACCGCAACCTTGCCGCCGACCTGCGGGCCCGGTTCCTCGACCTGGTCGGCCCCGACCTCGTCGATCGGGTCGATATCGTCAACATCGACAAGCTCGCGAGCCGGGTTGTCGGTGAGGCCGGGGCGAGCCGTCGCCGGCGGACGATCGACGATGACGCCGCCGTGCGGGAGTGGGCCGCGATGCTTGACGAGGTCGGTGAACGACGGTGGGACGCCGAGTTTCTCGCGGCCGAGTGGGCCGAGGTCGTTCTGGGCCAGGTGCTCCGTTCCCGCACCGACTACTTCAAGGCCCGGCGACCAGGTCGAGGGCGGCCACTGTCCCGAGCCGACCGCGACGCGGTGTGGCAACTCGTCGAACGTTTCACCAAGCGCCTGGACGACGCCGGTGTGTGGACGTGGCGCCAGGTAGCCGAATACGCCGCCCGCACCGAACAGGACCGCGCGGCCGCGGTGGTGAGCGCGGCCGGTCAGCCCACCGCTTCCGGCTCCCTGCCCAGGTACCGCTATCGGCATGTCGTCGTGGATGAGGCCCAGGACCTCAACCCGGCGCACTGGAAGATGCTGCGGGCCATGGTCGCGCCAGGTCGGGACGACATCTTCCTCGTCGGCGACACCCACCAGCGAATCTACGATAATTACGTCACGCTTGGTAGTCTCGGCGTGAATATCCGTGGTCGCAGTGCCAAGTTGACGCTGAGCTACCGCACCACCCGTCAGATCCTGTGGACAGCGCTTCGGCTGCTTGCCGGTGAGACGTACGACGACCTCGACGGCGGCGACGACAACCTCGCGGGGTACCGGTCGCTGCTCAGTGGCGGAGAACCCGTGCTCGGTGAGGCCGTCACCTGGGCGGATGAACTGAAGCTCATCAGCGGGCAGATCAGGGTCTGGGAGAGCGCCGGCGACGGTTCGACCAGTGCCGGCGACGGTTCGACCGCCGTGTGCGTGCCGACTCGACGGATGGTGGAGGACGTCGTCACACACCTCGAGGCGAGCGGGATTTCTGCCATCGAGATCGGGCCGGACGGGCCGAAGCGAGCCGGCGGCGTCCACGTGGGCACCATGCACCGTTTCAAGGGCCTGGAGTATCGGCGGATCATCATCGGAGGTGCCAGCGCCGGGCTTGTGCCCCGTGGCGTGGTCGAGCGGTACCAGGACGTCGACCCAAAGCGGTACCAGCAGGAACGGGCACGAGACCGGTCACTGCTGTTCGTCGCGGCGACCCGCGCCCGCGACGACCTGGCGATCTTCTGGCACGGCCGGCCAAGCCCGTTCCTGGCCGCCGCCTGGACGCGGCGTCGCGCCGTTGGGTCGAGCTTGCGCAATTGACGAAGCGCATGCGGGGTTATGCCGACCGGGTACCTCATACCAGGCCGAGGTCGGCCTTTACCTTGTCCCATGGAACTACCTTGTCCCATGGAACGGGCGTCTGCCCGGTAGCCGCCATCTCCTCGACGTAGACCACTTGGTTATCGCGGACCAGTCGAGCGGCAAGCTTGTGATGATGATCCCGGCGGGTTTCGCGCACTTTCCGGTGCAACNCCGCTNCCCGCCGCACCGCCTTCCGACGGTTCGCGGAACCTTTCCGTGCGCGGGCCAGCGACCGCTGGGCGCGGGCGAGATGCCGCCGCTTCGACCGCGGCGGGCGAGGGTTCGCCACGATCTCACCCGTGGACATGGTCACCAACCGATCGAGCCCGAGATCGACCCCCACCTCGGCGGGCACGACCGGGTACGGCTCGTCGGTCACATCGACCACGAACGACACGTAGTACCGGCCGTCCGCTTCCCGGATCACCGTGGCCGACGACGGAACCGACGGCAACCCCCGAGACCAGGCGAGTTCGACATCTCCGACCTTCCTGATCCGAGTTCTTAACGCGACTGGGCGACACTCGCCACCTGGTCCGTCAGCATGCTTGAGCGGGAGGTGTTCACCGAAGCGGGGTCGCGGCCCGGCTTCTCGGCCTGCCGCAGAACACCTTCCACTACTGCTTGGCGGGTGGCACGGTCGGCGACCGGGCCTACAAGCCGGTGATCCGTGTCGCACCCCGGGCGGCCGGCCTCGACTACAAGAAGACTGCCAACCGTACGTCTGGCCGGCCCCTCGTGCTTCTTGCGGGAACGGCCGCCGCATGTCGGATCACGAGGAGTAAGCGTCGTGAACCCGGACCTGCTGTCCGGGGCGTCTACTCGGGATCGTAGGCGAGGTTGGGGCGTAGCCAGCGCTCGACGTCGGAGATCTTCAGGCCCCGCCGCTGGGCGTAGTCCTCGACCTGGTCCCGGCCGATGCGCCCGACGGTGAAGTACCGCGACGACGGATGGGCGAAGATGAGCCCGCTGACGGCGGCGGCGGGGGTCATCGCGAAGGACTCGGTCAGGCCCATCCCCACCCGCCCGGCGTCCAGCAGGTCGAACAGCGCCTGCTTCTCGCTGTGGTCGGGGCTCGCCGGGTAGCCGAAGGCGGGACGAATGCCGCGGAAGCGCTCGGCGTGCAGATCCTCCAGCGACGGCTTGGCGTCCGGCTCGAACCAGGCGCGTCGCGCCTCAAGGTGGACATACTCGGCGAACGCCTCGGCGAGCCGGTCGGCCAGGGCCTTCACCATGATCGCCCGGTAGTCGTCCTGCCGGGCCTCGAAGCCGGCCGCGAGCGTGTCGGCGCCGTGGACGGCCACGGCGAACCCGCCGATGTGGTCCCCGGCCGGGGCCAGGTAGTCGGCGAGGCTGCGGTTCGGCCGCCCCGCGGGCTTGGCCGTCTGCTGGCGCAGCATCGGCAGGCGCAGCCGCCCCGTGCCACCCGGACCCGGCGTGCCACCTTGACCCGGCGAGNTGGCGCTGTTCACCGCGCCGACGTCGATCTGATCGATCAGGATGTCGTCNTCCTCCGCGACGGCGGGCCAGAAGCCGTAGACCCCGCGGGCCTGAAGGCTGCCGTCCGCGATGATCTGATCGAGCAGGACGTTCGCCTCGNCGTACAGCTCACGGGCCACCGGCTGGTCCAGGATCGCCGGGAACTTGCCCTTCAGCTCCCAGGCAAGGAAGAAGAACTGCCAGTCGATCATCGAGCGCAGCGCGCCGAGGTCCGGGGTGACGACGCGGACGCCGGTGAAGGCGGGGACGGGCAGGTCGTCGAACGTGACCTGCTCGCGGTTCGCCCGGGCCTGCGCGAGGGGGAGCAGCGGGCGCTGCTGGCGGTTCTCGTGCTGCTCACGCAGGAGCTTCTGCTCCGCCCGGTTACGCACGGCGAGCTCCCCGGCCCGGTCGGCGTCGAGCAGGTCCGAGACCACGCCGACGACGCGGGAGGCGTCCAGCACGTGGACGGTGGTGGCGTCGTAGGCGGGGGCGATGCGGACCGCGGTGTGCTGGCGCGAGGTGGTGGCACCGCCGATCAGCAGGGGCAGTTTCAGCCCGCGGCGCTGCATCTCGGTGGCGACCGTGACCATCTCGTCCAGGGACGGGGTGATCAGGCCGGACAGGCCGATCGCGTCGGCGCCCTCCGCCACCGCCGTGTCGAGGATGACCGTGGCGGGGACCATGACCCCCAGGTCGATGACCTCGTAGTTGTTGCAGCCGAGGACCACACCCACGATGTTCTTGCCGATGTCGTGCACGTCGCCCTTGACGGTCGCGAGCACCACCGTGCCGTTGCCACGGTTGGCACGGCCGGTGCCGGTGCCGGCCAGCAGCGCCTGCTGCTTCTCGGCCTCCATGAACGGTTCCAGGTAGGCGACCGAGCGCTTCATCACCCGGGCGCTCTTGACCACCTGCGGCAGGAACATCTTCCCCGACCCGAAGAGGTCGCCGACGATCTTCATGCCGTCCATGAGTGGTCCCTCGATCACGTCGAGGGGGCGGGCCGCCCGCGCCCGGGCCTCCTCCGTGTCGGACTCGATGAAGTCGACGATGCCGTGCACGAGCGCGTGCGCCAAGCGCTCCTCGACCGACGCCTCGCGCCAGGACAGGTCCACCGTGCGCTTCGTGCCGCTCCCGCTCACGGTCTCGGCGAACGCGACGAGCCGGTCGGTGGCGTCGTCGCGCCGGTCGAAGAGCACGTCCTCGACGAGTTCGAGCAGGTCGGCGGGGATGTCCTGGTAGACGGCGAGCTGGCCGGCGTTGACGATGCCCATGTCGAGCCCGGCGCGCACGGCGTGGAAGAGGAACGCCGAGTGCATCGCCTCGCGGACGATGTCGTTGCCGCGGAAGGAGAACGACAGGTTCGAGATGCCGCCGCTGGTCCGCGCTCCCGGGCAGTGCTGCTTGATCAGCGGCAACGCGTCGAGGAACGCCTTCGCGTAGCCGTTGTGCTCGGCGATGCCGGTGGCGACGGCGAGCACGTTCGGGTCGAACACGATGTCCTCGGCCGGGAAGCCGACCCGCTGGGTGAGCAGGTCGTAGGCGCGGGCGCAGATCGCCACCTTGCGTTCGGCGGTGTCGGCCTGGCCCCGCTCGTCGAAGGCCATCACGACCACGCCNGCGCCGTAGTCGCGGATGCGCCGGGCCTGCTCCAGGAAGGGCTCCTCGCCCTCCTTGAGGCTGATCGAGTTGACGACGCCCTTGCCCTGCACGCAGCGCAGCCCGGCCTCCAGCACACTCCACCGCGAGCTGTCGACCATGATGGGCAGGCGGGCCGCCTCCGGCTCGGTGGCGAGCAGGTTCAGGAACGTGGTCATCGCCCGCTCGCTGTCGAGCAGGTCGGCGTCCATGTTGACGTCGAGCAGGTTGGCCCCGCCGCGCACCTGCTCCAGGGCGACGTCCACGGCGGCCTGGTAGTCGTCGGCCTCGATCAGCCGCCGGAACCGCGCCGAACCGGTGACGTTGGTGCGCTCCCCGATCATGACGAAGCCGGTGTCCTCGCCGATCTCGAACGGCTCCAGCCCGCTGAAGCGGGTGCGCGCCGGCGGGGTCGGAACCGGGCGCGGCGGCGCACCGCCGACGGCGGCGGCGATCCGCGCGATGTGCGCCGGCGTCGTCCCGCAGCAGCCGCCGACGATGTTGACCAGGCCCGCGGCGGCGAATTCGCCGATCAACTGGCCGGCTTCGTCCGGGGTCTGGTCGTAGCCGCCGAAGGCGTTCGGCAGGCCGGCGTTGGGATGGCAGGCCGTGAACGTGCCGGCGAGCCGGGCGAGCTCGGCGACGTGCGGGCGCATCTCCTCGGCGCCGAGCGAGCAGTTCACCCCGACGACCAGCGGATGCGCGTGGGCGATGGAGCTCCAGAACGCCTCGACGGTCTGCCCCGACAGCGTCCGCCCGGACAGGTCGACGATCGTTACCGAGATCCACAGCGGCAGCCGCGGGGCGACCTCGCGGGCGGCGGCGATCGCGGCCTTCGCGTTGAGCGTGTCGAAGATCGTCTCGATGAGCAGCAGGTCGACCCCGCCGTCCGCCAACGCCTGGATCTGCTCGGCGTAGGCGGCCCGGACCTCGTCGAAGGTCACCGCCCGGTACGCCGGGTCCTCCACTCGCGGGGACAGCGAGAGCGTGACGTTCAATGGGCCGATCGAACCGGCGACGAACCGCCGCCCCCCGGTCTGCCGGGCGGCCTCGTCCGCGGCCTGGCGGGCCAGCCGCGCGCCCCGCAGATTCANCTCCCGCACCAGCGACTGCAGCCCGTAGTCCGCCTGGCCGATGCTCGTCGCGGTGAACGTGTTCGTCGTGGTGATGTCCGCGCCGGCCGCGAGATACTGCCGGTGCACGTCGAGGATCACGTCCGGACGGGTCAGGTTCAGCAGGTCCGGGTCGCCGGCGAGGTCCTTCGGGTGGTCGCGGAACCGCTCCGTGCGGTAGTCGGCCGGGGTGAGCCCGGCGTTCTGCAGCATCGTGCCCCAAGCCCCGTCGAGCACGACGACCNGCTGGGCCAGCAGCTCCCGGAGCTCCCGGTCGCCGGCCTCGACCGCGTCTGCCCCGACCGTGCTGGCCTCGACCACACCGTCATGGACGGCCACCTCGTCGACCGACCTGGACCCTGCCATCAGACCACCTCCCGGTTATGGGAGGCGCCCTTACTGAACGGTGCGGGCCGAGCGTGGCGGACCTGGGCCCGTTGCAGCGCCTCTCGACCTGTGAGTGACGATACCGTGCCATCGTGATCACTTCACGCCGGCTCGAGCGTTTCGCTGTCGCTGTCGCTTGAGAGTCGTATGCTACCCGGGCGGGACACCGGTCCGCGCCGCGCATGAGCTCATCCGGACCTGGCAGAGACCTGGCAGAGGTGTCGGCATACAGCGCACGGATCTGGGCGTCGCTCGGATGGTGGCCCGTGCCCGGGAAACCGACCATCCAACCGGCGACAAGCACCGCGTGGTCCAGTACGTCGTCATCCGTGATCATCTGGTTGACCAGCCCGAGCTCGGCCGCCTCGGTGGCGCTGACGGCGTGGCCGGACAGCAGGAAGTCCGAGACCCGGGCGGTGCCCATGATCTGGGGAAGATGCCAGGACAGACCGTATTCGACGGCCAGGCTGAGGCGGGAGAAGCCGGAGCCGACGAAGGCGGAGGCCGCGATGAACCGGACCTCCGGGTCGGCGTCCGCGGCACACAGGGCCTGCGCCTAGGCGGTGGCCATCGGCAGGGTGAACGCGCTCATGACCTCGGGCCGGTTCAGGGTGGCGACGGCGACCCCGTCATCGGACCCGGGTCAGAACGGGATCGGCAACGGCGGTCTGGATCGACTCCGTGCTGCTGCGCACCTTTCGCTCGGTTCCCGCGAGGTCGGCGGCGTGCCTGGCATTCCCGGGTGCGCCCCGGCGTGCCGTCGCGCCCGCCGCGTGGACTCCGCGGATCTCATGCCGATGTCGCGTCTCCATAGCGGATCGCGAGTGATCGGGTGCGTGGACTGTTGGGCAAGAATCCTGGGCTCCCGGCCCTTCGAGTGGTCCCGGTGTCGTGTAGCATGACCTCCAGATCCGGACAGGGCCCGTGGCTGGCACCTGGAGGGCGACAACTGAAGATCGATCTAGAGCATGGTCCCGTGGTGAAGCCTGGAGTTCACGCCGCCCTGTCAAGGCGGAGGTCGCGGGTTCGAATCCCGTCGGGACCGCGTTCGTAGGGCTAACAGTGCGCTGTGGCTCATGCGAGAGTCGCACTGCCCGGGGCAGGTAGCTCAGTCGGTACGAGCGTCCGCCTGAAAAGCGGAAGGTCGGCGGTTCGACCCCGCCCCTGCCCACCACCTCTGATCAGGGGTTTTACCTCGCGACTGAGATCGTTTGAGGCCATTTGAAGATCGTTATGTAGCAACGTCTGTAGCAACGGCGACCGCAGTTAGACGGCGGACGGTCGCCCGCGCACCCCGCTGACCTGCACAGACACTTCCGACAGACCGTCCGCTTTGCGGCAAAACAGTCGAGCCAGCTCGATCGCCTCGGCACCGCGCCCCATCGCATCCGGCGTCGCGCAAAAGCCCTGGTCAAGCGTTCGTCACGAGGCGCAGATCCGGCGCCGCACCGCTCTGAACGGGCCGTTGAAGCCTCATGACCTGCGATGTTCGCACTCGCGGTCCGGCGCGCCGCATCACTCCCGGATGGTCGTGGGCCGCTGCTACACCGGTAGCTACAGATGGGCCGGAGAACCTGACGGAATCCGCTGATGTAGCCGTCTGACCTGCCCCGACTCGGGAAGCGTCGCGGCCGGACCGTCCGTTTCAACGGCGGACGGTCCAGGGAGCGCGTGCTGGTGTCAGATTGACACGCTGCTACCACACGAGTCCTCGTGATCTGACCGGAAATACCAACTGAACGTGGGCACGCTCGCGCCCGCCAGGGCACTTGGCCGCTGGTGCGCGCGACAGCGGCGGATCCCGTGGGCTGCCGGCTGGCCGTTCTGACGGTGAGCGGTGCTGGCGTGTCCGGTCGTCGCCCCGACAGAGCGGCCGTCAGGCCGCCGGGTCGGGCGTTCCGCTCGCGGCGGCCGTCAGGCCGCGGCGAGCAGGGCGGTGATCTCCTGTGCGCTCAGGTTGAGGCTCTTGAGCTCGCGCAGGGCGTTGCGCTTGCGGCGTTCCCTGCTCTGCAGGCTGGCGTGGTAGTCGACTCCGAGGTCATGGAACCGCGCGGTGGGGTCGTTCAGCAGATGCCAGACGATGGTCAGGATGGAGCGGGCGACGGCGACGAGGGCCTTGAGATGGCCGCGGCGTTTGACGAGGCGCCGGTAGCGGGAGCCGAGGAAGGTCTTCGTCTTCGCCGCCGCCATGGCGGCCTCCCCGAGGGCGCCGCGCAGGTAGGGGTTGCCCTTGCCGGTGCGCCCGGTGCGGCTTTTCGCGCCGGNCTGGATCGTCTGGGGGGTCAGTTTCGCCCACGAGTTCAGGTGGCCGGAGGTCGGGAACTGGGCCATGTCGGTCCCGATCTCGGCGATGATCACCTGGGCGGTGTGGCGGGCGATGCCGGGGATCTCGTCGAGCCGGTCGAGGATGTCCAGGCCGGGCCGGGCCGCGGCGCCACCGCCGCCCTGGCCGGTCCCGGTGGTGGCGTCCCCGTCGGGGCCGGTCTCGCCACCGCGGGCGGCGTCGGCGGCGGCGTGGGCCGGGGCAGGCAGGGCGGCGATCGCGGTGTCGATCCGCTCGGTGAGCTCGGCGATCCGCCGATCGAGGCCGTCGATCTGGGCGAGCAGCACCGAGAGCAGGTAACCGTGGTGCTCGGTGAACTGGCCGGTCAGCGCGGTCGCCAGCTCGGCCTGGGTGGCCTTGACCCGGCCGCGGGCAAGCGCCGCGAGCTTCTTCGGATCACGTTCGCCCGCGACGAGCGCGTCGAGCATCGCCCGACCGGAGACCCCGAAGATGTCCGACAGCACCGTCGACAGTTTGATCAGGGCGTCCTCGAGGAGCTTCTCGACCCGCAGCCGGTGCCGGGTGCACTCGGCGGTCAGGTCCAGGCGCAGCCGGGTGAGGTTACGGATCTCGCGGATCTCGGGTGGCGGCACGAAGGAGGGCCGTAGCATGCCACGCTCGTTGAGTTTGGCCAGCCAGATCGCGTCGAGTTTGTCCGTTTTGGGTCTTCCCGGGACGTTCTTGACGTCCCGGGCGTTAACCAGCCACACCGTGAGACCGCGGGCCTCGAGCAGGTAGTAGAACGGGCGCCAGTAGTCCGGCGTTATCTGTAGTTTTCAAGATCGAATATAGTTGTTTTGGCAGGTCAGGGCCGTCACGGACGCGTCCGCGACGGGGCGGGTCCGCTCGGCCGGATCAGTGTGCGGACCCGGGGTTGGCGTCGAGGCGCCGAGGCAGGGATAGCGCCGCGTGGGGTCGTCCGGCGCCGCGCTGGGGGCGGTCGTCACGTGACGACTGTGTCCGGGTGGCGCTCACGGGTCGTTGGGGTTGGTGTCGGTGCCGGCCGTGGCGTTGGGGCCGAGGCGGCGGCGGAGTATCAGGTTCTCCCCGTGGGCTGCGGCGAGCGCCTCGTTCAGCGCGGTGATCTCGGCGCGGTGGCGGGCTTTGAGTTCGCTGAGCTGCGCGGTCAGTGTCCGCACGACGTTGCTCGGCTGGTCCGGTTCCGCCGGTCGGGATGGCTGGGCGGTCTGTGTCGCGCGCAACTGCTCGATCCGGCTGCGCAGGCCGGTGTGTCGATAGAGGAAGTCCAGGGAGACCCCGGAGCGGGCGGCCAGGCCGCGGAAGGTGACCGGCTCGTCGGCGGCGCGCATCTCCTCGAGCGTCTTTTCGGCTCTGGTCACGGCGGTGG
>NZ_JPGU01000023.1:0-26298 GCF_000732115.1 Frankia sp. CeD
ACACGGGCCTCGGCTTTCTCCGCACACTCCTCGGCCCGCTCGGCACGCCCACGCCAGTACGCCACCTCGGTGACATCATCGGTGACAGACAGAACAGACACACCACCCAGGACACATCACCAGCGTCCTCGGTATCAGGAACTACACCCGACGTATCACGAAGAGCCCACANCCCCCCNCCANCANCCCGCGGACNCNCCGCCCGACTCCCGCCACAGCCACGACACCGCCACACGGCGGAACCAGCCCCTCCACGCCATCGCCGAATACTTACGAATCAGGAAAGGCGCGCCACCCGTTGCCGCCGTTCAGCGCCGGATCACTGATGAGCTTCGCGAGTGTGCTCGCGTACTGCGAGTAGGGGGTGCGGGGCTGGCCGGCGATGATCCGTACGGTCGTGCACGTGGTCGCGTGCAGGTTCGCCTTCGCCTCCGTCGCCGCATCGCGCCGAGCCTGTTCCGGTGCCGCCGTCTGCGCTGAGGGCGTGCTCGGGGGCGTGCTCACGAGCATCGGGCTACGGCCGTCTCCGCCGAAGGCCCGGCCGATGAAGACGCCGACGATGGCGGCCAGGATCACCAGGGCGGTGATGGCGATGGGACGCCGTCCCAGCCGCGACCGGGTATTGGACATCGCGGCGACTCCTCGATCCGTGGGACGCTGACGTCGGGCCTTGCGCGGGGCAAGCTCCGGGGCACGTGTCCGCCACTGNGCCGCCGCACCGGGATCCCGGTGCCCCGGATCCCGGTGGTGAGAACCTGGCCGGTCGCGCATCCCGCTCCCACCGCGCTGATCGTCGCATACCAACCATGCCGCGCAGGACGCCGTTGGTCGAGGGCGGCCGATTCTTGTGCCTGATCCCCGAGGGCTACGGGGTAACGACCGATTTGTTCCGAACGCCCGGCTCCGTGACTGCAGCCGGGTCCGGGTCCGCCGGATCGGCCGGTGGCGCTGGGCGGGGTGGGCGCATGGCGATGGTGAAGACGGCCGAAAACGCCGCTGCGCCCAGCACCTCGGCCATGGCCGCCCACGCTCGGCCGTGGGCGATTTCCGCCC
This sequence comes from Frankia sp. CeD, assembly GCF_000732115.1. Lineage (NCBI taxonomy): Bacteria > Bacillati > Actinomycetota > Actinomycetes > Frankiales > Frankiaceae > Frankia > Frankia sp. CeD. The sequence continues at coordinate 1,054 of NZ_JPGU01000023.1, forward strand.
CCCCGAGCGCGCCCACCACGCAGGCCCCACCGACCACCAGCGTCGCGGTACGGTCCGTCGGAGGGAACAGCATGAAGGCCGGGGCGGCCGCGGCGAGCGCGGCGACGAGTGAGCCGACCAGCACTCCGCCGGGGCCGCCGTCCGCCACCTGGAAAGCGATTCCGATGACGATGGCCGCGGCGAGCGTCGGAAGCACGACCCACCCCCGCGTGAGTGCGGTACGGAGGGCGCGGGCCGCCCGGCGCCATCCCGCCACCTCCGGCGGGAACGTGGGCCGTGAGGTGATCGGGCGTTGCGTGGGCGGCAACGGCAGGGTGAGGCCGGTGTCCGGGGTGACGGCGGCGGGGGTGCCAGGTGTACCGGCGGGGNCGGGNTCCNGNGGCTCGGNCCGGGNGCCCNGGGCCGGGGGGAAGCCCGGCCGCTTCTTGGGCGCGAGACCACCTTCTTTTTCCCAGGCCGAGCGGACGTTGCGCAGCAGCTCCTCCCGGGCGGCGTCCTCGTCGTCGATGCCGATGAGGTCGAAGTGGACCACCTGCCGGAGCATCCCGGTAGGGGTGCATTCCGCTATCCGCACCGGGATGAGCTTACGGAGGTTGCCCTCGGGATCGTATTCGAACGCCGCCTGCCATTCTGCCCGGCAGTACGGGGAATTCAGATACTCGGGCGAGAGCACCGCGATCGTGTGCCGGCAGTTCTCCATCCCCTGACCCATGTCCCTGACCCAGTTGCGGCCGGGGCCGATATGCCAGGCCTGGAGAAACACGCGATAACCGACCTCCTGCAGCTGCCAGGCGATCCATTCGGCCCAGTCCCGGTCGCGCTGGCAGTAGCTGATGAAGAAGTCGCCCTGGTCCACCCGATTCCCACCTGTGAAATCCTCCGGACTGCTCGCTCCAGCTGAAGGATGATCGTACCGTCGTTCTAGGATGAATGCCACCGTTCTGCCCCGCCGCNGCGGGGCAGAACGGGCAGGGGCGCGCCGCGGGTGGCGCGGTGGGGTTAACCGACGAGGCGGGGCCCGCCGTCGGCCGGGGCGGTCCGGGCGGNGATGCACGGCAGCCCGGGATGGGCCCGGCCGATGTCGGCGATCCGCAGGTCCACCCAGGCGAGCAGACCGGGAACGGCTACGCCGTGCGGAGGCCGGTCCGCGTAGGGGATGAGGTTCGCCGCGCCGCGCCGCAGCACGGCCACGCCGCCCTTGACGTTGCCGCGGGCCAGATGGGTGACGCCGACGGCGAGCTGTGCCAGCCCACGCCACAGCCCGCGCTCGCCGGGGTCGGTCTCCGGACTCTTCCAGACGGCTTCGAGTACCTCGTGTGCCTGGAAGGGAAGTCCCGCGTCGAGGAGTCGCTGGGCCTCGGCGAGCGCCGCGGCCGGCGGTAGCGGGGCCGAGGAGGCGAGCGGCGGCACGCCGGTCTCGCCGTGGGGAAGGGGGCGGCCAAGCGCGTCCCGGGGCCGTTCCCCGGGCCGGGACACCCCGGACCCTGATTCAGTCGCGGGGTGCGCCCGGGGGACGGGGCGTGTTCCGGGAGGCGGCCGTGTTCCGGACGGTGCGCGTCGCCCGGACCGGTCCGAAGTGGTCATGCGGTCCACTCTGACCGCCTCTCGGGGGTGGCGCCTCCCGTAGCCGCGCGGACCGGGGTCGTCGTCAGGCAAGACCGGGGGCGCGGTGTCAGCGGCTGCCGGTGTCAGCGGCCGACGGCGGCGCGCAGCGCGTCGGCGCGGTCCGTGCGCTCCCAGGTGAAGTCGGGCAGCGTCCGACCGAAGTGGCCGTAGGAGGCAGTCTGCCCATAGATCGGCCGTAGCAGGTCAAGGTCCCGGATGATGGCGGCCGGGCGCAGGTCGAAGACCTCCGAGACGGCCCGCGCGATTTCCGGCACCGGCACGGTCTCGGTGCCGAAGGTCTCGACGAACAGGCCCACCGGCTCGGCCTTGCCGATGGCGTAGGCGACCTGCAGCTCCGCCCGCCGGGCGAGGCCGGCCGCGACGACGTTCTTGGCGACCCAGCGCAGCGCGTAGGCGGCCGAACGGTCGACTTTGGACGGGTCCTTGCCGGAGAAAGCACCGCCGCCATGGCGGGCGTAGCCGCCGTAGGTGTCAATGATGATCTTGCGGCCGGTCAGGCCCGCGTCGCCGATCGGGCCGCCGATCTCGAACCGGCCGGTCGGGTTCACGAGCAGCCGGTAGCCGTCTACCTCCAGGCCCAGGTTTTCCTCGGCCAACCGCTTGAGCTCGGGGGCGATGACCTGGTCGCGGATGTCCGGAACCAGGCGGGTGGCCAGGTCGACGTCGGCGGCGTGATGCGCGGACACGACCACCGTGTCCAACCGGACCGGGCGGTCCCCGTCGTATTCGATGGTCACCTGGGTCTTGCCGTCCGGCCGCAGGTAGGGCAGCAGGCCGTCGTGACGCACCTTCGACAACCGCTGGGCGAGGCGGTGGGCCAGTGTGATCGGCAGCGGGAGCAGGTCGGGGGTCTCGTCGGTGGCGTAGCCGAACATGATCCCCTGGTCGCCGGCGCCCTGCTGGGCCAGCGTGTCCTCGCCGCCCTCGACCCGTGCCTCATAGGCCTTGTCGACGCCCTGGGCGATGTCCGGGGACTGGGCACCGATCGAGACCAGCACGCCGACGGTCGCGCCGTCGAAGCCGGTGGCGGCGTCGTAACCGATGTCGGTGAGGGTGCGCCGCACGACGGCGGTCACGTCGACGTGCGCGGAGCTGGTGACCTCGCCGGCCACGTGCACGTGCCCGGTGGTCAGCAGTGTTTCCACCGCGACCCGGGAGGTGGGGTCGCCAGCCAGGAACGCGTCGAGCAGGGCGTCGCTGATCTGGTCGGCGAGTTTGTCCGGATGGCCTTCGGTGACCGACTCGGAGGTGAAAAGGCGACGGGACATGGAAGGATTCCTCGTTTCACAGAACAAGATATGGAACAAGACGATGTTGCGGGAGAAGGTGCCGGCCGCACGGGGACATACGTGCGCGGGTGGAGCTGCGCGGGTGGAGTTGCGCCGGTGGAGCTGCGCGGGTGGAGTTGCGCCGGTGGATCCGCGCCGGTACATCCCTACATCCGTGCCGGCACTGGCTGGCCGGCACGGTCATTTCACCAGGGCCGGTGCTCGGGGTCCGGGTGCCGCGTCGGGCTCGTCGACGCCGTCGGATGTCGAACCGCATGCGGACATGCCCTCCGAGTCGGCGGGCGCCGAGGTGAGGAGAGCGGGGTGCTGGCCGCGCCGGCCTCCGGCCGCGCCGGCTCGACGGCCGGCCAGGCCGAGGGAGCGGACCGAAGCGGTGGATCTCGGGAACGCGCTGAGGGCGCGCCGGACGAGCGCGTCCGCCGCGCGGCTCAGCGCGCGGTACAGATGGCGGAACTCACCAGGGAGAAGTCGACGTGGCCACGCGTAACGAGAACGGCCGGACTGAACACCGAATGATCTCACCACGGCGGTCAACCTGCCGTCAACGCCGCAGGCCGATCGTGTGCCGTTGCCCGGGCTCGATCTCTCGNCCCGNCCGCGCCGTCGNNGGNGNCCNCNCCCGCCGGTGCCGGCGGCCGAGCGGGCCGACATCGAGGTGTGGGCCCGCCGATCGAGCGTGGACGAGAAGATGATCATCGCGATCGCCTGCTAGCACGCGGATCGCGTCCGTTCCTACGAGTTGCTTGCCAGTGAGCGGACCTGGCCGGCTCGTCCCTCGACCCTTTGCGTCATCCGGGACCGGTGATTACGGGGGAGTATGATAGATGATATTGAGCGCGGTCATCCGGGGCCGAGTGAATCCGGGGCCGAGTGAAGGAGACGTCGTGTCGGACGACCGGTGCGGGATCACGGTAACGCTGTGGCCTCGGCCGGGTGGCCGCGCGGTCGAACTCACTCATCGCCGTCACATCGACACCTGCCGCGTCAACACGGCGGCCTGTCCCCGTTGACATCCGGATGACCTCCGGAACATCCGGACCTCCCGCACCCCGGCCTCGACCTTCGATCTGACATCCGCCTCCGCGCGTTTGTCGGTCGGTGCTCGATCCGGCCGGAACGAGGCGTTGGAGGTCGTCGTCAACGGCAGGAACGGCGCTGGTCATGACCGATCCCCCGGCATCATCGGAACAATCCCTGACTCCGGAGCAGCCTCCGGCGCACGGGCGATCCACCGCGACGGAACAGTCCGAGTCCGGGCGTCCCGAGTCCGGGCGGTCGACGGTGCCCGGACGATCAGAGGCGGCCGAGGCCTTCGTCCTGCGGGGGGTGCACGTCCTCGACAGGACCGGGCGCTTCGGTGAGCCGACCGACGTCGCCGTCGGCGGCGGGATCATCCATGCGGTCGGCACGCGACTCGGTCTTGACCGGGACGCCGTCGACGTTGACGCCCACGACCTGTGGCTGATGCCAGGGGTCGTCGACTGCCACGCCCACGTCACGCAGTCCACCTATGATCCGTTCGAGCTGGCGACGGCGTCGCTGTCCACCCGGGTCCTGCAGACCGCCGCCGCGTTGCGGGCGTCGTTGGCGGCCGGTGTCACACACCTGCGGGACGCCGGCGGCGCCGACGCCGGCATCCGGGACGCGGTCAGCGCGGGCACCGTGCCCGGACCTCGGCTTGCCGTGTCCGTCGTCGGGCTGAGCCGGTCCGGGCGGCACGGTGACGGGGCGATCATCGGTCCCGGGCTGGAGTCGGCCGAAGATCTTCTCATGCCGGACTATCCCGGCCGGCCCCCGCATACCGTTACCGAGGCGGGCAGCCTGCCGGCCTCGGTGCGGGGCATTCTGCGGGCGGGTGCGGACTGGATCATGATCTACGCGAGCGGCGGGGNGATGTCCGCCCGGCCGGGGCAGCCCNAGCCGCAGTTCAGCCCGGTGGAGCTTGCGGCCGCCGTCGCGGAGGCCCGGCGGTACGGACGTCCGGTGATGATGCACGCCTTGGGCGAGCGGTCGATCGAGGCCGCGGTCGCAGCCGGAGCGCGTTCCATCGAACACGGCATCGGGCTCACCGAGCCCGTGGCGGCCGCCATGGCGGCCGCCGGGGTGACGCTCGTCCCCACCCTGTCGCCCTACCAGGACCTGGCGGCGCTGGCGGCCACCGGAGTGCTGCCGGGCTGGGCGGCGGACCGAGCCGAGGCCACCGAGGCCGCGCTGGCCGGCACGATCGCGGTCGCCCGTGCGGCGGGGGNGCCGATCGCGCTCGGCAGCGACGCCCGGCACCGCACCCGGCANGGCGCGAACCTGGCCGAGATCAGCCGGCTGCGCCATGCCGGGCTCACCCCACCCGAGGCGCTGCTCGCCGCGACCGCGACCGGAGCCCGGCTCTTCGGACTGGGTGAGGGAGCCGGCCGCATCGCCGTCGGCTCCGCCTTCGACGCGATCCTGCTCGACGCGGACCCCGGGGACCTGTCGATCTTCGAGCGGCCGGACGCTGTGAGCGGAGTGTTCCTTGGCGGTCGCGCGGTGCTGCCCCACCCGCGGCTGCCCGGGAAGCTGGTCCGCCCCACCATGGTGATGGAAGAGGTGCCGAGAATCGTTCCCGAGCGGCCCGCGGTGTCGCCGCCCGGCTGACTCTCCCGTTTTCCGGAATGTTCACGAAATATCAAAAGAAATACCCTTAGTATGGCTCGCGGGATTTCGTCGGATCCATTCTGGGACGGCGATTGACCGAGATGCGGATCGGCCCCCGAAAGCTATCGTCGTAGGGGCCCCGCTGCCGGCTGCCGTCAGGTGGTCCGGGCCGTTCGCTGGTACGGGGTGCCGCGTCTCCAATGCCTGGAGGGTTCTCATGCAGCACGCTGAAATGATCAATAAGAACATGCGGAAGGCCATCGAGGAGTGTATGTCCTGCTCGGCTCTGTGCGAGGAGACGATCTCCTACTGCATGGACATGCCGGGCGCCATGATGGAGTCGGCGAACATGCGGCTGATGATGGACTGCGCGGCCGTCACCAGGACCTGCGCCGACATGATGTGCCGGATGTCGCCGATGCACGGGGAAATGTGCGCGATGTGCGCGCGGATCTGCGTGATGTGCGCTGAGATGTGCGAGAGGATGCCGCAGGATCAGCAGCTCGCCAAGCTCGCCGGCGCATGCCGGTCCTGCGCGGAGAGCTGCAACACGATGGTGGGCGCCGCCGCCTGAGCCGCGTCCGGCCCGACGGCGCCGGGGCGCAGCCGGCGGTCACCCGACTCCGCCCCGGCGTCCGGCTGTGCGGCGGCGCGTGGCACATGATGCGCGGCACATGATGCGCGGCCTCGGTCACGACCGGTGGCTACGGTTACGTATCCTCGGGCGGACATGGGGTGAAACACCTGAGTAACAATATTGACCATGTTGACAGGTAGCCGTCGGATAGGCAAAATATGGTCATGTTCTCCTCGGTGGGTCGGATGACCCCCCTGGTCGTCCGTGGCCACATTGACTTCCTGCGAGCGGCCTCGTCCGGTTGTCCGACCCGGCCGCTTCACGTGCTTTACTAGCCTCCTCGGATTTCCCTCGCTCTCGGTGTTCTCCCTGGCGTTCTCCTGATTCACGGTCACTCGATAGGTCTGTCCGTAGATCGTCATCGCCTGCGTGGACGCCAGCCGCCTCGGTATCGATGTCCGGTCAGTACCGGGTACATCTCTGGACGGTTTCCGATCGGAGCATGCTGTGTCGTCCATGGTTTCGTCGTCATACTTTCATCCGCGCCCCCGTGGATATGTGGGGGGGCCGGGAACCCGTTACTGGCCCAGTGGTGATCCCACCCACTCGAGAAGAGCCAGTGTGGTCCTTCTTCCCGGTCGTGGAGAATCCGCCGAACATTTCGAGGGCCTAGCTTTCCGGCTCGCGCTCGACGGCTATCAGGTGACGTTTCTCGACCATGGGAGAGACACCGTCCTCGCCCTTGGTGAGGCGCGTGCCCCCGATGGTCCGTTCGTCCTGCTGGGTTCGGACAGCGGGGCCCTGCGGGCGTTGGTCGGCGCCGGTTCGCCAGCGGTCCGGCCGGATGCCCTCGTGTTGCTCGACCTGCCGCTGGTGTACCGGAAGATCGCGGGCGAGGATCCGGGACAACCGATCCCACGGTCGCTTCCCGACCTGCCGATCCTGTTGCTCCATGCCGAGCGCGACGAGGTCAGCCCGCTTGCGCTGGCGCGCATGATGACGCGGACCGCGCGCCGGGCCCGGCTGGCGTCGCTGCCCGGGGGGCATGGCGTGCTCGCCGGCCCCGGCCGGCGTGCGGTCGGCGCGCACATCCTGCTGTTCCTCGAGAATCTCCGTGTCTCGCGGCTGGCCCCACGGCAACGGCAGCGGGACCGGTCGGTCGACTGATCTCGCCCGGTGCCGGGCGCGCCCGCGTGCCGGTCCGATCGGGGTGTGCCTTCGCGGGAGGCCCAACCGCTCAGCAGGTGTTTCCTCGGCGGGTGCCGGCGCGAATCACGCGAATCCGCGGGTCAGTCGTCCGTCCCGTACCGCATCGTCCGTTTTTCAACGGCGCAGGCTTCGAGCCGCAGGCTCGAAGCCTGCGCCGTTCGCGTTTGCGTACCCGTCCGCACGCCACCCGACCCCCGGGCCAGGCTTCCCGCTTGCCGTGGTTGCCGGGGTTGGGTTGCCGGACGGCCGGGCGGTCCCGGTGACTACCGGACCTCGTGGCCACCGGTCCCCGTCTCGACAGACCGGCCATATCGCCAAGATCCGGTCGTGACGGGTGATCTGCGTCGCTACCGGTAGCTGCTATTGATGTCCGAGAGTTGCGGCATCGCAGCGTTATGCACGCATCGTGACCAACATGCGCCCAGATTCGGCACAACTCGTACTTGTCACTACGGTCTGTAGTTCGCTACGGTTGCGGGGTATCAACAGCTCCGGGCCGACGCCGAGTTCTGTCCACGGTCCGCAGCTCCCTCCGAGAGATCTTGGGCAGAAGCGGGGGAACCACGTTCCTCCGGGTGGCTCGTTGCGGGCCACCCTTGGGGTTAAGCCGTTACGCGCACGCCGCGGAAACGGCCGGGCTTCCCGGCCCGAACCCGACAGCTAACCTCGCAGGCGTACGGGAAGGACTCGACGTTGCCTGTGTTTCAGGAACGCTCGGCTCCGGTCTTCTGGACCGTGACGCCGTTCGGCGCGNCCCGCGGTGCGTCCCCGCCATACGGGGCGCCGTTCTCGCCCTGACGTCTTCGCGAGAACGTGCCATCCGGTCGGTGCCCGTACCGGCCGATCGCGCTGACGCGCCATACCACCAGCTCGGCTGAAAGCCACCCGGCCTCGTCGTCTGTGGTCGGCTGACCCCTGCCGTCCACCGGGCCCGCCAGGCCTGGAACGGAATGACCACGGCCGCCTGCCGTGCTGTTCAGCCCATCGACCCCGGGATCCCCAGGGCGCGTCGATCGGTCGTCCCCGGTCGTCCCCGGACGGCCTCTCGGCGCACCGGCAGACCGGCACTGGGTGCTGCCCTTCTCCAGCGCGGTCGTCTCCGCTCGCCCTCCTTCGAGCGGCATCCCTCCCCTCGATCACCCGTCTGTGTTCGACGACACCGAAATGAGATGTCAAAGAAATGGCCAAGGGAAAGCATCGGAAACGTTCCACCCGGACCCGGGGCGCCGTTGTCGCCGCCGTCGGTGTGATCGGCGCCGGCGCCGGCATGTTCGCCACCGCGAGCCCGGCCAGGGCCGCCACCACGGTCCCCGATGTGACGATCGCCAGCGCGGCCGCGAACGCGGGACTGCCCGGCTGCCGCGGCGTTCCGCTGGCCACCTGGGTCGCGGTGGCTCTTGCGGAGTCCGGCGGCAACCCCTACGCCCACGCCACCTACGGCGAGGACTCGCGCGGCCTGTGGCAGATCAACATGCGGGCCCACGCCGGCTGGGTGGGTAACCGCAACCTCTACGACCCGGCCGTCAACGCCTGGGCGGCGAAGAAGGTCTGTGAAGGCCAGGGCATCACCGCCTGGAGCGCCTACACCAACGGCCTGCACTACCGCTACCTGGCCCGGGGACAGGCGGCGGCGGCGGCCGTCTCGCGCGGCGTGCGGTTCACGAACATCTCCTACTCCTCGCTGGCTGCCCCGGTGCGTGCGGCCGTGGTGGCACCCGCGGCCCGCTACCCGTCGCTGGCCGTCGGCCTCGGGTTCCGCCTCGACGTCCACCAGATCCAGAAGAGGCTCGCCAGCCTTGGCTACCCGATCAGCGTGGATGGGAAGTTCGGGTACCAGACCAACCACATGGTCAAGGACTTCCAGCTGAAGCACGGTCTGGTGGTTGACGGGATCGTCGGACCGCAGACGCGGGCGAAGCTCGGGATCTGACTCTGATCGAGGCCCGCCGACCGGGCTCCGCTGCCGCCGGCCGGTGTTCCCGACCCGCCCGAGGGCGCTGCTCGATATCCGCACGCACCGGATGACTACCCGGGGTGAGGTGGGGGTATTCAGCCACCGGGCCAGCACCCGGCCGGGAGCACCGGGTCGGGAGACGGCACCGGCCCGGGCGGGACCAGCCGGCCCGCACGGGACCAGCCGGCCCGCACGGGAAAACCGAAACGGGGGCCCGATCGATGAGAGCCACGATGCTCGACGACNACCTACCTGAGGCGAGTCCGAACGCATCCTCCGTGACCGGGGCCGGTCTCCTGTTCGCGGTCCTGGGGCCGCTGGAGGTGCGGCGATCCTCGGGCGAGCAGGTCCGCATCGACCAGCGCAAGAAGCGCATACTGCTGCTGACCCTGCTGCTGCACGCCGGCCAGTGGGTGAGTGTGGACGGGATGCGGCTCGCGCTCTGGCAGGATGCCCCGCCGCGCTCCGCCGGGGGCAACATCAAGACTTATCTCTCGGAGCTGCGGCACACCCTCCGGCCGCCCCTGGACACGTCCGGAGCCGGGGGGAACGGCCCCGGGCGCATCGAGAGCCGGCCGGGGGAGTACCGCCTGGTCGTCGCGTCCGGTGAGATCGACGCTAAGCGGTTCGAATCGGCCGCCGAGCAGGGCCGCGCCGCCGTGCGCGCCGGCTCGCCGGAACGCGCCGCCGGGTTTTTCGAAGGCGCCCTCGCGCTGTGGCGGGGGGACGCCTTCGACGAGCTCCCGGCGGAGATCGCGGGCGCGGAGGTCCTCCGGCTGGAGGAGGCTCGCTGGGCGGTGTGCGAGGACCTGATCGACGCCCGCCTGGCCCTCGGCGAGTACGACCGGGTGCTGCCGACCCTGCGGGCGCTCACGGTCGAACATCCGACCCGGGAACGTCTCTGGGCCCAGCTGATCCTTGCGTTGGAACACACCGGCCGGCGGGCCGAGGCACTGGCCGAGTACCAGACGGTCTACCGGCGGCTGGTGACCGAACTCGGGATCGAGCCCGGTGTCGAACTGCGGCGTGCCCATCAGCATGTACTGAATCCGGACTCGTGGGTCACCTGATGCCACGGCCGTGCCGGCCGAGTCGTGCGCCGGAAGTCAGCTNAACCGCCAGTGAACCCGGCGGGGGAATTTCAACCATACGGGCTGGACCAGCCGGCCGGCGCCCGGGCCACGCGCGCGGCGCCGCCGTGTATCGCCACCGGGGCGCACGCCACCGGGGCGAGGGCGCGCGGAAACCGCTGAGGAGAAGACGATGAAGGCTATCTACCTCCCCCCGCGACTGGAAGATGCCGGCAGCTTCGCCGCAGTGACGAACGGCCGCTGGGGCTGGGGGCGTGACTACTCCTGGCGGCGTTTTGCGTGACGGCGGCCGGGGTGGCGGTGGTCCCGATTCCGTCCTGCTGGTTTCTGGTGCTGGCCGACCGTGATCCCGTCGTGCGTCCGCCGGGGGCTCGTCGCATGCTGCGGTATGCCTCCGGGCGGCCGTGGATCGTCGGCAACTGGCCGGACGATGCCATGGTCAGTGCCGTCGCCGGGCGCTCGCGGCTGGCCCTGATCGGGTGTGCCGCGACCAACGCGCGACAGCTCCTGCGGCTGCTTCTCTCGGCCCGTGACGTGCACGCTCTCGACCTCGCGCGCGCCGTGGCCGGCGACTACCACGTGATCGCCGAAATCGACAGCCACCGTCGCGTCCAGGGCAGCCCGACGGGAACCCGGCGGGTCTTCACCGCCCGGTTGGGCAGCCACCTGGTCGCCGCCGACCGCGCCGACGTGCTTGCCCGGCTCACGGGCGCCCCGCTGAACCGGACGGCGCTGGCTTTGTCGCTGCTCGACCCGTCACCGCCCCATCCGCTCGATGACCTGGTGCTCTGGGAGTCGATCGACGCGCTGCCCCCGGATCACTACCTTCTCGTCGGCCCTGACGAGAAGGCCACCGTCCTGCGGTGGTGGCGTCGACCGGCACCGGTGCGGTCCCGCACGGAGGGGGCGCCGACCCTGCGGGCGGCTCTCGCCGAGGCCGTGGCGGCGCGGGTCGCCGGCGGCGGGACAGTGAGCTGTGATCTGTCGGGCGGACTGAGCNCCNCCTCGGTGTGCTGCCTGGCCGCGCGCGGCCCCGCCGACGTGGTCGCGCTCACCGGGATCGCCCCCGATCCCGGTGACGACGACGCCGCGCGGGCCGCGGCCACGCTCCCTGGCGTCACGCGCGAGATCCTGCCCGCCGCCGGGCTTCCCCTCGTTTACGACGGCATCGCCGACGCCGACGAACCGCTCGACCGGCCGTTCGTCGGCATCGGCGACCGGGCGAAGCTGCGCGCGGGTCTTGACCGGGTCGCGCTGTACGGGCCGCGGGTGCACCTCACCGGGTTCGGTGGTGACGAGGTCGCCTACGGCTGTCCCGCCTACCTCCCCCGGTTGTTGCGCCGCCGGCCCCGGCGGGCGCTGCACGACCTGCGCGGACACCGAGCGCAGGAGGGCTGGCCGTGGATGGCGTGCCTGCGAATGATGCGCCCGCGCGGCTACCGGGACTGCCTCGCCGACATGGCCGATGCGCTCGACCAGGCCCGCCGTGCCACGGTCGGCCACGCGCGCCGTCCGGCCGGTTCCGGCCGATCCCACCCGGGCGTCCTGGCCTCGCTCGACTGGGCCTTTCCGCCTGTGGTCCCGGGTTGGCTCACGCCGACGGCCCTCGACTTGCTGGCCGGAGCGTTCGCGGAGGCCGTCCGGCGCGCCCGGCCGCTGGCCGAGACCCGGGACGGCCACGCCGATCTCTTCGCCATCCGCGCTGGCGCGGCGGTGTTCCGGTTGTTCGACCAGCTCGCCGATCCGGTCGGCCCGCCGCTCGCCGCACCCTTCCTCGACGAGCGGGTGGTCCGGGCGGTGCTGGCGGTGCGGCCCGAAGAGCGCACCGGTCCGTGGGAGTACAAACCGCTACTGCAGGAGGCCATGCGCCGGCTGGTGCCGCAGGAATGCCTGCGCCGCGAGACCAAGGCGGATACCGCCGCCGAGGAGGATCAGGGCCTGCGCACCAGCCAGGACGTCCTGGTGAAGCTGTGCGATGACAGCCCGTTGGCCGATCTCGGCCTGATCGAGTCGGACGCGCTGCGCCAGGCGTGCCGATCTTCGTCCGTACCTGGTCATCGCCACCAGGCGCTGCGACCGACGTTCGCGGCGGACGCGTGGCTGCGGGTGCTCGCGAGCCGGCGGGGCCCTGACTGAGCTACCGGAGGAGTGAGTGATCATGGTGACGCTGCGGCCTGACGTGGTGCGGGCGCCGACCCAGTACGGAGCGGTGCTCCTCCATATCGACAACGGCCGATACTGGACCCTCAACCCCTCGGGTGACCTGGTGCTGCGGATCCTGCTCGACGGCGGTGACACGGCAGCCGCCGTCCGCGGGCTGTGTGAGACCAGCGAGGTTGACCCGGAGACGGCGCGCCGCGACGTGGAGGGTCTGCTCGCCCAACTCGCGGACGTGGGCCTCATCGAGGCCGAGCCCGAGTCCCGATGGTCACCCGAGACCGAGGCGGTCTGCGATCCCCGGACGCGGGCCCGGTGACCGCGCCGATGGTGGTCGAGCGGCCGGAGGCGAAACCGTCCCTCGCTCGTCGGCTCGGCGCGCTGGTCGCCGTGGGGATCGCGCGGGTGCTCGCGACCCAGTCGCCGGCCCGCATCTGCCGGGTGCTCACGGGGGTGGGCGCGGGCGCCCGCCCGGCCGACTATGGCACCGCGCTCGCCGCCCGGCAGGCGGTGACAGCCGTGAGCCTCACCTGCCGCGGCGCGCGGGGCTGTGTTCCCCGCTCGATAGCGACCGCCCTGCTGTGCCGGTTGACCGGAACGTTCCCGACGTGGCGTGTGGGGGTGCGCACCATCGCGCCGTTCGCCGCGCACGCGTGGGTCGAGGCGGACGGAGTGATCGTCGGGGAGTCGATGCCGGCAGGCTACCTGCGGCCGCTGCTCAGCGTCGGTCCGGGAACGGTAACCGGGCCGCGTCGCGTGGGCTGGCTCCGTCGCGTGGGCGGGCTCCGTGGGAGTGGCGGGCTCCGTGGGAGTGGCGGGCTTCGGGGAAGGGGCGTGCCTCGTGACGAGGGCGTACGTCGTTGAGGGGGAGGGCCGGGGAGCTGCCCGGGGGCCTGCGTCGCGGGGCGTCACGGAACTCTGGGCGCTGCTGCGCGGCCGTCGCGGGGCGGTGGCGATCGCCACGGCGCTGACCGTGGTTGGCACCGCCGTTGGGGTGCTCCAACCGCTGCTCGTGATGCGGGTGATCGACGCCGCGCAGGCGGGGGGNGTTCCCGGCTGGCTCATCGGGGCGCTGCTGGGTCTGTTCGTCGGCCAGGCGGTGATCGACACCGCCGGGCACTACCTGCTCGAGCGCGTCGGCCAGGGCGTCCTGCTCGGCCTGCGCACCAGCCTGATCGGCCACCTGCTGCGGCTGCGCATGCGGGTGTTCGACACGCGGCGGATCGGGGATCTGATCTCCCGTGCGAACACCGACACGACCGTGGTGCGGGAGGCGGTGGCGTACAGCTTCACCGCCCTGGTCACCAGCGTGATCGGCGTCGTCGGCGCCGTCGCCCTGATGATCTGGTTGAACCCCTGGCTGTTCCTGCTCGTGCTCGGGGTGGTGGCGGTGGCCGGGGTCGTGGTACTCGGCGCGCTGTCCCGGATCAGGACGGTGTCCGAACGTGGGCAGGCCAGCGTCGGCGGCATGACCGCCGACCTGGAGCGCGCCCTCGCCGCGATCCGTACCGTGCGGGCGAACCGCGCCGAGGGGCGGGAGGCCGCGCGCATCGGCGACCACGCCGCGGCCGCCTACCAGGCCGGCCTCCGGATGGCGAAGCTGGACTCGATCATCGCCCCCGCGATGCAGCTCGCGGTGCAGGGAAGTGTGCTGGTCGTGCTCCTGGTCGGCGGGGTCCTGGTGGCGCGCGGTTCGGCCTCGCTCGGCAGCCTGGTCGCCTTCCTGCTGTATGCCACCTACCTGGTGATGCCGTTGTCGCAGCTCATCGAGGCGGCGGCGACCATCCAGCGGGGGATGGGGGCGCTGTCGCGGGTCAACGCGGTGTTCGCGCTGCCCCGGGAGGGCGACGACGAGTCCGTGCGCGGTCCGCTGCGCACCGTCGCGGTCGTGGCCCCNGGNGGGACGCGCCCGCCGGCACCATTGTCGCCCTTGTCCTCGTCGCGAGTGTCGTCCTCGTTCTCGTCACGAGGGGAGACGCCGAACCCGCGGGCGCCGTCGATCGAGTTCCGTGACGTCTGGTTCGGCTACGCGCAGACGCCAGTGCTGCGCGGGGTGTCGTTCACGGTGCCGTCTCGCGGGCACGTCGCGCTGGTCGGGCCGTCCGGTGCCGGCAAGTCCACCATCCTGGAGCTTGTCGAGCGCTTCTACGAGCCGGACGCCGGAATGATTCTGTTCGCCGGCCACGACGTCCGCGCGATGCCCCGCGCGACCGCCCGGGGGTGGGTCGGGCTGGTCGAGCAGAACACCCCGGTGCTGCACGGCAGCCTGCGGGACAACATCACCTATGCGGCGCCGGATGCGACCGAGGAGCAGATCGCCGCGGTCCTGGCCACGGCGGGGCTGCGGGACTTCACCGACCGGCTGCCCGAGCGGCTCCGGACTCCGGTCGGTGATCATGGTGTGCTGCTCTCCGGCGGGGAACGGCAGCGGGTCGCGATCGCCCGCGCGCTGCTCGCTCAGCCCGCGGTGCTGCTCCTGGACGAGCCCACGGCCCAGCTGGACAGCGTCAACGAGCAGGCGCTCACTCGCGCGATGAGCCGGATCGCCGCCGAGCGGGCACTGCTGGTCATCGCCCACCGGATCTCCACGGTGCGGGCCGCGGATTTCATCCTCGTGCTGAACGAGGGCCGCGTGGTCGCGCAGGGCTCGCACGAGGAGCTGATGGCGACCAGCGCGTTCTACCGCGGCCTCGCCACGGGCCTGCCGGCCGGTCCCGCCAGCCCCGCCAGCCCCGCCGGGCCGGTCAGCCCGCCAGAGCGCGGGCGAGCCGGGACCGCAGGGCCTCCCGCCCCGGTGAGGTGAGCGCTTCGAGCCCGCTCTCCTCGACGCCGTGACCTGCACTCAGGGCGTTTCCGGGGGAGCCAGGGCGGACTTGCGGATCTTGCCCATCGAGTTGCGGGGGAGCTCGGCCACCAGGTGGATCTCCCGGGGCCGCTTGTGGATGGACAGCTCCCGCGCCACGAAGTCGATGAGCGCCTCGCTCGCCGTCTCGTTTGCCGTCTCGCTCGGTGTCCCGTCCGACGCCCTGCCCGGTATCCCGCCTGGTGCCCCGCCCGCCGCACCGGCCAGGTCGGGGGCGACGACGAAGGCGGCGATGCGCTGCCCGAGGTCGTCGTCCGGCAGCCCGACGACGGCGGCCTCGCGCACGGCCGGGTGGGCCAGCAGTACGGCCTCGNCCNNNNCNNCNCCCNCCCGGTAACCGCCGCTCTTGATGAGGTCGGTGGATCGGCGCCCGACGATTCGGTGGTGGCCGTCCGGGGCGACGACCGCGGCGTCACCGGTGCGGAACCAGCCGTCCGCGGTGAACGACGCGGCGGTGACCTCCGGGCGCCCCAGGTACCCGTCGAACAGGGTGGCACCGCGGACCTGCAACTCGCCGATGCTCTCCCCGTCCGCGGGCAGCTCGGTCCCCGTCTCGTCGTCCACGAGCCGGGCCCGCACCCCCGGCAGGGTGGTACCGACCCAGCCCGCCCGGCGCTCCCCGTCCGCCCGGGCGCTGATGGTGATCAACGTCTCGGTCATCCCGTACCGTTCGATCGGGGCGAGGCCGGTGAGCCCGGTGAGCCGGTCGATCACCGGCCTCGGCAGGGGGGCACTGCCCGAGACGAGCAGCCGGGCCGAGACCAGGGCGCGGGCGGTGGTCGGATCGTCGCAGACCCGGGACCACACGGTCGGCACGCCGAAGTACAGGGTCCCCCCGGCCGCCGCGTACGCCGTCGGGGTCGGGCGGACGGTGTGGATCAACCGGCTGCCGACCCGCAGCGCCCCGAGCACACCCAGGACCAGGCCGTGGACGTGGAACAGCGGCAGCCCGTGCACGAGCGTGTCCTCGGGCGTCCAGGCCCAGGCGTCGGCGAGGGCGTCCAGATCGGCGGCGATGGCCGGGGCGGACAGCACCACGCCCTTGGGGGCTCCGGTCGTCCCGGAGGTGTAGAGGATGAGCGCCGGTCCGGTTTCCCCGGACCCGGACCCGGAGCCGGAGCCGGCAG
The DNA here is from genome assembly GCF_000732115.1 of Frankia sp. CeD. Classification (NCBI taxonomy): domain Bacteria; kingdom Bacillati; phylum Actinomycetota; class Actinomycetes; order Frankiales; family Frankiaceae; genus Frankia; species Frankia sp. CeD. The sequence continues at coordinate 17,578 of NZ_JPGU01000023.1, forward strand.
ACCCCGACCGTGCGGTGAGATCGACCGGCACGGTGGGGATCGCGAGGTTGTCCCAGGCGGGCCTGCCGAGCAGCAGGGCGGCGCCCGAGTCGCGCAGGATGTGACCGCGTTCCCGCGGCCCGGAGTCAGGCGGCACGGGTACCGCCGGCACCCCGGCGAGCAGGCAGCCGACGACCGAGACGACGGTGGCCATCGTCGCCTCGGCGTGCACGGCCACCGCCGGCGCGCCGGCCACCCGACCGGCGACGACGGACGCGGCCGCGAAGAGCTCTGCGCGGGTGAACTCGACCTCCCCGACCCGGACGGCGGGGCCGTCGTGCTCGCCGGCAGGCAGTGGGAGCAGGGTCACTCCGTCATGCTCCCATGGCCGAACCCGTCAACGCTCAGCTCCGCCCAGACCGCCGCCGAGGTGCGGTGCGCGTCGATGCATCAGCGCCGCTCCAGTTCTGTGGGCCGCTCCAGTTCTGTGGGCCGCTCCAGTTCTGTGAGCCACTGGTGGAGGACCGCGGCGGTGGAGGCGGCGTGTTCGTTCATCATCGTCTGGTGATTGCCGGCGGCGTCGAGCCTTTCGTGCTCCATCACCCAGTCGGTCNCCCAGGCCTGGCCCTCCCCGTCGGGGTTCTCGGCGACCGCCTGCTGGGGCATGCGCTCCATCGCCCGGACGAGGACGACCGGCGCGTTGACGGCGGTCGGCCGCCAGCCCTCGAACAGGTCCAGGTAGGCGCCCTGCGCGGTGACCTGTGCCTCCGTCATCAGCGCGAAGGCCTGGTCGTTGAGGGCGACGCCGCGAAGCTCCTCCTGGATGTCACCCTCGGGGATGCGGTCCCCGGGCAGCCACGTGTCGAGCAGCACCACCGCCCTGGGGTGGATCCCGCGGGTCTCCAGCCGGGCCGCGATCGCATGTGCCAGCCAGCCACCCGAGGAGTAACCCGCTAGCACGAGGGGGATCTCGTCGAACGCCCGGGCGATGGTCTCGGCATGCNGGTCGACGACGAGATCCGCGGTGGCCGGAAGCAGCTCCCCGTCGCCGAATCCGGGATGCGGCAGCGCGTACACGTCCCGCCGGCCATGCAGGTGCAGGGCGAGGCGGGCGNAGTTGTGCGGTCCCGACGGGGCAACCATCGAGGGCAGGCAGACGATGGTGGGCCTGGCCGGACCCGAGGCGAGTCTCACCGGCGCGGCGGGCGCGCCGAAGGCCTCGACGGTGCGGAAGACGGGCCTGAGCCGGGCGGCGGCCCGCAGGACACCGACGCCCTCGGCGAACTTGNCGTCCGTGCACGCCTGCCGGTACAGCTCGCGCACGCCGATCGGCGCGACCTGCGTCCCGGCCCGCGCGGGGGGTCCGCCGGGCACGATGTCCGGGTGCCGCTGGGTGGCGAGGGTGGCAAGGGTATCGAGATGGCGGGTGAGCTCGCAGACCGTCGGATGCTCGAAGACGACGGGCGTGGCCAGGGTGAGGCCGGTGGCGGCGGCCAGTCGGCGGCTGAGCTGAACCGAGGCCAGTGAGTCGAAGCCGAGTTCGAGGAAGCGGCGCTGCGGGTCCACGTCGTCGGGCGACGGGTACCCGAGGATGGCCGCGGCCTCCGCCCGCACGAGGTCGAACAGCGCGCGGGCGCGGGCAGGCCCGGGCAGCGTCCCGTAGTCCACCCGGGCGGGGGGCGCGTCGGTGCCGGTCGGGTCGGCGTCCCCCTCGGGTCCGGCCGTCGTGGACCGGCTCCATAGATCGTCGAAGAAACGCCCGGGGCGGGCGGCGGTGAAGGGTGGGAGGAAGCGCTCCCAGTCGACGTCGGCGACGGTGAGCGCGGCCTGCCCGCCCGCGACCGCCCGGGTGAGCGCGGTGACCGCCGCGTCGGGGGGCAGCGGGGTCAGGCCACGGCGGCCCAGGTAGTCACGGAACGTGGCCTCGGCGCCCATTCCGGCATCGGCCCACGGGCCGAACGCGACAGAGGTGGCGGCGAGACCAAGCGCGTGCCGCCGCGCGGCGAGGGCGTCGAGGTAGGCGTTGCCCGCGCTGTAGGCGGCCTGGCCGCCACTGCCCCAGGTCGCCGACACCGACGAGAACAGGACGAAGGCCTCCAGCCTGGTGTCGCTGGTGTCGCTGGTGCCGGTGATCCCGTCGGTGTCGCTGGTGTCGCTGGTGCCGGTGATCCCGCCGGTGCCGTCGAGTAGCCGGTCGAGGCCGGCGGCGCCGGCGACCTTTCCGGCCACGACCTCCGCGAACTCCCCGAGATCGAGTTTGTGTAGGGCGGTCACCTGCCCCATGACACCGGCCGCGTGCACGACGGCGGACACCGGCCGGCCCGCCTTGGCCAGTCTCCGCAGCAGGGCGGCGAGCTGTTCGTGCTCTCCCACGTCGCAGGCCTCGATGGTCGCCTCGGCGCCGAGGGCGGCGAGTTCGGCGCGTAGGTCCTCCGCCCCCGCAGCCGCGGGGCCACGGCGGCTGACGAGGACGATCCGGCGCGCACCGTCGCGGGCGAGCCGGCGGGCGGCATGCGCGCCGAGGGCGCCGGTGCCACCGGTGATCAGGACCGTGCCGTGAGGCCGCCACGCTGGCGGGACGGTGTCGGTCGGTGCACCGACGGTGTTGTCTGCTGCACCGACGGTGTCGGCTCTGACGAGGCGGGGNACCAACAGCCCGGTGGCACGGGCGGCGAGCTGGTCCTCGCTACCGGGGGCGGTGAGGGCGGAGCCGAACCACGCCAGCGTCTGATCGTCGAGGTTGGTCGGGATGTCGATCAGACCGCCCCAGGCGTCGGGGTCCTCCAGGGCGAGGGCGCGGCCGAGTCCCCACATCATGGCCTGGTCCGGGGTGGTGACGGGGTCGTCGGGACCGGTGGTGACCGCGCCGCGGGTGACGCACCACAGCGGTGCGGACACGTCGAGGTCGTGTAGCGCCTGGACGAGCGGGACGGTGAGGGCGAGCCCGGTGGTCAGCGCCGGATGGATGCGGTGCGGCGTGTCGTCGAGGGCGAGCAGGGACAGGACGCCGCGTACCGCCTGCACCGTCTTCTTCCCGGCGGGGCCGCCGCCCGACGGCGGTATGGCGCCCGACGGCGGTATGGCGCCCGACGGCGGTATGGCGTCGGGCAGCGGTATGGCGTTCGACAGCAGCGCCGCGACCCGGGCGCGGTCGGCGTCGTCGCCGGTGAGGGTGAGGGTGACGGCCGTGCCGCCGAGGCGTTCGATGATCCAGCAGATGCGGGAGAGCATGTCCTCGTCGACGGCGGCGGCCGGGGTCAGCACCGGCCACACGCCGGACAGCGGTGGCGTCGCGGTGGCCTGGGCCGTCACGGCGATGGCCTGGGCCGTCACGGCGGTGGTGACGTCCTCGGAGTCCAGGGGCCGCCACTCGGTGCGGTAAGACCAGCCGTCCGGGTCCGCCGCGCGGGCCGTCCCGACGGTCGGGCTACGGGGCGCGGGGACAGCGGTGGTCCCGTCGAGCCAGTAGCGCCTGCGCTGGAACGGGTAGGTGGGCAGCTCCCGGTGCCGGGCGCCGCGTCCCCGGTACAGGGCGCGCCAGTCGACGTCGACGCCGTGGACGTGCAGCTCAGCCAGGGCGGTGAGGAGGGTGTCGGGTTCGGGGCGGNCGGCGCGGGACGCCGCCGCGGCCACCGTGTCCCGGGCGTCGCGGGTGTTCTGGGCGTCCCGGGTGCTTTGGGTGCTTTGGGTGCGCTGGGTCTTCTCGGTGCGCTGGGTCTTCTCGGTGCGCTGGGCGTCGGCGGCTAGGCAGGCCGGCAGGAGCGCGGTCAGGACGGCGTCGGGACCGAGTTCGAGGTAGGCGACGGCGCCTTCGCGGTGCAGGCGACGGGCGGCGTCGAGGAAACGGACGGGTTCGCGGACGTGGCGTACCCAGTGGTCGGGGGTGGTGAGCCCGGCCTGGAGGTCGAGGTCGCCGGTCCGGGTGGAGACGACGGGGATGGCCGGCGGGGAGTAGGTGATCTTCTCGGCGACGGCTCGGAACCGGTCGAGCATGTCGTCCATGTGCGGGGAGTGAAAGGCGTGGCTGACCGTCAGCCGCCTGATGGCGCGGCCGCGCTCGGCCCAGCCGACGGCGACGCGTTCGACGAGGTCGGCGTCGCCGGCGATGACGGTGGCGCTCGGGCCGTTGACGGTGGCGATCTCGACCCGCCCGGCGAGTCCGGCGAGGGACTCGGCGACCTCCGCCTCGCCGGCGCGGATGGCGGTCATGGCTCCGCCGGCGCGGCAGGCCTGCATGAGCCGGCCGCGGGCCGCGACGAGAGCGCAGGCGTCGTCGAGGGTCCACACTCCGGCGACGTGGGCGGCGGTGAGCTCGCCGATGGAGTGCCCGGCGAGGATCCCCGGGGCGAGACCCCAGGATTCGAGGAGCCGGAACAGCGCGGTCTCGAAGGCGAACAGCGCGGGCTGGGTGTACTCGGTGCGGTCGAGCGCCGCCGCGCCCGGGGAACCGGCGGGGGCGAACATGACGTCGCGCAGTGGGNGTTCGAGATGCGGCGCAAAGTGGGCACAGACGTCGTCGAGGGCGTTGGCGAAGACCGGGTAGGTCGCATGGAGTTCGCGGCCCATCCCGGGGCGTTGGCTGCCCTGGCCGGTGAACAGGAAGGCGGTTGCCCCCCGGGCGGTTCCGCTTCGGCGGAGCGCCGGTCGGACCGTGCCCAGGACCAGCCCGGCGCTGGGACGGGCCTCGGCCAGAGCAGCCAGGGTCCCGGTCAGGGTCCCGGTCCCGGTCAGGTGTGTGCCGCTGCCGCACGCCGCCGATCCGCGGACGACGGCGACGGCACGGTGCTCGAAGTGGGTGCGACCCGCCATGGTGTATCCCGCGTCCAGGGGAGAGATCTCGGGATGGCGCTCCAGGTGCGCGCCGAGCCGGGCGGCCGCCGAACGTAGCGCCGCGTCGCAGCGGCCGGACAGGACGACAGGCACCGGGGCGCTCGCCGGGTTCTCTCCGGCGCGGTCCGCACCCATGGCGTCCGTTCCCGGCCCGGGTGGTGCTTCCTCGATCACGGCGTGAGCGTTGGTGCCGCTTACCCCGAACGCCGACACCGCCGCCCGTCGCGGCCGGCCGTCCCGGCGCTGCCAGGGGACGTTTCCAGTGAGCAGGGCGACGTCGCCCGCCGACCAGTCCACGTGCGGGGACGCCTCGCGCACGTGCAGGGTCCGCGGCAGGACGCCGTGCCGCATCGCCTGCACCATCTTGATGATCCCGGCGACGCCGGCGGCGGCCTGGGTGTGGCCGATGTTCGACTTCAGGGACCCGAGGTAGACGGGCCGCCGTGCCGCACGGTCCTGGCCGTAGGTGGCAATGACGGCCTGGGCCTCGATCGGGTCACCGAGCGTCGTGCCGGTGCCGTGCGCCTCCACCGCGTCGACGTCGGCGGCGCGCAGCCCGGCGTTGGCCAGCGCCTGGCGGATCAGGCGCTGCTGGGACAGGCCGTTCGGCGCGGTCATCCCGTTGCTGGCGCCGTCCTGGTTGATCGCGGTGCCACGCAGGACCGCGAGGACGTGATGGCCGTTACGGTGGGCGTCGGAGAGCCGTTCCAGCAGCAGCACGCCCGCGCCGTCGGCCCAGCCGGTGCCGTCGGCGTCGGCGGAGAACGCCTTGCAGCGCCCGTCCGACGCCAGGCCCCGCTTGCGGCTGAACTCCACCAGGATCCCTGGGGTCGACATCACGGTCACCCCACCGGCCAAGGCGAGGTCGCATTCGCCGGCCCGCAGCGCATGGCCGGCCAGATGCACCGCCACCAGGGACGAGGAACACTGGGTGTCGATGGTCAACGCGGGCCCTTCCAGGCCAAGCGTGTAGGAGACGCGGCCGGCGATCACGCCGGAGGCGTTGCCGGTGAGTAGTTGTCCCTGGGCTTCGGCGGGCGCCGCATGCCAGGCGGGGCCATAGTCCTGCAGCGACACCCCGGTGAAGACGCCGGTCCGGCTGCCCCGCAGCGACCGTGGGTCGANGCCCGCGTGCTCCAGCACCTCCCAGGAGATCTCCAGCATCAGCCGCTGCTGCGGGTCCACGGCATGTGCCTCGCGCGGACCGATACCGAAGAATCCCGGGTCGAACAGCGCGATGCCGGGCAGGAACCCGCCATGGCGGGTGTAGGCGGTGCCAGGCTGATCGGGATCAGGGTCGTAGAGCGCGTCGAGGTCCCAGCCCCGGTCGTCGGGCAGGCCGCCGACGGCATCCCGGCCCTCTCGCACCAGGTCCCACAGGGCTTGCGGTGAGTCGACGCCGCCGGGCAGCCGGCAGGCCATGCCGATGATGACTACGGGATCATGGCCCCGGAACGGCTCCGAGCCGACCTCGCCGGTGGCAGGAACGGCGGTGGCCGGCGGGACGGCCGCGGGGNCGGCGGCGGGGNCGGCGGCGGGCTCGTCGATACCCAGCAACTCACGGCGCAGATGGTCGGCGAGGGCCTCGGGGGAGGGCCGGTCGAACAACAGCGTGGCGGGCAGGCGCAGACCCGTCGCCGCGGACAGTTCGTCTCGCAGCCGATCGGCGATGCCGCGGTACACCCCGAGACCACGCCAGGAGGACTCCCGGCCGAGGATGGCCGCGTCGCCGCTGCGCTCGGTCAGCACGGCGACCCGGCCGGCTATCAGGTCCAGCAGGAGCTCGCGCTGGGCCGTCTCCGATCGGCCGGTCAGCCGCAGACGCCACGCCTCGCTCGCCCCACCACCGGTGCCGCGCGGCGATCGTGCCTGGATTTCGCGCGTATCGCGCATGCAAACTCCCAGCGTCCTATGCAATGAGGAAACGACGCGTCGGCGACAGCCGCGTCCGTCGCCGGGCGTTCGCCTTCGTTCGTTTCGGCCACGGGTCGACGGACAACGAAGAAGGCCGCCACGGACCAAAGCCAGGGCCAGCCGTCAGCGCTCGGTACGGAGTGGGACAAAGTCCCGGAAAGCCGGGGCCGAGAACGACTTGGAATATCTCCTCTGGACGCGGAAGGGCATGGCTCAGGCAACCGGCGAGGAGTCGGAGCGCGGAGCCGTCCGCTCTCCGTAGAGAGTGTGACGCCCCCATCTCCTCAGGGTACGACCATGCCGGCCGGGGTGCGTGTCGTCGGTCACGTGTGAACAAGCATGAACGCCATGGTGCCCGACGCTGCGTTTGGGCTTCAAACGTCCTGGCGCGATCGGGCCATGTGAGAATTTACCCGGCCATCCTATGCGCAGGTCCCGGAGCGCTCCTGGTACCTTGGCGTACAGATGTCTGCTCTTCCTGTTCCTGGGTTCGTAGGTGATCAGGACTTCGAAGGCCACACCGATCGCGGAGCCGGCGTGCAACGTGTCGGGGATCGCATTTCACCAGGAATTGCTACCCGATACGGCGGTGATTTTNCATCCCATGGCCGCCGGCGGCCGCCGTGCCCGGCGGCGGCTGATATACCCGCGGACCGCTGCCGCGGCTCGGTGGTGGGACGCGGTCGCGGGGCAGGTGGCGGAGGTCGCCGACCAGGCCTGTCCGGACGAGGCGCACAGCTATTCTTGATCCTCCTGGCCGACGCGCTACGCTCGCCTGTTGTGTCCGACACTGCCGCCACGTCGGCGACCGATACTGCCGCCACGTCGGCGACCGCGCCCGGATCCGGTGACGTCACCGGATCCGGGTCCCCCGGGNCGGTGAGTTCCGCCGACTCCAGCTTCGCCGACTCCATCCCCTCCGCTGTGCGCGTCACCGTGGTAGGTATCGGGGCCGACGGCTGGGCGGGGCTGGCGCCGACGGCACGTGAGGTGGTGCGCGGGGCCGCCGTGCTGTTCGGCGCCGATCGCCAGCTTGCCCTCGTGCCCGAAAGGATCGACGGCCAGCCCGTTGGAGGCCGGCGGGTGTCGTGGCCGTCCCCGCTGCTGCCGGCCCTGCCCCGCCTGCTGGCCGGGCACGCCGGCACCGGCGCTCAGGCGGGGCAGGGTGAGCTCTGTGTTCTCGCGAGTGGTGATCCGATGTTCTTTGGGATCGGCACCACTCTGGTCCGGCTGCTGGGAGCGCACCGGGTGCGGGTCCTGCCCCATCCTTCGTCGCTCTCCCTGGCCTGCGCGCGGCTCGGGTGGGCCGTGGACGACGTTGACGTGGTGAGCGCGGTCGGACGTCCCCTCGCGCAGGTGCAGGCCGCACTGGCGCCGCGTCGACGGCTGCTCGTCCTCAGCTCCGACCGGGCCACGCCCGTCGAGTTCGCCACCTTGCTCGTCGGGCGCGGGTACGGCGAGAGCCTGCTGACGGTTCTCGACCGGCTCGGGGGGCCGGACGAGGCGTACCAGAGCGCCCCCGCCTCCGCCTGGGTCGAGGCCGGTGCCCGGGCCTGGGTTCGGGCACCGGCCGCCGTGGAGCACCCGGGCGGGGCCGCCTCGGCCGTGCCGCCGGGGTCAGCTGTGTCGCAAGGGTCGGTCGTGCCGCAGGTGCCGTTGCGCGAGCCGGCGGACCTCAACGTCGTCGCCGTCGAGCCGGTGCCCACGCCGTCCGCCCCGCACCGCTCGCGGACGCCGGGCTTGCCTGATGACGCGTTCGAGCACGACGGTCAGATCACCAGGCGGGAGATCCGGGCGGTGACCCTGGCCCGGCTCGGACCGGTCCCGGGCGAACTGCTGTGGGACGTCGGATCGGGCTCGGGCAGCATCGCGATCGAGTGGATGCGCACCCATGGCACCTGTCGCGCGATCGCGATCGAGCCGCGGGCGGAGCGCGCCGACCGGATCCGGCGCAATGCCACGGCTCTCGGCGTGCCGGCGCTGCGGNTCGTGCCCNGC
>NZ_JPGU01000023.1:26303-68701 GCF_000732115.1 Frankia sp. CeD
GCCNNAGGCCCTGGCCGGGCTGCCGGCGCCGGATGCGGTCTTCATCGGGGGCGGCCTCACGACCCCCGGGCTGCTCGACGCCTGCTGGGCGGCGCTGGGCGGACGTGGCCGGCTCGTCGCCAACGCCGTCACCCTCGAATCCGAGGCGCTCCTCGTCTCCTGGCATGCCCGCCTGGGCGGTGATCTGGTCCGGTTGTCAGTGAGTCGGGCGGCCCCGATCGGTGGCTTCACCGGATGGCGCCCGGCGAGGCCGGTGACCCAGTGGACGGTGTGGCCCGCCGCCCACCGATCCGTCGATCCGTCGAAAATGTAGAAGGTTGACGGTCTCCAGAGCGTGCCCAACCCTCTACAGTTCGATTCAGCCGAGCAGGTCCAGCACGCACCGGTCGGCCGGACCGCCGGGGATCGCGTGGTCGGGGGCGGCGAGGTGCCGGTGCCAGAGATCGGCGGCGCCCTGCGTGTCGCCGGCCTCGATGAGGTCGATGAGCGTGGCGTGGATCCGGCGGGTCGCACGGGCGGACGATCGGTCATCGGCGGCGACCGCGGCAAGGCTGGTCTCCTCCGGACGGTTGTCGGCACCGGGGTGACCGCCGTGGCTGTTTGTGAGCTCCACGAGATGCAGGAGCATCCCGGTGATCACGGTCAGTGACTTGTTTCCGGTCAGCTCCACCACGGCCAGGTGAAAGGCGGCCTGGGCCGAGGCGAGCGCGACGGGATGGTCGGCGGCCTCGTCACCCTCGTGGAGGAGCTGGCGCAGCCGGGCGACGTCGGCGGGATCACGCCGTTCGGCGAGCAGCGCCGCGCACGGCGGCTCGATGACGGCACAGGCCTGGTGGACGTCGCCCAGGGTGGCGCCGCGGTGTTCGAGGACGAGACCGGCGTAGCGCGCGGCAACCTCGGGGCTCGGGGTGTGGACCCGCGCGCCGCCGTGGGCCCCGCGCCGCACGAAGATCAGCGCTTCCGCCTCCAGCACCCGGAACGCCTCGCGCAGGGTGGGGCGCGAGACTCCGAACTGCGCCATCAGCGTGGGTTCGGGCGGTAGGGCGTCACCCTCGCTGAGCTCGCCGCGGATGATCCGCCGCCGCAGCTGGCTGGCGACGAGTTCCGCGGTCTTGGGTACCCGCACCCGCTGGCCGACCGGGGACGCGGCGGCCGGGACGTGGGCGGGCGAGACCGGGGGCGCCGGGTTCGGGGTGGCCTCCGTGGTGGATGCCCCGGCGACGGACGTGCCCGGGATGGTTCCCGCCGGAGCGGCTGGCCATGCCATGAGCGGTCCTCCTGCACGGCGGGCGTCGATTGTTGCCTAATGATCGTCGGATATCGGTGGACTGTGTGGCATATTTATGTTAACAGACGACGATTCGTCCGGATTGTCGGCATCGTGGCCTCGACATCATGCGTGTCGAAAGAGTGCGCCCGATCCACAGCACGACTCCGACGTGGCCTGACGTGATAGGGCCTGACGTGATGGGGCCTGACGTGCTTGATCCGAAGCCCGACCGTCTCGTTCCTTCGCGCGGGTGCTTGTCGGCCGCGGTCGCCCTGACGATCGACGACGGTCCGCATCCGGTGTGGACGCCGCGGATGCTCGACGTCTTGCGCCGCAACCGGGTCCAGGCAACGTTCTGCCTGGTCGGGGCCCAGGCACACGCGCNCCGGGACCTGGTGGGCCGCATCATCGCCGAAGGGCACTCCGTCTGTAACCACGCGATGACCCATCCCCAGCCGTTCAGTCATCGCACACCGGCGCAGATCCGGGCCGAGATGGTCCGCGCCCAGTCGGTCATCGTCGACGCGGGTGGGAAACCGCCCCGGCTCTTCCGCGCGCCGGGTGGTGACTGGTCGCCGGCCGTGCTCGCCGCGGCCGCGAACCTCGGCATGACCGCGATCGGCTGGGACGTGGACCCCCGGGACTGGGCCCGACCGGGCACGCCGCGGATCGTGCGCTCGCTGACCGCGGCGCGGCCGCGTCCCGGGCCGCGACCGGCGGTGATGGNGACCTGGTGTTTNGTGGATCGGGGNTCGCCGTCGGTGAGGGTTCATCGGCACCGGGCGGGGCACGTTCCTGGCGTTGGCCACGGAAGGAGCTCCCGATGACCCACGTCGCCGACATCGACTCCCCCTGGTTGGGCGCCTGGCATNTTCCCCGCAGCCGGGGTGTGGTCAGTGGTCTGCTGCTGATGCTCCTGGGCGTGTGGGGGGCGCTGATTCCGTTCGTCGGGCCGTACTTCGACTTCGCCTTCACCCCGAACAGCGCCTGGACCTGGACGTCGGCCCGCTTCTGGTTGGAGGTGCTGCCGGGTGCCGCCACATTCGTCGGTGGGTTCCTGCTGCTGATGAGCTCCACCCGCGGCACCGCCGCGCTGGGTGCGTGGCTCGCGATCGTCGCCGGCGCCTGGTTCGTCGTCGGCCCGACGCTGGCGGGACCCTGGGACCTCGGCGCGCTCGGCCGGCCGGTCGGNGGGTCCGCCCGGCAGGCGCTCGTCTGGATCAGTTTCTTCTACGGCCTCGGCGCCGTGATCCTCTTTCTCGGTTCGACCGCGTGGGGTCGGCTGAGCGTGCGGGGGGTGCGCGACGTGGCCGCGGCGCGCCGTCAGCGGGAACTGCGGGAGCAGGCGGCCATGCGTCCGGGCCCCCTGGCGGAGTCGGAGGTCTATCCCAGCGACCGCCTCAGTGCCCCGGCCCCGGCCGAGGGGGCCCCGGCCGAGGGGGCCCCGGCCGAGGGGGCCGAGGAACGCACGGGCGCGTTCGGCCGTCATCGGCGCCGCAGCCACCGCTGACGGAAGGATCCATCGGGGAGGAACAGGGGAAGCGTGCGTCTCAGGGTGGGCCGTGCGTCTCAGGGCCGGCCGTGCGTCTCAGGGCCGGCCGTGCGTCTCAGGGCCGGCCGTGCGTCTCAGGGCCGGCCGTGCGTCTCAGGGCCGGCCGGGTGCCTCGGCCCGGAGTGGTTTCGTGGGTCGGCGCCGGCGAAGTCCTGCGTCCAGTAGGTGCCGTNCGCGCNGCNGGTGGCGTANCCCACGCCGATGGCGGTGAAGGCACAGGTGAGGATGGTCGCCCGCCGATCGGCGCTGTCCATCCACATCTGCACGGTCCGAGCCGCGGTGAGCGATCCGGCGGCGATGTTCTCCCCGACGAGATCGGCGGTGTATCCGCGGGCGGCCAGCCGCTTGTCGAGGCCGCGACCGTCCCTACCGGTGTAGCCGAAGTAGCCGTTCGCCGCCATGTCGGTGCTGTGCGCCTGCGCCGCGGCTGCCAGCCGGGCGTCGACCGTCAGCGCGCCGCAGCCCGCTCGGGCCCGCTCGATGTTGGTCAACCGGACCACCTCGGCGGCCTCGGTGCCGGTCCGGGGCGGGGCGACGGGCGGCGTCCGCCTCGGAGCCGGCGCGGACGTGCTCGTGCCCAGCGCGACGCTCGTGCCNGGTGCGACGCTCGTGTCCGGTGCGACGCTCGTGTCCGGTGCGACGAGGGGTGCCTGCACCGGAACCGGCAGGCGGGTAGCGTCCGGCAGGCCCGCGGACGGTTCGTCGGTCCGCGACGGTAGCGGGGTCGTGGTCGTGGCCNTGGCCGTGGACAGGCCGGACGACGCCGTCGACGATGTCCTCGCCGGCTCCGCGACCGGCTCCGCGGTCGGGTGCGTGGTCGGGTGCGTGGTCGGCTGGGCGAACGACCCTGCGGTGAGCTCCGTGCGCGCCGCCCCGGACGGGTGCGGCGGGACGGGNGNCGCGGCGATCGTGATCTCCTGGTCGGCCCGGGCTCCCGTAGACGGCGTCGCCGACGCTGCCCTGCCGGCGGGAAACGCCTGGCAGGCCGTGGTGAGCGCCGCTGCGAGGGCGGCCACGGACGCGGCGGCGATGACGGTCGTGAACCGAAGCGAACCCAGCCGAACCGAACCCATAAGGCCTCCTCGGGTCTCCCCCCCGGGAGCAATACGAGCAAAGATAACTAATTCCGCGTGTGGCGCTCCTCGCCTGTCATCGTGTGGTCCAGCTGTGGTAGGGCCGGAACCGGATGCGCTGGCCGGGCCGGCATTGCGCGGCCAGGTGCAGATCCTCGGACGCGACGACGCCCAGCATGGGATAACCCCCGGTGACCGGATGGTCGACGAGGAAGAGGACCGGCCGCCCGTCCGGGGGGATCTGGANCCCCCNGGTGACGACGGCCTCNGNGGGCAGCNCCGNGGTGANNNGGNGGCGCGGCGCCGGCCCGACGAGCCGTACGCCGACCCGGTCGCTCTGGGCCGTCACCTCATAGGACGCGGAGAACAGCGTGGGCAGCGCGTCCGCGGTGAACCAGTCGTCGCGGGGGCCGGCGAGGACCCGCAGGGTCGGTTCGTCCGGGTACTGGGCGAGCGGGGCGAGGTCGACGGTTGGCGGGTCCGCGCTGTCGGCCGCCCGCGGCAGCCGCCGACCGGTGCTCAGCGGTTGCGGACCGATCCCGGAGAGGGTGTCACTCGATCGTGAGCCGAGCACCGGGGGGACACCGATCCCCCCGCGAATTCCGAGGTAGGTGCGCAGGCCCCGGTCGGGTGCCCCGATCCGCAACAGCGCGCCGGCGGGCACGTCCACCGGGGAGTACATGCTGATCTGGCGACCGGCGAGTTCCAGCGGGCACGGCGCGCCGGTCAGCGCGATCAGCGCCGGATCCGTGAACCGTGCGGTGAGGCCGCCGTAGGTGAGCTCGACCGCCGCCGCGGTCGCGACGTTGCCGACGAGCCGGTTCGCCAGCAGCAGACTGCGACGGTCGGCCGCGCCGGACCGGGTGATGCCCAGGNGCGCGAGCCCGGGCCGGCCGAGATCCTGGACCGTGGCGAACGGACCTGGCGCGACGATTTCGATCATGAAATCCCGATCATGACATTTNGATCACGACATCGACCGGGCGGCGTCAGCGATGGCGTCGGCGTCGGCGATGAACCGCACCCGCGTGCCCGGGGCCAGCACGGCGGGCGGCTCCCGGTCGGGATCGAAGACCCGCAGGTCGGTATGGCCAATCAGCCGCCATCCGCCGGGCGAGGTCCGCGGGTAGACACCGCTGAACTCGTCGGCGATGGCGACCGCGCCCGCGGGGACCCGGGTGCGCGGGCTGTCCCGGCGTGGCACGCGCAGCGCCGGGTCGAGGCCCGCGATGTAGGCGAAGCCGGGAGCGAAGCCACAGAACGCGACCCGGTGCCGGCCACGTACGTGCCGGTCCACGACCTGCGCCGGAGTCAGTCCGCTGAGCCGGGCGACCTCGGCCAGATCGGGACCGTCGTAGTGCACCGGTATCGTCACGACGTCCCGGTCGAGCGGGGGACCGGCCTGCGGCGCGGGGCCGGAGGAGGGCGTGGGGCCGGACGTGCCGGGCTGAGCCCCTGCGGCGCGCAGCAGGGCGGCGCTCAGGCGTCTGGCGTCGGTCGCCGCGGGATCGAACGCGACCAGCACCGTCCGCGCCGCGGGAACCAGTTGGATGATCCCGACCGGGGCGATCCGCCGCAGCCGCGCGTAGAGGGCCTCGGCCTCGGTCAGGCCGGCCACCTCGACGAGCAGTGCCTCGTCACCGCAGGGCAGGATGCGCATCGCGATCCTCTCAGCTGAACGGGATCAGGGGGACACCCGCGTCGAACAGGGCTTGGCGCAGCCGTCTGACCATCTCGACCGCGCCCGGCGTGTCCCCGTGCACGCAGAGAGAGCGGGCGCCGACGTCCACCGGTGTGCCCTGCTGGCTGACGACCACGCCCTTGATCGCCATCCGCACGCCGCGCGCGACGATGACGTCGGGATCGTGCAGGACGGCGCCGGCCGTGCGCCGGGAGACCAGAGTGCCCGCGGCCGTGTAGTCGCGGTCGGCGAACGCCTCGCCGACCGCGGTCAGGCCGGCCTCGCTCGCGCGCCGCAACCACGCCGATCCGGGCAGGCCCAGGACCGGCAGCGTCGCGTCGTAGCAGCGGATGGCCTCGACGACGGCCTGCGCCTGCTCCTCGTCGGTGACGATGGCGTTGTAGAGGGCGCCGTGCGGCTTGACGTAGCGAACCCGGTCGCCGGCCGTCCGGGCGAAGGCGTCCAGCGCGCCGAGCTGATAGAGGACGTCGTCACGTAGATCGTCGGGGTCCATGTCGATGCGGCGACGACCGAAGCCGGCGAGGTCGCGGTAGCTGACCTGGGCGCCGATGCGGACTCCGCAGCGGACCGCCTGCTCGCACGTCCGCCGCATCGTCGCGGGGTCGCCGGCATGGAACCCGCAGGCGATGTTGGCGCTGGTGACCAGGTCGAGTAGGGCCTCGTCCTCGGTGAGGCGCCAGACCCCGAAACCCTCGCCGAGGTCGGCGTTGAGATCGAGGGGACGCGGCGGATCCGCCGGAGGCGGTGGTGCGACGGGATGTGCCCGTCCGGCCGGAGGCGGTGGCTCGACCGGGTTCGGTGGATCGGCCTCCCCGGTGGTCGCCCGGTCTGGCCGAGGTCGCTCCCGCCTGCCGGGATCTCGCTGGTCGCCCATGCTGCCAATTGTTCACCACCTCGGCACTGGCGATCCGCCCCCGTCGGCACGGTGGCGGGTGAGCCATCCGGTCACCTTGTGCGGCTTGAGATCCAGGCCGGCCAGGATCCTGCCGACCTGAGAGGCGGATATCGGGGCGAAGACGGTGCCCGCGACCTGGGCGGAGATCGCCGCATGAGNCCAGGTGACGGCGGGCCCGGGCGGGGNGGCGGNGGCCGCGGCGACCACCGCCACGCGCGCCAGGTCGTCATAGCGGCGCGGGNGCTGTCAGGTTCTCTGNGTGCGGGTTCGTCGGGTAGATGATCCGCCGTACCGCCGCCGGGAACGGTCCGGACAAGATCGCCGCTTAACAGTTGGAGCCGTGGGATGGCTAGGTTGCCTCGACGGCTGCGGCGGGCTCAGGCTTCAGCGCCCGGATGATCGGCTGCGCCGCCGCGAGCGACTCGATCAGACGCTGATACCGGTCGGTGCCCAGGGCGTCGGCAATATGCGCCTCGAATGCCTCAACCGTCTCGTGGGCACTGACGCGGGCGCGGGCGCCCGCGTCAGTGAGGTACAGGCCGATGCCGCGGCTGCCGGGAACCAGCTTGCGCTCGATGCAGCCGAGCTTTTCCAGCCGCGCGGCGATCTGGCTCAGCGCCTGCTGGGTCTGTGGTGCGCGCCGGCTGAGCTCGGCGATGGTGAGGCCCGGGCGCGCGTTGAGATTCTCCAGCATTCCCAGGCTGGCCAGCGAGAGCGGACTGTCCCCGAGCGCGGCTTCTCCCAGCAGCGACGTGCGGATCGAGACGGCCCACAGCAAGTGCACGAGCCAGTGCTCCCAACGGTCCTCCTGACCTGCCTGACCTGCCTGACCTGCCTGACCTGCCTGACCTGCCTGACCTGCCTGACCTGCCTGACCTGCCTGACCTGCCTGACTTGCCTGACCTGCCATGGCGTCACTATAGCCCAAGCACCTTGTAGTAATCACACGTTGATATTACAGCATCTTGATTTCACAAGACCTTGTAGTACGCTCGGAGGCGTACAGGAACTCAGTAACGCGAGAGGAGGACCAGTGGTTCAGGAACCGACAAGCACGCCGAGCCTGGGGGCCCCGGCCGACCCGGCGCCGCCGATCCGCGGCTTGCGATCGGAATACGCCCGGGTCGGCGGCCACCGCCTGCACTACTGGACCGGCGGCCCAGACGACGGGACCCCGGTGCTGCTGTGGCATGGCTTCCTCGCCACCGGCTACGCCTGGCGCGGGGTCGCCCCCGCCCTGGCCGACGCCGGAATGCGCGTCCTCGTCATCGACATGCTCGGCTACGGCGACAGCGACAAGCCGGGCGGCACCGATCCCTACAGCGCACGCGCGCTGGCCGAGCAGGTCCGCGCCCTGACCGCCCGCAGCGGGTTCGGCGCCGGCCGGCCCATCCTGCACGTCGGGCACGACATGGGGGCGCCCCCGGCCCTGCTGTGGGCCGCCAGCCACCCAGAAGAGACCCGAGGCCTGGTCTACGCCGAGGCGCCCACCATGCTCGGCGGCCCGTTGCGGGACGTCCTGGCCTACGCCCCGGGCACCATGACCACAGGGTCCATGTGGTGGTGGATCTTGCCGCTGGCCCCGGGAGTGCCGCAGGCACTGATCGTGGGGCGTGAGGAAGCCTTCCTGCGCTGGTTCTACGACGGCCCGGCGGGAGCGCCCCGTGCGTTCGACGAGGCCACGGTGGCCGAATACCTGCGCACCTTCTCCGGGCCGGCCGGGGTACTCGGCTCCATGGGCGTCTACCGCGCCGCGTTCGCCAGCATCGCGCAAACCGAGCCGCTGCTCGTACACCCGACCCCCGTCCCCGTCCTCGCCGTGGGCGGCGAACGGGGCCTGGGCCAGCAGGTCGGCCGGATGCTGTCGCCGGTGGCCTCGCGCCTTAGCACGTCCATCCTCGACGGCGCCGGGCATTTCCTGCCCGAGGAAGAGCCCGAGCGGCTCGCCGCGGCCATCACCCTGTTCAACGACCGGATCTGAACGACCGAGGAGGAACGATGAGCTTCACCCCGCACACCGCCAGCCCGGCGACGCAGCCGGCGACGCAGCCCGCGACGCGCGGCTACGTCCTTGGCCCGGATGAGGGCAACCCCTATCACTGGCTCGGCACCCTCAGCCTGACCAAGGTGATGGGCTCGGTCACCACCGGCAACCTCGACATCGTCGACCACCGCGTTCCGCCCGGCTACGCGCCCCCGCCACACGTGCACCGCGACTCCGACGAGGTGTTCTTCCTGATCGACGGGCACCTGGAGGTGCACTGCGGCGACGACGCGTGGGAGGCCGGGCCCGGCTCGCTGCTCTTCCTGCCGCGGGGGGTCCCGCACCGCTTCGTCAACGCCGACCAGCCTGCCCGCACCCTGCTGATCAACGCGCCCGCCTCGTTCGCGGACCTGGTCGTCGCCATCGGCGACCCCGCGCCCGGCCTTGACATGCCCGGCCCGGACGCGCCGGTGCCGTCAACGGAGGAGATCTTCGCCCAGTCGCAGTGGTACGGCATCAACCCCGCGTGACGGACGGAGCGAGCCAGACAGGCAGGAAACCTCATGGTCGACGTCAGCCGCACGAGCAGGCCCCCGATACCCAGGACGTCGTCGAGCAGCCCCGCACCCGGTCGATCTCGCCGCCGGTGCAGTCGATCAAAACCTTGACCTCCACGTCACACGTGCCCGGATCCGCCGTCACGAAGAATCCCACCACGCCAGCACCGACAGCACTGCCGCGGAAGACGCCCACGCCGTCACCGTCACCGTCCGCGGCCACGGCGCCCTCCAGGTAGCCATAGTCGATGGGGTACACGGCCTCCGGCACCCGGGGGTGCCTGCTGCCGGCCGGGCGGTGCACCACCAGCCGCGAGGTAGCCGCCAACTCGTTGAGGTAGCCGCCAACTCGNCGAGGTTGCCGCCAACTCGTCGAGGTTGCCGAACAGCCGTGCGCGGGACGCGTCAACCATGATCACCGCCGAATCGGGGAGGTCCGCCAAGGAGACCACCGACATGAAGTGGTTCAGGGCGAAGAGCATGGTCCTGCCGCCTGACGTGAACGGCGACTCCCGGCCGGTGCCATCGGCATGCTGGACGGCAACTGGACGTGACCGTTCCCTTCGTCGCTGCCCGGGCCGTCGGCGAACAGGGTGCCCTGCACACTCTTGCCGTGGCCCCAGCAGCTGCCCGCGGCTACCGTGGCTGTCCTCCGAAGTAGCCACCGCTCAACACCTCGGCTGATCGGACGCCGTTCGCGTGATCGCAACATGGTCGTCCAGCCGGGACTCGAACCAACTCGCGAGGCCGTGACCAGCACCGTTCCACAGTGCTGGATCTCAAGCGACAGATCGCGAACCGTATTCACCCAGGCCAAGATCATGATCAGAAAAAGGGTGGACCTGACACGGCAGCAGAAGAACCGATCGGTCTTGGTCGAAGGCCCTGAAATCACCGTCCGCCCGGTCGGGACGCGGCAACTGACCAGGAACGATGCCAGATAAGGATCGAAATGATCGAACCACGGCCGGCCTCGAACGCATGTTCCGCAGGGTTGGTGGGACCCTCCCCACGGTGAGTCGCTCGACTGTGGTGGGAGGGAATCGTGGGCGACGATCCCGTCCGGCGGGGGCTCATGGCAGCGAGGTGGATGAGTTCCTCCT
Source organism: Frankia sp. CeD (assembly GCF_000732115.1). Taxonomy (NCBI): domain Bacteria; kingdom Bacillati; phylum Actinomycetota; class Actinomycetes; order Frankiales; family Frankiaceae; genus Frankia; species Frankia sp. CeD. The sequence goes on from NZ_JPGU01000023.1 coordinate 36,440, forward strand.
TGGTGAAGACGTTCGCCAATCTCCGGCTGGCGGGGTCGTGATCGTGGCGGCACTGGTCCGAACGCCCGGCCCCGACGCGATCCACCAGCATGGCCAGCGCCCGCGTCTTCTCCTCGTCGTCCCGGACCAGACGGGCATCGGCGTGGATCACCACCGAACGATAGTTCAGTGAATGATGGAAAGCGGAACGAGCCAGGACAACGCCGTCGAGAAGCGATACGGTCATACACATCCGGATCGGCGCGGATCTCGCCAGAATGGCCAGCCTTGCCGCGCTGGAGGCGTGCACGTACACAAGATCGTCGGCGCGGACGTGCATCGTGGGCAGGACATGCGGCTGCCCGTGTACGACCAGGCCGACGTGGCAGACGAGTGCCTCGTCCAGAACGCTGTGCACAGCCTCGCGCTCGTGGCTGACTCGATCGGAGCTGCGGGTGGGTCGCAACATACTGGGNATGCTGCCCGTCGCGGGGAGCGATGTTCACCGAAAATAGGTCGGGCACTTACCAGCCGTGAGCGGAAACGGAGCGCGGCGGGAGCGTCCCGAGCGGCGGTGCGGNGTGTTCGCGATGGGAGAGGCCCTCCAGGTCCAGGAAGTTGTCCTCGGGCTCGACTGTGGTCTCCTTGAGAAGATTTTCCACCCGCTGCACGGTGAGCTGTCGCACCACCTCCGCTCCCGGGACGTAAGTATTCGGAAGTCCCGTTGTTGATCGGTGCCGGTGGTGCTGGCTGGGGTCTGCGTGTGGCCTGATGGGCGACGGTGGGTGATGTCCTGATGGCTGGATTGGTGTGCTGCGTGCCAAGGCTGAAAGCGCNGGGNGGANGGTTGTTGAGGTGAACGCCCGCCACACCTCCCAGCGGTGCGCCGAGTGCGGGCACGTCGCGAAGGAGAACCGTCCCTCGCAGGCCGAGTTCCGCTGCGTGAGGTGCGGGCACTCGGCGCACGCCGACGAGAACGCGGCGATCAACATTCTCAGGGCAGGGCTTGCCCTTCAAGCTGACGCTCAGGCGGCTTGAGAAGCCGCCGGCTTTAGCCGGCGGAGGAGTCACTTCCCCAGCGAGCTGTGCATCTCCCAGACCAGGATCTGTTATGCGCGCCAGCATCTATGGTCTGACCAGTGCAGTAACGTGCCCCGGTCGTCTCGCCCGCGCCGCCTCGGGCACCCCTCAGGCACACGCAGAAGGGGCGCCCGGTGAGCGCCTCCACCGCCGCCGAGCGGGTAATCCTCCGCGACGGCGACTGGGAGCTTGAGCAGCNCCTCGACGGCCTCGGTGACGATGACGACGGGACCCGCCGCCGGCCGGTCATCGCGGAGACCACCATTCGCTACCTGGTGTGGGTCGAAGACGAGTACGCGACCGCGGATCTCCAGGAGGACCATGAGCTGATCGAGGGCGCTGAGGTCGTCGACGGCGACATGACGGTGACCGACCCAGACGACATGGACTGGTGGCACATCTACCGGCAGCCGTTCGGCCCGGACAGCGCGCCGGTGGAGGGTCCGGCGTGGAAGTGCCCGGAGCTGCGGTGTCACGCTTATCAGCCTGCGGGGGCTTCTTACGAGCGGCGGCACGGGTGGTTGTGCCCGCACGCCGCTGAGGGTGGTGCCCGGTGAGCGCCACCGAGGGCACCACCCGCCGCTGCAACCCCCCGGAGGTGGCCGGATGAGCGAGCCCACCATCCGCGTCCTGTCCCTCGGCGCTGGCATCCAGAGCACCACGCTCGCGCTCCTCGCCGTCGAGGCCGCGCTACCGCGACCGGATGCGGCGATCTTCGCCGACACCGGCTGGGAGCCGCGGGCCGTGTACGAGCACCTCGACCGCTCCCGGATGCCGCTCGATCAGGCGCCGATCGACAAGCTGACCCGCGCCGAGTGGATCGCGCTCTACCAGCCCACCATCTTCGACACCCTCGACGAGGAAGGCGACCCGGACGGATGCTCGCCCTACGGATGCCGCAGCGGAGCGACGGCGTGATCGCCCTGTTCCGGCCGCGCCGCCGACCCCAACCCACACCCGCGCCCGAGACCCTCACCGCCTACGAGATCATGGCCCGCTGGCGACCCGGGTCACACGACCGGCCATGGACCTGGGCCGACGAGATCGCAGACCTCGTCACACGCGACCGCGAGCGGCTCGGCTGGATCGCCCGGCACTGCATGCACGTCCCGATCCTCGTGGGCCCGGACGGCCGGGTCTGGGACGTTGACTTCCTCTCCGCCCTGAAGGGCGGAGATTCCCGTCTGCTACGCCCCGGTGGGGGTGAGCTTCGGGTGGGTTCCCGCTTCGTCGCGCGGTGCCGGCACGGATGCCGGTCTTACCTGCGCTCCACGGGCAGACACGGCCAGTCCGGCCGCCTTCGCGACGTTGACCGCCGCGTTCACATCCCTGTCCAACACCGACCCGCACGCCTGGCACGTCCACTCCCGGACCGCCAGCGGTTTCGGGCCGTCCTTCACCCCGCAGGCCGAACAGACCTGCGACGTCGGCTCGAACCGTCCGATCCGGACGAACGTCCGGCCGTACCGGGCGGCCTTGTACTCCAGCATGGCGACGAACGCCGACCAGCCGGCGTCGTGCACCGACTTCGCCAACCGCNTGCGCGCGAGCCCGTTGACCGCCAAGTCCTCGACGGCGACCGCTTGATTCTCGCGGATCAGCCGGGTGGAGAGCTGGTGATGGAACTCGCGGCGCGCGTCGGCGACCCGCGCATGCTCCCGGGCGACCTTCAACCGAGCCTTGGCCCTGTTCTTCGAGCCCTTCTTCTTCCGGGACAGGTCGCGTTGCACCCGGCGGAGACGTTTCTCCGTGCGGCGCAGGAACCGCGGGGAGTCGATTTTCCTCCCGTCGGAGAGGACCGCGAAGTGGCCGAGTCCCAGGTCGATACCGNCCTCGGTGGTCGTCTCCGCCGGGCTGTCCNCCTGTCCCGCCTCGACGACGAAGCTCGCGAAGTACCGGCCTGCGCTGTCCCGGATCACCGTCACCGACGACGGTGCCGACGGCAACCTGCGCGACCAGCGGACCGGAACATCGCCGATCTTCGGTAGGCGCAGCTTCCCGCCCGTGGTGACCGACCAGCGGGCGTTGGCGGTGAACCTGACCGACTGGCGGGNGTCCCGCTTGGNCTTGAACCGCGGCGCGCCCATCCGGGGCCGTTTCCCGGCCAGCCCGTCGAAGAAGTTCCGATAGGCCGTATCGAGGTCGCGCAGCGACTGCTGCAACACCACCGCGGACACCTCTGCGAGCCAAGCCCGTTCCGGGCTCTTCTTCGCCTCGGTGATCAGCAGCTTCGACAGGTCCCCCGTCTTCGGGAACGGCAGCCCCGCCGCCCGCGCATCCTCCCGGGCGCGCAGGCCGTCGTTGTACACGACCCGGGCGCACCCGAACGCCTGTGCCAGCGACGCACGCTGACCCGCCGTCGGGTGGAGCCGGAAGCTGTACCGAAGCTGCACACCCCCAGTTTACCCTTGGTTTATGGCCACCGATCTCAACGTTCGCACTGGCAGGCACTGCGTTTTCGCCCTGCACGCCCACTTGGTTTTCGTCACGAAGTATCGGCATCGGGTGTTTGACGATCAGCACCTCACCCGACTGGAAGAGATCATGCGGGCGGTGTGCGTCGACTTCGAGACCGAACTCGTCGAGTTCAACGGCGAACATGACCATGTCCACCTGCTGGTCAACTTCCCACCCAAGGTCGCCCTGTCGAAGCTGGTGAACAGCCTCAAGGGCGTGTCGTCGCGCCGGATGCGCCAGGAGTTCCCCGAGCTGGCCCGGCACTACTGGCGGGCGAACCGGCTCTGGTCCGGGTCGTACTTCGCCGGGTCGGTCGGTGGCGCGCCGCTGGAGGTGCTCCGCCGGTACATCGAAGAGCAGACCCGCCCGGTTTAGGGCACGCTCAGGCCGCGAGGCGGCCTTCCCGCGCGGCCCTTCACCTCNGGCCTGAAGGCCGGAGCACTGGGCCGCAACTTGGTAGCAGGTTCTCGCCCTATTCGGCGCGCACGGTTGCCGTCCAGGCTCCGTGGGAGAGCCGGATGCTGCCGTCGTCGGCGATCCGGGCGTTGGCGCCGAGGTGCGGGGCGTATCCGAGGCGGAGCCAGTCGTCGCGGACGTCGTCGAGAATGTCCCAGAGTCGGCGCGGCCCGCCCTGGTGAACCGTCGGCAGATCGGCGCCGACCGCGGTAGCCCGCGCCCACGACCCGTCCGAATGGGCCATGATCGCCGTGTGCCGGCCGTCGGCCTCCCTGCGGTAGCCGTGCCGTACCCCCGGCACGGCCAGGGCGATCATGGCCGACAGCTCCCACGCCTCGGCGACGTCCACGACCGGGTATCGGCCGGTGGTCACCTCCTCGCCGTCGGCCTCGTCAAGCCGGTCGCTGTCGACCGCGTTCGGCGGGTAGTCATCACCGGTGCGGGTGCGCATGAACGCGGCCGGCGTGAACTCGACCATGCCCACGCGGCCGCGTGGGGTGCTCGTCACGGTGATGACCATGTAGGTGCCGGTGATCGTGGCGACCAGCCGCCCCCCCGGGCGTAGTGCGTCCAGCCAGCTCGTCGGGATGGACGGGACCGAGACCATGGAGACGATCCGGTCGTACTGGCCGGGCAGCGGACCGGTGGCATCCACGGTCAGGGCGGTGGGGTGCAGGTCGAGGGCGGCGAGGCGGTCCGCGGCGGCGGCGACCAGGTACGGGTCGACGTCGATCGTGGTGATGCGCTGGTCGTCGTAACGGCGGGCGAGNAGCGCCGCCCCNTACCCNGNGCCGGNGCCGACGTCCAGGATGTTCAGGCCCTCGGCCAGTTGGGCGTGCTGGTACATGCGCAGGGCCAGCGCAGGCATCGTGGCCGACGACGTCGGCATGCCCATCGGCCTGTCGCCCTCGGCGGCGTGATCGGCGTGGTTCTTGCCGACTCTCGTGACGAGCGACCGGTGGGCGGCGTAGACATCGGCGATCGGGCCGCGGCGCAGGTCCCACCCGTTCTCGGTTCGCACCCACCACGCGGGCACGAACTCGTGCCGTGGGATGTCGGCGACGACCGGATACCAGCGGGATCCGGGATGGCTGATCTCGTCGGCCAGGGTGCGGGCGTGCGCCCGCCACGGCTCGGCCATCAGTTCGGGTCCGGCTCGGGATGCACCGGCCCACATCTCTCATGGTCGCTGTCCGGATCGCACGGGCCCATCCGGGACCGCGGGACCGATTCCACCGCGGCCTGCCACTGCTTCCCGGCCAGCAGACCGGCCAGCGGGGTGTCCCGGACGTTACCGCCGTCGAGGCCGCGGCTCATCACGCACGGCGTGATCCTGCCGTCCGGCAGGACCGCGGCCCGGCCGAGCCCGCAGTGTCCGCAGCCGCCCGCCCGGCCGAACGCGCGGACCACGTCCCGGCGGATGTTCGTCACGCCGAGGCCGAGCAGATCCGAGTGCGCCCGGTCGGCGGCGTCGCCGCCACCGACGATGCCGACCCGCAGGGGGATGGAGCGGCGCAGCACCTCGATGAGGTTCGCCCGGGTCAGGGCGTGGGAACCGGCGCGGCCGGTGACCCGGTCGTGGTCAGCCGCGCTGGCCGCATAGTAGCTGGTGGCCAGCCGCACCCCGAGGCGCATCAGCGTCGGCCACAGCTCGGCGGGCACCCGCACCAGGTTGCTGAAGATCTCCACGGTCAGGCCGGCGGCGAGGGCGTAGCCGACCAGGTCGGGCAGCGCCGGGTGCAGCGTCGGTTCGCCGCCGATCATCGCTACCTGGCGGACGCCGAGCCCGGCCGCGTCGTCGATGACCTTGTGCCAGTCGTCGACGGTCATCGTCCCGTGGCCGGCAGTCGGCCCGGACTCGGCGTAGCAGTGGGAGCAGGCAAGCTGGCAGCGTCCGGTGATCTCCAGCCACAGCATCTCGGTGTGGGGCATGTGCACCTCCAAGGTAAGTATTTGTTAGGCCGCCGCTGCCACGGGTGTGGCTGGGATGCGCGTACGGCCCATATCGGTGACCGCCCATCCGCCGCCGACTAACTGCCGCAGGAGTCCGGCGTCCTCCTGCTCCTGGCACCAGATCCGGAGCCGCGGCATGCTCAGGCCGAGCCGGTGGGCAACGTCGTCCATGTCCACCGCCCCGAAAACGGGCGGGCGGGTGGCGGCGATCGCCGACCAGCCGTCGGCCGAGTCGAGGGGCCGGGCGAGTGCGGCGGTCGAGGCCGCCGCACCGGCGGNGGNGTACCGCCNGCAGCCCGCGTCCACGGCGAGAATGCGCCGGGCGGCGAGCGTGGCGAGGCGCAGTGCCAGCTCCTCCCGGTCCACCCGACCTGTCTCCGCGTCCAGGACGCGGGCGATCCGTTCGGTGCTCGCCGGCCCGGAGGTCTGCGCGGCGGTGAGCGCGGCCCACAGCTCCCGGCGGCGGACCGCGTCCACCGGACGGCGCACCAGCGGTGGCACGTCCCGCCGGGGGGCGAACCGGTAGGCCCTCCCTGCGCCGGTGCGCTGCTCGGCCATGATGCCCACAGTGGTGAGGGTGGCCATCCAGGCGGCTACCTGCTCGCGAGGGGCCTGGAGCCGGTCGGCGAGGGTCTGCGGGCGGATCCAGCCGCCGCCGGGCCGGGCCCGGTTGTCCGCCCAGGCCAGCCCGGCCGCGAGCCGGACGGTTGGGATCATGTCGATGGTGCGCATGGAACCCCCCGGTGACGATGGGCCGGCTCAGGCGCCGGTGGCACTGGCGGTGATGAGCGGGATCTGCTCGACGGCTCGGACGGCGAGTTCCTGAGCGTCGAGCGCGGGTAGCTGGTCGAGCGTGCCGGCGTGGATCGCGGNGGAGAGTGCCCGCCACACCGGCGCGGGGAGCCGGGCCTCCCGCTGGTGGAGGTAGCCGTAGCCGTGCACCACCTCGCCGCCGTCCCGCCGCGAGCGGCCGCCGGATGACGACCACGCCGTCCATTCCTCGCCGAGCGTGGCGAGACGGCCGGCGGTGGTGACCTTGGCCAGACCAACCCAGATCACCAGCGGCAGCCGCAGGTCGCCACCGGTGCCGGCGTAGTCGTAGCGGATGACGACCTCGGCACCCGAGCGGCCGACCAGGATCGTCGGGGCGTCCGGGGTGGCCGGCGCGGTGGCCTGCCGGGACATGATCTCTCCCTGTGTTGTGGGGCCTGCCCGCCGCCGTCGGGGTGGACGGCCTCCCGGGCGGGCAGGCGGTCAGTGGGCCGCGGCGACCTTCTCTGCGCCTGTGACGAGCTGGTCCAGCTCGGCGCCGAGGGTTTCGGGTATGCGCTGCGCGGTCGCGCTGTGGAAGGCACGTAGGTACGGCACGAGGCGTAGGAACGGGTGTCGGGCCGCCCAGTAGCGGGTCGGGTCGGTGCTGCGTTCGGCGCCGCGCAGGACATAACCCATACTGACGATCTTGTCGGCGGTGAGGGCGGCCATGACCAGATCAGGCAGCCGGTCGAGGCGCCGCAGCGCCCGTGTCGGCGCGGTGGCGTACAGGTCCATCGCCATGTGCTCGCCGTACATCAGCCACACCATCGTCAGGGTGCGGGTGCCGCACCGGTCCTCGATGGCGTTGTCGACCAAGGCCGATCCGCGGTAGTCGGGCACGTCGTGCAGCAGCACCGCGGCCACCAGGTCGGCCGGCGCGTCGGGCAGGTGCCGGCCGAGGGTGACCGCGACGCGGACGGCATGGCCGAGCGCCGGGGCGCTGTCGATGATGTGCCCGGCGCACCATTCGCGGGCGATCCCGAGAGCGTGCTCGATGACCGGCGGCCGGGGCCGGGTGAGCACGGACCTGCGCAGCGGTGGCGATGATAGGCGGGTGGGGTCCGGTAGCGAGGTCATGGATCATCCCTGGGATGAGGACGCGCTGTGCGCGGTCTGCCCCGGACAGCTCCACGACCCGGGGCGGTTCGATGTGGTGGACGGGCCGCAGCCCGGCTGCCGGTACGACTCGACGGCCGGCTACCGGCGGGACACGGCCAGCGGAGNGCCGGNGTGCATCCACCCGGACAAGATCGGGGTGCGGCCGGGCCGGTACGCCTCCGGGGGNGAGGGGNGGCCCGCGCGGACGCCCCCGGCCGCCCCAGCGGGGCCGATGCCGGCCGAGGCCGGCGCGTTGGCCGGGTGGATGACGGAGCTGGTCCGCCACGCCGGCCCGGGCCGGGTGGATGCGGTGCTCGCTGATGCGGAGCGGCAGGCGGCCCGCAGCTTCCCCGCGGACGTCGTCGTCGGCGCGCTGCGGGCCGCCCTCGCCGCGATGGTCTAGCGGCCGAAGGTGAAGTAGTGCGACCGGCCGCCGGCCTGCACCCCGATCGACTCGTAGTGCTCGGACAGGATGTTGAGACGGCGCGCGGTCTCGGCCTTGCCGAGCCAGTAGCGCCGGGGCAGCTCCCCCCAGCGGGCAGCCCGGTAGATCTGGTCGGTGTAGCCGTCGACGTCGTAGTCGAACCGCTCCGCGTCGGTCGAGTGGACGAACGTCACCCGCAGATCGGCCTGGATCCGGGAGAGGATCGTGAACTGGGCGGTCAGCGCGTGCACCATCTCGTCCACCGGCGCGGCGACCAGCAGTTCCGCCGCCCGCTCGTCGCCGGTGAGCTCGTAGACCGCCGCCTTCATCGCCATGGTGCGCAGACCCTCGACGAACAGGTGCGGCCCGTCTTCGTCCAGGTCCCACTCGGCGATCAGCGGGTAGCCGGTGAACGTCGCCCAGCACGTCGGGTACTTCAGCGTGCTCGACCGCAGCCGGTCGAACTCCGGGTGCTCCTGGATCATGTCCATGATCACCGCCGCGCGCTCGCCGGCGGTGTACGGGCTCGGCAGGTCAACAATCATGATCGTTCCGGTCTCGGGGTTGGTCACGAGGCTCCTCCATGGGGATGTGAGGTGGGCTTCTGCCCACGGGGGCGCAGCGTTACCGCCGCGAACGGGACTGCTCGGCGCGCCAGCCCGCACTCAGCAGTTGGCACATCCGCCGGTGTGGATATGACACCCTCCGGCGCAGATCTGGTACAGACTGCGAGAAACTCGCATGCGCGAGAGGCATCTCTCTCGCGTCAGCGCAGGACGGGGAGACGATGACGGCTGTCGCGGCGCCGGCACGGGCGACGTTCGTTGCTGAAGTCGAGCGGCTGATCAAACAGACTGGGACGAACCGGTCCGAGCTGGCCNGCCAGATCGGCGTCAGCCGGATGGTCATCTCTGCCGCCGTCCGAGGTGAACAGCATGGGAGCCCGAAGCTCCTCCCATCACCGCACGTGATCGAGGGCTTGGACCGGGAGCTCCATGCCGCCGGCCGGCTGATCGCCCTCTGGCAGGACGCGGTGATGGAACGCACCGCCGACGAGATCAGATTGGATCGTGGACACCGTCTCTCTCTCGGCCCCACAGTGGATAGCCGGGGGCCAGGAGAGGAGACGAGTACGGACCGGCGCGAGTTCGTGGAACTGACCGCCCTGTCGGCCCTGGCCGCTGCCGCGCAGACACGCATGGACGAGGCGGTGACCGCGGCGACGCTCGACGAGCTGGAGGAGGACGCGGACGAGATCGCCTGTGTCTATGGCTCTGCCCCCCACGCTTCTCTCCTGCCTGAGGTCGGCGCCCGCTGGCGGCAGATCACCACGATCCTCGGCGGCCCCGTCGCCCCCGAGGCGCGGCCACGGATCACCCTGCTCGGCGGCCAGTTCACGTATTTCCTGGGCCGCCTGGCGTTCAACACCAACGACATGCGCTCCGCTCGCCGTTTCGCCGGCCTCGCCGGCCGCTACGCCGCGGAGGTCGGCGACCCGGTCCTCATCCTGTCCGTGGCCGCGCTGCGGTCGAGCATTGCCTACTGGCGGCGGCGGTACGCCCCGGCGCTCGCGGACCTCCAGGCCGTCGCGCACATCTCCGATCCGTACATGACCGCGCGGATCGCCGCATACGAGGCGCGCACCCACGCCGCCCTAGGGGATATCCCTGCGGCCCGGGAGGCGCTCGACCGTATGGAGATGACCGCGGACACGTTCGCACCCCGGCCCGGGTCGACCCCGGTAGGCCCGGCCGGCGTGGCGATGTTCCGCGCCGGCGCCGCGCTCGCGCTTGGCGACATGGACGAGGCCCGACGGTGGGCGACCANGGCCGTGGACGGCTACCAGNGCCGCGGTGGCGACTACTCGGCCGAGGAGTCCCACCACGCAACGCTGACCCTCGCGCTCGCGCACCTGCGCGGCACCCGGCCTGAGCCCGAGGAGGCCGCGCGCATCGCGAGCACCGTGCTGGCCGACAGTCCGTCTCCCACCCACACCGTCAGCGGGAAACTCCGCAGCCTCGGACGCGCGTTCAGCGCTGACCACCGGCAGCTCCCCGAAGTCGCCGCGTACGTCGAGGCATACCGGGCCCTGCCGGCGGGAACCGGCGCGTCGTGACCACCATCCCCACCCTCACCACCGAGCGGCTGACCCTGCGGCCCATCGCCCGCGCCGATCTCGACGCCTACGCCGGGATCTGGGCCGATCCGGAGTTCGCCCGGTACATCGGCGGCCCGACCGACCGGCACGGCATGTGGCACAACCTCGCCGCCAACATCGGCTGCTGGGAGCTGGAGGGTGTCGGCCCGTGGTCCGTCGTCGAACGCGCGACCGGGACGCTCGTCGGCCGCGCGGGCCTGTGGTCCGAACCGGGCTGGCCCGGCATCGAAACGGTCTGGTTCATCGGCCGGCCCTGGTGGGGGCGAGGCTATGGAACCGAGGCGGCGAGCGCTGCGATCACCTGGGCGTTCGACACCCATCCCGACCTGCCCGAGGTCGTGTCCGTCGTCCGCGCCGAGAACGCCGCGTCGGTCCGCCTCGCCGAACGGCTCGGCATGCACCTCGCGCGAACCGAGCATCTCCACGGCGCGGAGAAGGGCGTGTACGCGATCAGCCGCGAGGATTGGACGCGCCGGGCCGCCGCAGTCTGATTCACAGACCGGGATCGTCATCGGCGGCCCCGAGGAAGCCGCACACGGAGCGCGGCAATGGCGTCCGCGGTGGCCGGTGACCGGGTGCAGGCCAGCGCAGCGCCCGTTGCGGCCCGTGGCGCGCCCAGAACGGGCCCGGACCGCCCGCTGGCGTCGGCCGCGTGGTCGGCGCACACCGGGCAGGGCGCGGGCTGTGTGTGAAGCCGGCACATGTTCCGCAGGTTCGGTGGCGTCGGCGTCACGGCCGAGCTGGCGGCGGCCGGGGCGGGTTCGAGGTCACGGATGCGGCGTCGGCGCACTGCGGCCGGGCTGCGGACCGGTCCGGNCAGGGGCGCCCGGTAGGCATCGACGATCTGCGCGGGGGCGCAGCCGCGGGCGAGGGCGGCGGCGATGTCCGGGCGCCAGGAGGCGGGGAGCCGCTCGCCAACGACCAAGCGGCCGGCGAGGTCGGCGTACGGGTCCGCCTCGACGGCGTCGGTCGGCTCCTCAGCGTCGAGCGTGGGCGGATCGGGTTCGTCGTCGGTGGGCTCTGCTGCTGCTTGTAGTTCCAGGGAGCTTGCAAGGGAGGGGTCCGGTCCACCGGACGCAATTCGGCGGCCGACCGGACGCAACTCGCCGGTAACTTCCGTGTCTGCGTCCGGTCCACCGGACCCAAGTCCGTCGTGATCCTCGCGGTCTGCGTCCGCCCCACCGGACGCAATTACCTCGCCTGTGGGACTGTCTGGGCTTGCCTGCGTCCGGCCAGCCGGACCCATTTCGGCCGTCTCCTCGAACCGCGCCTCGTCGAACAGCAGCTCATAGACAGCGACGTGGCCCCGTCTGGCGCGCTCGATCTGGCGGATCAGCCCACGATCGGCGAGCTTGCCGAGGACCGCGGCAAGCTGAGAGCGGCTCTTGAGTCCCGAGCGGGCGAGGAGCTTGGGCAGGCCGGGTGAAGAGCGCCGCGAACCGCGGCNGGCATCCTCAGCGAGGATGAGCACGACCGTCCGCTCAGCGGGGGGCAGTTCCCCGGGAAGCAGGTCGAAGGCGGCAGCGACCCATCCCCAGCTCACAAGGCGCCCCAACAGGCGAGTGCAGTCGAGTCGTCGGGGGTCTGGCCGCCTTCGGGCAGGCTGCCGCGGGCATGATAGGACACGGATTGATGGCCCTTCCAAGGTAAGGGTTGTCGATCAAGGGCCCGTTCCGGTGCGACCAACACCGGGCGGGCCCGCTTCATGCGCGGGGGTGGTCTTACTCGCCGCTCTGGGCCTTCTCGGCGAGATCTGGCCGGTGCTGTCTGATCCAGTCCTCGACGTCTTCGCCGCGCCATACGTTGCCCATGGCGAGCTTGGTCACCGGATCAGGGAAGCCCTTCCCGTTGGTGATCTGGAAGACCCGTTGTCGGCTGACGCCGAGCCGTTTCGCGATCTCTGCCGCGCCCATGAGGTTCACAGCGCACATCGTAGTTGACGCACGCCTAGAGCGTGTGAATACTGGGGGCACGCGCTAGTCGGACACCAAGAGTGTGCGACTAGCTCAGGACCAACGAAGCGGCCCCGAACCGGTGATTCCAGCACCGGCCGGGGCCTAGACCTGAACCCCTGACCACAACAGGAGAACAAGCCTTGACCGACATTCTGCCGTACCCGTCGGACACCTACCTCGATGAGGAGCCGGGCCCGGCTACCCACGTCGGCCACGTCGACTTGGAGGGCATGACCTACGGCATCCACGATCTTGGCATCGGGGCGGGCGCGACCGTCGGCGAGATCATCGACGCCCTTCAGCAGCTCCCACGCGACATGGTGAGCACCGGGCAGATCGGCGGAAGCATGGATGTGCTGCTCGCCTTCTACGCACCCGAGGACCTCGACGGCGTCCTCGCCTTTTTCAACCAGCCCGGCCACGGGCACATCCATGAGGCGATCGGCGCCTACCGGGCCCGGCGCGCGGTCGCAAGCGAGGCGGCGTGAACGAGATCGTCCCGTTCCGCTTCCAGGGAGCCCCGGTCCGCGTCGTCACCATCGACGGCGAGCCGTGGTGGGTCGCGGCCGATGTGTGCCGGGTATTGGAGATCGGCAACCCGCGGCAGGCCGTCAGCTACCTCGACGACGACGAGGTCACGAGGGATGGCGTCACTACTAATGACGCCATGGGCCGACCGCAGAAGATGACCACCGTGAGCGAGCCGGGCCTCTACTCGCTGATCTTGCGGTCGCGGAAGCCGCAGGCGAAGGCGTTCAAGCGATGGATCACCCACGAGGTCATCCCGCAGATCCGCAAGCACGGCAGCTACGGCGCGCCCCGGGAGATGACGAAGCTGGAGGCGCTGCGCGCGGCGATCGAAGCCGAAGAGGCCCGGCTCGCCGCCGAGTCCCGCGCCGCCGTCGCCGAGCGGCAGGTGCTGGAACTGGAGCCGAAGGCCCGGGCTCACGACACCTACCTCGCAGTCCCGGATGGCGGCCGGCTGGTCCGCGAGGTCGCGAAGCTGCTCGGCTGGAAGGAGCAGGCACTCCGCGGCTTCCTGGTTGACCAAGGGCTTGTCTTCCGGCGGAAGGAGCCGTGCGGCGCCGCCCGCTGGGACTTCTACGCGAAGAACCGCGACCACTTCGGCGCCGTCGAACACCCCGTCAAGCACACGTGGGGAGACTGCACCCACTACACCCTGTTCGTCACACCTCGCGGGGTCGACCTGATCCAGCGGAGGATCGACCGCCAAGACTGACAGCCGGCACCAGGGCCCTGAACCTGCNCCGCTTGCCGCACAAGAAGTTGATCTGATAACTTTCTGTCGCTGGCAGCGCTATGCCCCGAGGAGGCCCGATGAGGCCCCCGGGGCTTCTTACGTTGCGGGACATCACCCACTGGACGGGCCTCCCCGCGGACCATCACTGCCTCGCCGCCCGCCGGCTCCTGCAACGCGAAGGCATCCCCCCGGCCGTCCCCGGCAAAGGCCGCCGTGCCGCACTCTGGCGCTGGGAAGACCTCCACATCCTCGTCTCACGGATCCCCCGGGCCGACTGGGCCAGCGACGAAGTCGCCTAGCCAACCCGATGCCGTTCGCAGNGGCCCACTCCTTGAGCTCTACACGGCCACCATCAGACGCCGATTCGACAACAGCTTTCATGCCCCTGAGGTGACCCATGGCCGCCCTCGGGCCGAAGTGCGCGGCCATCACCCTCAAGGGCCTGCCCTGCAAGAACAAGGCCCGCCCCGGCTCCCCGTACTGCGGGGTCCACAAGAACTACCATCCCGCCAAGGGCGGCCCGTCTCTGGCGAAACACGGCCCGAAGCTCGCCCAGCTTGCCGGCAAGGCGAAGCCTGCGGCAGCATCCAATCCGGCCACCACTGGCAGCCCGGCATCAGACGGCCTGTCCGAAGCCGATATCGCCCCCTACCGCTCGGGAGCGAAGAAAACCGTCGGCGCCTACCTGAAACGGCTCGCGGCAAACCCGGACGCCAAAGCGACCAACGCCACCAAGGAAAAGGCGGCCGCGGACGATCTCATCTACCTCGGCGCCGACGGCAAACACCACCTGACCCCCAAGGGCAAGTACATCGCGGCCGCACTCGCGCAGCCCAAGACGAAGCTCGCGCCCCTCGCCGGCAAGAAAGCCACCGGAAAAGAGCCGCTGACCACGTTCGGCGAGCTGAAAAGCTACATCAGCGGCCTGTCGAAGAAGGCGACCTGGAATGATTCGCAGAAACAGGCGGCGTACTGGTATTCTGGTCTATCCGCGACCAGCCTGAACAAGGAACTCCGCGACGGCAGGAATCCGGCGTCCATGCCGGACGCGCAGAAGATAGACGATCTTGATGCCGCGTTCGCCGCGGCCCCACCTGTCGACCGGCCGCTGGTTGTCCGCCGAGGCATCCACGACTTCACCGGAACATTCGGGACGGATCTGAAACCCGGGGATCTGTGGACCGACAAAGGTTTCATGTCAACGTCCATCAACCAGACAACCCCGGAAGACTACTCTGGATCCGGCGGGGCTATTGTCACCCTGAACATTCCGCCAGGCGTCCGCGCTATCGGCATCATGCCGCCGTCCCCACCGAACCTGAAATCCCAGTTCTCCAGCGAATCCGAGCTTCTCCTTCCCCGCAATTCGACACTCCGGATCAAAAGTGTTACAGTTGATTCCTCGGGTCGACGTCGTATCGAGGCCGACCTTGTCGTCAAGGGGAATACCAGTGGAGCAGCCACACCAGCAGGGTCAGCGGCCGTCGGAGGAGTGGGCGGACCGGTTCATCTGGGGTCCGGGGGACCTGCAGCCAGTAGCGTCGGAGGAGGACATCCCGGAGCCGGTGGTGGGATCACGGGCGGACCGGGAACGGCAGGGCCGTCGAAACTAGCCCAGCTCGCGGGCGGGAAGAAGACCCACCAGTTCTTCCCGGACAAGCCGGGAAGCAAGAACAACGGCCACTTCGTCGAGCAAATCTATGGCGCCCCGGGCATTCCGCCGACGACGATCCCACCGGACGCCGTGTACGGCCAGCAGGCCGTGGAGAAGCACATGGCTTCCCACATGGGCAAGGCCAGTTTCAGCCCGGCGTCGAAGACGGCGACCCTGCAATACACCACCCCCGTCTACAAGGCGACGAACGCCGCGTTGCGTAAGGGCGGGCCGCTGAGCAGTTCGCAGCAGCAGATGGTCGACGGTCTCGACGCCGCACTCCAGAACATCCCACCACTCGACAAGCCGATCATCGCCCACCGGGGAATCCGCAACTTCACGCAGATCTTCGGTGAGCCGCAGGTGGGCATGGCGATCGTCGACAAGGGCTTCATGAGCACCACGGCGAACCCCAACATAGCCTCACATTTCGCGACGAAGCACGGCCACGATGACGCGACGATCGTCAACGTGACGATCCCGGCCGGCGCGCGGGCGGTGAGCATCATGCCCCCGTCGCCGCCGAACCTGCCGACAAGCGCATCATGGGAGCGGGAGGTCCTCCTACCCCGAGGCTCGACACTGCGCATCACGAGGATCTCCTACGATGCGAACGGGGTCCGGCATGTCGAGGCGACCGTCGACCTAGGAGAAGCCACCAATGCCTAAACGCCCGACACTCAACTCGCTGCGGCGGCGTAGCCATCCCACACAGGCCGAACCCGACCATCCCACACAGGCCGAGGTCGACGAGTGGGAGGAGCGGTTCGGCTGGGAGCCGGGTGATGTAGACGTCCTCCCCCCCGGCACGCCCGCACCGCCCCCGGACCTCGGCCAGGCCAACAAGGGCACGTAGCCGCCGCCACCACTTCGACCGCCCCGCCACCCGCGGGATTCGCGCACTTCTGCCCTGAGGTGACCCATGGCCGCCCTCGGGCAGAAGTGCGCGGCCATCACCCTCAAGGGCCTGCCCTGTAAGAACAAGGCCCGCCCCGGCTCCCCGTACTGCGGGGTCCACAAGAACTACCACGGCGGCGCGACGTCGAAGGCCGTCTCGGCTCCGAAACTGGCCACGCTCGCGGAGAAGTCGAAGAAGGCCAAGGCCGCCCCCATGGTCGCCCAGCCGATACAGGCACCGAGCCCGCCCGCCGCCGTAGGATCCCCAGCTGCTTTCGATATCGCCCCCTACCGCTCGGGAGCGAAGAAAACCGTCGGCGCCTACCTGAAACGGCTCGCGGCANACCCGGACGCGCGGGCGCAGACCAGGACCAGATCGGCCGCGGCCACAGACGGCCTGATCGTCATCGACGCTGCGGGAACGGCGACTCTCACCCCGAAGGGCCACCAGATCGCTGGCGCGCTCGCGACCAAAACCCCGCCGAAGCTGGCGCCCCTCGCTGGGAAGAAAGCCACCGCCCCGGCAGGGCCGCTGCCGGGGCGGTGTGGCGGCCAGCCAGAACGCACCCAAGCCCGCCCCGGCAGGCGCCCCGCCGCCCCTGCTCGTACCTGGCGCCATCTACGGCATGAACAGTGTGATCGACTACATGACAGGCCACTCACAGAAAGCGTCCTACAGCCCACAGCACAAGCAGGCGACCCGGACCTACACGACCCCTGTCTACCGGGANATCAACGGAAGCCTACGGAAGGGCTCGTACGCGTCTCCCGCGGCGAAACAGGCGGTAGCCGGCCTCGACTCGGCGTTTCAGGCAACCCCACCACTCGACAAGCCGATTGTCGTACATCGAGGGGTCCGCTACTATCGTGAGGTCCTCGGTGACCTTACGGTTGGCGAAACAATCCACGACCAAGGATTTATGTCAACCTCGGTCGACCGGAACCAGGCATACTACTACACGACGAAACGCGGCAACATCAGTAAAGCCGCCTTCTTCAACATCNCCATNCCGCCGGGAGCGCGGGCACTCAGCATCCNCCCGCCGTCCCCGCCGAACCTGCCCCCCAAGTACGGCACCGAACACGAAGTCCTCCTACCCCGAGGCTCCTCCCTCAGGATCGACCGGATCGTTCGCAACGACCAAGGCGTCAGCTTCGTCGACGCCACCGTGGTCACCGGCGCAGATAACTGACCGCCTCCGCCCCACACCGCCCAGGCCGGGAGCCTGACCGCGTGGTCTACACCGAGGAGTGCCGTCAATGCGCCCTCCTCGGCAATGCGGCGCGCTCACTCTCGCGGGAACCCGATNTAAGAACCATGCCGCTCCAGGGTTACCTATCTGCGCGGTCCACGAGAGGACCCGCAAGAAGCTTGCGCACCTGGCGCGACGGAACGTCGGCCGTCCATCCCTGCGGAAGGTGCCAAAGTCCGGGCCGCTCCGAGGCGAGGATGCTGACCGCTACCTCGCCAACTTGATCGACGTCGATGCCATCCCGGAAGCCTCTCGGCGTGCGGTCTGGGCATACAGCGGCCCACGCTCGCCGATCAACCCTACGCTCCGCGCCGGCACCCTCTCCGATAATCCCGACATCGCCAAGACTGTCCGCGACCTCGACGCGGCGTTCGACGCGGTCCCCCCGACCGGAAGACCAATCCTCGTCGTCCGTGGGCTCCGTCATGTCGACCGATTCCTACCTCCTGATGCCACCGGATTCGAAGACGAGGACATCGGCTACCGCTCTACCAGCACGAACAGTGACATCGCTGAAGAGTTCGCCAGTTTCGGGCCACCGACAGCCAAGCGGATGATCGTCGAGATCGAGATCCCCGCCGGCTCGAAGATCCTCCCCGTCGAGACGATCGGTACTCAGTACCCCGGCCAAAAAGAGATTCTTCTTCCTCGAAACAGCATCATCGAGTTCACCTCTGACGAGACCCGAACGGATGCCAGCGGCCGTTCTATCCGCTATGCGACGGCTCGTGTCATCAACACCCCAAGCAGCTAGGATGTAGGACCATGGCAGAGACCTCATCGCAGTCCCAGGACGACAGGATGGAACGGTTCGTCGGCGGCCCCGGCGACAGCATCGTGCGCGGCCCCGACGGGAAGCCTTGGAAGCCCGGCGACCCGATCCCGCCCCGGAAGAAGAACCCGGACTCCAACACGAAGTAGCAACTCGCCTATCCTTCACCGCGGCTGGCCGGGAGCCTGACCGCGGCGCCCGCACCACACCCCGAGCGAGGTCACCATGGCCCGCTCAGGAGAGCCGTCCACCCCGCGGCCGCGGGGCCCGCTGTCGGACGCGGAGCTCCGCCGGCTGCGGACGCTGCACGGCAAGGGCATGGGCTGCAACGAGATCGCCCGGAAGATGAACCGGTCCGCCGCAGCCATCTCCGCCGCAGCGAAAAAGCTCGAGCTCTCCTTCGCCCGCGAGCAGACCGCCGCAGCGACCACCGCCCGCCAGGTCGACCTCGCTGCGGCACGGGCCCAGCTCGCCGCGGACCTGATGGAANACGCCCAGCGGTTCCGTGAGCGCGCCTGGTCGAAGTACAAGGTCGTCGTCGGCGGTGGAGAAGGCGCCGAGATCGTCGAACTGCCCTTGCCACCCCTCGGTGATGCCAGGAGCGCCTACCAAGCCATCGGCGTGTGCATCGACAAGACGAAGGTTCTCGTGGATGCCGACAAGGACACCGGGGAGCATGCGGCCCGGTCGATGCTCGGCGACCTCGCCCGCGCACTCGACGTCGCGGCGGGGNAGCTCCCACCGACGGACACGACCGGCTGATGGGCACATCTGTTCGAGTAGAATCGGGGCATACCTGGCGCCAGATGAGGCGCCCCGGGGGTTGAGGATTCCCGTCCTCGCCCCCGGGACTTCGCGACACCTTTCTCGGAGGTGCCCCGCGTGGGCGAGTCTATTTGTTCCGTCGACGGCTGTGGTACAGGCGGTCGAATTGTTCGTGGCATGTGCTCGAAANATTACCAGCGGNTNATGCTTCGCGGCTCAGTGGAGACTCTGTCTCGCTCGCAGAGCATGGAGTGCTCGGTCCCTGACTGTCCGGCAGTCGAGCAAACCCGCCGCGGAATGTGCTCCAAGCACTACCAGCGGTGGAAGAAGCACGGTTCTGCTGAGCTTCCCGAAAAGTCCGTACAGCCGTGCAAATTGCCCGACTGTGAAGATCGGCGCTCGCGTCGCAAGCTCGGCTGGTGCGAGAGGCACTACCAGCAGTGGCGGAAAGGGAAGATCGAAGGATTCCCGCCCCCCGCGATCCCCGAGTGCTCGGAGGCTGGCTGCCCGAAGCCCGCTGGAGCTCGCAGCCTCTGCGAGACGCACTACGCGGCATGGCGCCGGTCCGACGGTACGGGAAAGGTGTGCAGCGAAAACGGCTGCGGTAGCCCGGCGATCAGCCGGGGTCTGTGCCACAACCACTACATGCGCGAGTACACCGCGGCTGCCGGAGATCGAATCAACGCCCGGGAGCGAGAGAAGTATGCGTCGGCCTCCCCCGAGGAGATCATTCGCCGCAGACAGGCGAGCGCCGAATACCACCGCCGGAACCGTGCTCGAATCATCGTGCTCCAGCGAGAGCGGTACGCAAGGCTCACGCCCGAGCAGCGAGAAGCACACCGTTCCGCCCGCGCCAGGCGGAAGGTTCGCTTGCGCATCGCGATGACCGCCGAAGACCGGCAGGCCTCGGTTGGCTACCGGATCGCCACGATGAACGACCCATGCTTCTACTGCGGTTCGATCGATGAAACACATATCGATCATTTCATTCCGCTCGCTCGGGGTGGAACTGAGCATTGGTGGAACCTCGTGCGCGCCTGCCCTCCGTGCAACATGGCCAAGCACGCGCGCTGCGGAACGTACTTCGCCTTGATGAAGGGGTGCGGTGAACCTCGGCGCACTCCCTCTCTCCCCGAAGCAGATCCGGTCAATATCGGAGGCTAATAGCCGCCTAAATATATGGCAGGGTAGCGTCCGCAGCGGAAAGACAATAGCGAGCCTTCTTCGCTGGCTCCTTTTCGTTGCGGACCCGCCGCCCACCGGGCTTCTTATTATCACAGGCAAGACGCTCGACACGGTTTTCAGGAATGTTTTCGAGCCACTGATGGACCCGAGCATCTTCGGGGAGATCTCTCGTCACATCTCCTATACGCGCGGGGCGCCCACGGCAAAAATCCTCGGCCGCCGGATCGAGATCGTTACGGCGAACGATAAGCGCAGCGAAGGTAAGCTCCGCGGCGCCACCGTGGCGGGAATGTACGCCGACGAGCTGACCCTAGTAGGCGAGGACTTCTTCACGCAGGCGCTCGCCCGCTGCTCGGTTCGAGGGGCGAAGATCTTTGGAACCACCAATCCTGACGGTCCCGCCCACTGGCTGAGGAAGAAGTACCTTCTCCGTCAGGGCGATTTGAACCTGGCGACCTGGCACTTCACCCTAGAAGACAATCCGTCACTTGACCCGCAATATGTCGAGGACCTGAAAAGGGAATATACGGGCCTCTGGTATAAGCGGTTCATTCAAGGGGTCTGGGTATTGGCGGAAGGCGTAATCTACGATTCCTGGGATGAAGACAGGCATGTCGAGGACATCATACCAACGCTGACACGGGTCATCGGTACGGGCGTCGACTACGGCACTGTTGCGCCTTTCGTCGGTCTCGTTGGCGGCATCGGGGTAGACCGTCGGCTGCACATCTTCGCTGAGTACCGGTACGACTCGAAGCTGTCCCGCCGGCAGCTGACGGACGCCGAGTACTCCCGCGCACTGAACGACTTCCACGCCATGGTCCCCATCCCAGGCACCGAGCTGCGCGGGGTCCACCCGGAGTACATCTGCGTCGACCCGTCGGCCGCGTCGTTCGTGACGCAGCTGTACCGCGACGGCACCTCGAACGTGATGAACGCGGACAACAACGTCCTCGACGGCATCCGCATGTTCGCCTCACTGCTGGCGAAAGACCGTATCCGCGTCCACCGCTCCTGCAAGGGCTTCCTCGAAGAANTCCCCGGCTACGCCTGGGATGAGGACGCCGCCGCCAAGGGCGAAGACAAGCCGATCAAGTTGGACGACCACGACATGGACGCCGCCCGCTACCTCGTNAAAACAACTGAGCCGCTGTGGTATGGGCCGCTCCGCGANCCCCTCCAGCAGGCTGCCTGACCAGANCCGCGAGGTGAGCATGCCCGCCGTTCCAAAGCCGAAATGCTCAGCCACGACTCTCAAGGGCACGCGGTGCAAGAACAACGCCAGGGTCGGCGAACCGGTGTGCGGGGTGCACGCGAAGGCCAAGAAGGGCCTGTCGGGAGGGCAGAAACTCGCGGACCTCAAAGCCGCGCCGAAGGCCCCCGCGAAGAAGTCGGTCAAGGCAACGGCTGGGAAGGCGCCGGCCGTGGGTGCGAAGAAGCCGTCGACCGCGGCGAAGGTTCCGGCGTCCCCGCCAGCCAAGACCACCCCCGCACAGTCCAAGGTCACCCCCGTCGCGCCGAAGCTCCCGCCGCCGTCGCTCGACCTCCGAGGTTCGGCGCACGTGAACGAGCTCGCCCTACTCGGTATCAACCCATCCACGATCATGGCGGACGTCGACAAGTCCATCGGCTACGAGGCGTATCAAGCCGAGTTCAAGAAGCGTAAGCCGCTGGCCGTCGCGAACGCGGAACTTGCACGCCGCGCTCGGTACGCAGCCCAGGTGACCGAGCATCACGAGGCCGTGGGGCGTCTCATCGAGAAGGGCAGCGGCGACTACCCGTTCGACCACGCCATGGCCGAAGCGGTCACCGTCCACCCCGACGGGTCGGTGACGGTCGGCGGTGAGAAGTTCGACGCGAAAAGCCTGGCGGTCGCGCAGATGCTCACCGACAAGCCTCTCACCGACGCCGAGATTGGCAAGCTTCTCGGTATCGATGACTGGCAGGTCAACGACTATCTCGGCAAGTCGCCCCTCGGGTCGCTCCTCGTACGCACTTTCACGCAGACAGGTGTCTCGAATTTCGGCTCCGGCAAGGAGGTGGGAACGGTCCGGTGGCGGATCGGGCTCACGCAGTCTCCGGGCCTCTCGGGCTGGGACGCAGACAACCGGACGCGGAAGCAGGCGAGGGCGTTGAAGGCCCTGCGCGCACACACCCAGCCGTTGATCAAGTTCGGATGACCGGCCCGACCGAGCATGCCGCCCAGCAACGCCACCAGCAGGAGCAGGAAGCCCACGCGGCTGCCCGCGCACGGAAAGCCGCCGCGCGAAAGGCACGAGACCGCCAGGCCAGGCAGAAGGCCCGTGCAGCCGCAAACGTCCGGGCACGCACCCTTGACCATCTTCTCGCCCGCGAACGGGTCGACGTGGCCCGGCTGGTCGGCCGCCGCCGCGCAGAGCTGGCCCGACTGNCCCGGCTGATGTCCGAACACCCTGAAGGGATCTGATCTGTGCCCGTGCCGCCCATCGGACGCATCGTCCACGTGCTCGTCGNCCCCGCCGAGAACAACGGGGCTGACGTCGCACCCGCCGTCATCACCCGCGTGTGGGGTCCGTCCGCCTTCGCGAAGGGGGCGTGGACGGTTAATTACCGGATCCTCCTGGATGAGCTGGCCACCCCGTGGAAGACATCGGCCTGTCTGCACGAGGACGAGGAGTCCGCGCGGGCGCGTGAGCATGAGTCTGACGTGCCGGTGCAGGGGATGTCCGCGTTCTGGCCGCCGATGCCCGCAGACCCGCCGCCCGCGACCGAACCGACTCCGGTCGGCCCCCGGGCCCGGCTAGTCGAACTCGCCGAGGCGATCGAAGGCCGGGCGAAGGTCGCGCTCGACCCCGCAGCCCTCTACGGGGTGGCAGCCAGCATCTGGGAGTTCCTCGCACTCCATCCGGCCGAGGAGACCGTGGTGAGGCCACCGCGGCTGGCCGAGGGCGGCACTGTCGACACGAAGAAGCTGGCCCAGTGGGCTCAGCAGATGTCGTCTCGGCGGGGNCAGGCGTGACCGCCCCCGCCGAGGNGTCTCCGCCCGATGCGCCGTCTCCGCTTGATGTCGCCTACCGTGAGCGGGCCCGGCTGGTTGCCTTCCTGACCCGGGTGTACCCGGCCCATTGGGCGGAGGACCCGGAGTCACCCGGCTGGCCCGTCATCTGTGTGCACAGCCCGGCCGGTCAGCTTTGCTGGCACATCGGCCCGGACGACGTGCACCTGTTCCCGCCGGGTCTCGACACCCGCGAGAACGACTGGGACGGCCACAGCACCGAGGAGAAGTACGGCCGGCTGGCCCGGTTAGGCGCGGGGGTGAACCCGCTGCGTCTCCGCGCGGCGCTGCGCCGCCTCCGGAACCGGGCCGACCAGTACGCGCTCTCAGCCGATGTCAGCCCGACAGTACGGGAGGGGTACCGCCAGGCGCTGCTGGATGCGGCCGAGCGATCCCTCGATCTGCTCGACGGGAACCCGTACGACTACCGCGAGTTCCCGCGCCGCTTCCGCCTGGAACGCGATGTCGACGTGTCCGGAGTGTCCGGCACCGGGATCGTCGCCGACGGGGTGGTGTGGCCGGACGGGTCGGCGGATGTCCGCTGGCGCGGCGACCGGCCCTCCGCCGTCCACTGGGATCGGATGGAGCATGCCGAGCAGATCCACGGCCATGGCGGGGCAACCCGGTTCGTCTGGCTGGACTGATGGCCGCGCACACGCCCGGCGGATGGATCCCTGGCGCGCTCGCGCTCGGCAGTTGGAGCAGCAGCAGAGAAGCGGCTGACCGCNCCCCGAACGTGGGCGTGGTGCCGGACGATGCCGAGCCGGTACCACGCCACCCACTGTTCCGCGAGCCGGTATTGGTCGCCGCCGGACACTGCGGCTGTTGCGGCGGGCCGATCGACAGTGCCGGGCACTGCGGCTGCTCGACCTGAGAGGACCTGATGGCCGAGAACCGTGCCCGGAAGAGGGCGATCCGCGCCCGCATGGCCGAGACCGGTGAGCCGTACACCGTGGCGATGCGCGCAGTCGACGCCGAACACGCACGAGGAGAGGCCATGGCCACCCACCACACCCGCCCGGTCGAGATCGACGCCGTCCACTGGACCGGCAGCAACCGGGCCGAGCTCGAAGAGCTGGCGGGGAATCCGGTGACGGTGCAGCCGGACGGTGGGGCGATGTTCTGGGGCCCGGCCGGGTCGGTGTGGATGCTGGCCGGGTCGTGGCTGGTGCGCCGCGGCGACCAGGTCGAGGTCCTCGACGATGCGACGTTCACCGCCCGCTACGAACCGGCCGGTTATGACTCTGAGTAACCGACTTCGGGTATCGACCCCGCGCATGAAGATCACAACTTTCACGTAGCGTGACATCGGAGGCCCGGCGTGCCGCTGCCGACCGGTGGGAACACCCCATGGCCCCCGCCCCACCTCACCGCGCCGTTCACGGAGATGGAGCGGCTCGCCGCCTGGTGGCTCGGAGACCCGGAGCAGCTCTCCGCGGTCTACGGCGGCACCGCGATGGCCCGCTCCAGCGAGCACAGCTTCGACCGTCCCGCCCAGTACCGCGGCGGTGTCGTCGGCGCGGTCGCCCGGTGGTTCTGGGGCCAGCCCACTTCGCCTCAGCAGCAGCGCACCAAGGTCCACGTGCCGTTGGCGAGCGAGATCGCCGCCGCCTCCGCCGACCTTCTGTTCTCCCGGGCGATCACCGTCACCTGGGGCGATGAAGACNCCCGCCGCGCCGAACGTGACGCCGCCGTCCAAGACGCCCAAGACCTCGCCGACCAGCAGGCCGCCGACGACCACGCCACCGCCCTAGACGAAGCCGGCATCGACCCGACCGAACCCGACCCGCTCACCGGCCTGCCCCCCACCCCACCGAAAGCGGACCCGGTCGACGCCCCCGACGTCCCCCCCGACCCGGCACAGACGAGGTTCGACCAGCTCCGCGAAGCGTCCATGTTGGACGCAACACTTCTAGAAGCCGCCGAGATCGCCGCCGCGCTCAGCGGGGTCTACCTCCGTCTCGTCTGGGACGAGGATCTCCAGGACGGCCCGTGGATTGATGTCGTCCACCCCGACAGCGCCGTCCCGGAGTTCCGCTACGGGCGGCTGTGGGCGGTCACGTTCTGGCGCGAGCTGGTCTCTGCTGACCCGCAGCAGTCCCGCGGCAAGGTGGTCCGCCACCTTGAGCGCCACGAACGCGGCGTCATCCTGCACGGCCTGTACGAGGGTGACCGGGACAACCTCGGACGGCAGATTCCGCTGTCCGAAGCGCCCGACCTCGAAGGGCTCGTCGAGTCCCTCGAAGACGGCAACAAGATCGCCACCGTCGAGGGCCGGTTGACGGCCTGCTACATCCCGAACATGCGCCCCGCCCCCCAGTGGCGCCGTCTCCCGCAACTCGCCCCGCTCGGCCGCTCCGACTACACCCCGCCCGTCCTCGCCCTGATGGACCAGCTCGACGAAGTGATGACGTCCTGGATGCGCGACATCCGCCTGGGGAAGGCGCGCATCCAGGTGCCCGAGCAGTACCTGGAGAACCAGGGTCGCGGCAAGGGCGCCGTGTTCGATGGGGACCGGGAGGTCTACNCCNCCCTCANCCTGCTGCCCGTCCCGGGCGGCCCGCCGCAGATCACGGCGACGCAGTTCCAGATCCGGGTAGACGAGCACGAGCGCACCGCCCGCACACTGATGGACCAGATCGTCCGGGGCGCCGGCTACTCGGCGCAGACGTTCGGCTCGGACTCTGAAGGCACGGCCACGACCGCGACCGAAGTCAACGCCCGGGAACGCCGCTCGGTGATGACCCGCGAGAAGAAGATCCGCTACTGGGATCATGCCCTGTCGGACCTCTTCTACACGTGGCTGCTGCTCGACGCACAGCTCGCCGGCGTCCAAGCCCCGCCACCGGCCGCGGACACCCCGCCGAAACCCGGCCAGCAGCCGGACGGAGACGCTCCCGCCGAACCCGGGAAGGACACGGGCACCGGCGGGCAGAAGCCCCTCGCCGGCAAGCAGCCCACACCCGCACCGGGCCCGCCGGGCACGAAGCCGGCCCCGGGCGACGCGAAGACCGCGGCCAAGCCCGGCGCGCAGCAGGGCCAGGACGGCGAGGACGAACAGGACGACGCCGCCCAGCCGCAGGCGGGGAAGCGCCGTCCGTTCGGCAAGGGCAAGCCGCCGTTCGGGAAGAATCCGGCGCCCGGGCAGCAGCAGGACGGCGGGCAGGGCGCTCCGCCCGTCGGCGCGCCTGGGCAGCCCCCGGCCAAGCCCGGACAGGCCCCGCAGGCCGGGAAGCCGGGCCGACAGGGTCCGACGCTCGGCGCGCTCGCCCGCGCCCAGCAGCAGCCCACCGCCGATCCGATGGCGGACGATCAGGACCCGAACGCGATCGTCGACCCCAACGCCCCCGCTGCCCCGGTCATCCCCGACGGGCCACCGGAACTGACCTGGCCCGCGCTCGCCGACGCGGACATGCTCACCCTCGCCCAGACCGCACAGGCGATCTTCGCTGCGAGCGCGGCATCCAAATACACGCTGGTCAAAATGTTGCACCCCGACTGGGATGAGGACCAGGTGCAGGACGAACTCGCCCGCATGGACGAGGACGGCAAGACCGACGCCCCACCGGACCCGATGTCGCTGGGCGCCGAACAGCCCCTCGGTGGCGCCCCGTTTGGGCAGGGCCCGATGGACGACGGCAGCGGCGACCAGAGCGACCCCAGGCAGGACGACGGCAACGACAGCGTCCAGTAGGAGCCGACTCGATGTCCCTCCCGGTCCCGTACTGGTCGGACGGCACGGTCACCCTGTACCACGCCAACGCTCTCGAGCTCCTCGCCGAGCACGCCGACCAGCTCTCCGCAGACTGCATCGTCACCGACCCGCCCTACGGGGAGACCTCGCTGGCATGGGACCGCTGGCCCTCCGGCTGGCCTGATCTCGCCGCCCGCGCGGCTTCGTCGATGTGGGTGTTCGGATCGTTGCGCATGTTCCTCGCCCGCCGGGACGACCTTGCAGCCTGGAAACTTTCCCAGGATGTCGTGTGGCAGAAACGCACCGGGACGAATTTCGCCGCCGACCGGTTCCGGCGGGTTCATGAGTATGCCGTCCACTGGTACCGCGGCCCCTGGCGCGACATCTACAAGGATCCCCAGCGGGAACCCGGAGAGCGGAGGGAGAGGGGGCGGCTCATCCACCGCAAGCTGCCACCGGCCCACACGGGAGCGATCGGCGCCAACGTCTACTCCTACGGCGATACCCGGCTGATGCGTTCGGTGATCCCCGTCCCAGGCCTCCGAGGACGGGCGTTGCNCCCCACCGAGAAGCCAGCCGGGATCCTCAAGCCACTGATCGGCTATTCCTGCCCATCTGGCGGCCTCGTGCTCGACCTGTTCGCGGGTTCCGGATCCACCCTAGCGACCGCCCGCACGTTCGGACGACGCGCGATTGGCATAGAGGCGGACGAGCGGCACTGCGAGATCGCCGCCCGGCGGCTGTCCGCGGCGCTACCAGTGATGTGATCTTCGGGGGGTGTGGTGGCCCGCCCGAAGCTCGCCCACCTCGCCCGCCGCACGTACAAGCGGGACCGTCTCGGCCGGTTCGCCACCACCGACCACGGCGACGCCTCGGCAATCGGGTTCGGACGGCGTAAGGAAGGCCGGCACCGCGCCGGCCGCACCCCAGCCGACTGGGAGCAGGCCGAGCAGCGTCTCCGCGGCGTCTACGGTGACCGGCTGCGCGTCGCGGGCCGCGAGCATCCGGCGGTCCGGCAGGCACTGATCGACCTCGACGTGATGCCCGAGGACCACAAGCGCCGGCTCGCCGAACACTTCCGCGGCGTGGACGGCGGCGGGATCCTCATCGGCAAAGGCCGGGCCATGGACGTCTACCGCGCCCACAACCGGCAGGACCTGATCGACAAAGTGTGGGGCACACCGCTCGGCCGTCGCGCCGTAGGCCTGTACATCACCACCCCGCGGGTCATGGCCGTCGGCACCGATGAGACTGGCTCGCCGTCGGCCGCGCAGCATGAAGCCGGCCACGCCCTCGACCATGCGCTGCGGTTCCCAAGCCAGAACCGGAAGCTGCCGGTCTGGTACACGGTCGCCCGCGCACGCCACCACAACCTGTTGCACGACTACTTCGCCCAGCCGGGCGGCGAGGGGCAGCGGGAGTCGTTCGCCGAGGGCTACGCCCTGTGGAACGCCTACCGGCACGATCCGGACCGGACACGGAAGATCGCCGACGGGTTGGGTGCCCCCGTCAACGACCCGAAATACCGCGGGGAATCCGAACGCCTCGGTCGCACACTCGGTGAGTTCTTCGACACCTTGGTCTAGGATTCGCGGCATGCTTCCCACACGGCTCCCCGACGGTTCGATCCGGGTCATGCGCTCGGTCGGCAACGGCACCGACATGATCGGCGACGCCCCCGTTATCCTGAAGAAGGGCGACGCCGGCTATGACAAAGAGGACCGCTGGTTGAAGTCCCGCGGAAAATAGAACCACCAGGGGGTCAGGTTGGCCCCCACCCCGGACGACGCCTCCCACCTCGGCGACCGCATCCGCAAGGCATACGAGGATCTTGAGCTCGGTCTGATCGCCCAGATCGCCCGCGCAGTCGGACGCGGCCAAGGGAGCCTCGGTGGCGCCCTCGCCCGTCGTGGCGCGCTCCGCCGGGCCACGCGGAAGCTCCTCGACGCGCTGGCCCGCCGCCTCCACAGCGAGATGCCCCGCCTCATCGAAGAGGCATACCAGATCGGCGCCGACGAGGCGGCCCGCGGGCTCGCGCGGATGCGCCGCCTCGACGAGGACCAGCGGCCACGCCGCGAGTCCCCCGGTGGCCGTGGCCGCGTGCTGCCGATCCGCCCGCCGCTACGTTCCCGGCTGCCCGGCCCGGCCTCGCGGGATGAGCTCGCCGAACGGCTGATCCGCGAGTTCCACCCGCAGGTCCTGCGCGGCGTTGACGACGTCTACCGGCGGATCGTCGCCGAGGTGTACGCCCCGGCGCTGGCCGGGCAGGCGACCCGGCTGGAGGCATCGCAGCGGGCCCTCGCCCGGTTCGCGGAGGAGGGTGTCAGCGGGTTCACGGACAAGGCCGGACGACGCTGGCGCATCGAGTCCTACGCGGAGATGGCGATGCGCGCCGCGTTCGCCCGCGCGACCATCGCCGGCGCTCTCGACACCTACCGGGCGCAGGGCATCACCTGCGTCGCCGTGCCGAACATCCCCTACGAATGCGAAAAATGCCGCCCTTTCGAAGGGAAAACGCTGTCTATCACGGCCGGGAAACCGCCGCGCGGCGTGCAAATATTCACGTCGCTTGAAAATGCTATTGCGCGCGGGTTTCTGCATCCGAATTGCAGGCACGGCATTCTGCCGGTTTCGTCGCGAGGCGTGGTCTTGGCGATGGAGCCGGCCCGACCGGACCCCGAGGGCTACGCTGCCACCCAGAAGCAGCGCGCCCACGAACGGAAGATCCGCGCCGCGAAGCGTGCCCTCGTGGCCGCTCAGGAGTCCGGCGCCGACCCGGCCGCACTCCGCCGGGCCCGAGACGAGGTGCGCCGCCGGCAGGGTGACCTGCGGGCGTTCCTCGCCGCGAACCCGCAGCTACTGCGCTACTCATCCCGGGAGCAGGTCCGCCGGCCCGGAGAGACCATCGAACGCGCCGTGTAGGAGCTGCTGTGAAGAAGCCCGCCCCTCGCGGTGCCGCGCTGATGGCGAAGCTCCGCGCCGATCCCAACGTCCACGACCCGGAGGCGCTCGGCGCGTGGATCGGCCGTCGCCGGCACGGCAAGAAGGGCATGCACCTGCGGTCGAAGGCCGGCGCGTGGGCCCATCACGCGATGCGTCTCCACGACGCCCCGAGCAACGGTGCCGGCGACCCGGGATGGAACGGGAATCGGACGGCGGACGGTCGGTATGAGCTGACGAAATGGCGTGGCCGCTGGCGGGTCACGGACGTTCATGCCGACGCGTGGGCCAGCCAACCTCACAAGACCAAAGCGGCGGCGGNTCGGGACACCGAGGAGTTGTACGAGGGTTCGACGGCGAGGCGTGCGCGGCACGCGGAGGTGCAGGCTCGGCACTTCGGGGGTCAGGCTGAGGTCGAGTCGTTGGGCCGGGAGAGGCGCAAGGCGCATGCGCCGCTCGCGAATGCCCTCGGCGGTGCGGTCGCAGCGTATGGCGCGCGTAGCCCGCAGGCGCGGGAAGCCAGGCTGCGTCTGCAATTTGAGATGCCGAAGGTGAAGGCGGCGGCGATGCCGCCGAGTCTCGCCGCGCTCGCGGCGAAGCGGCGTCGCTGATGGCGTCCAGCGGTTTCCGGGTCCGTGCGGACTGGCGCGGGAACCGGGTGCTGGCCCGTATCCCGATCGTTCGCCGCCGGGCGTTGCAGCGGGCAGGGCATCAGTGGCTGGCCCGGTCGCAGGCGATCGTGCCGTTGCGGGAGGGGCATCTGTTGCGGACCGGGAAGATGACGATGACCGACCACAGCGTGACCGTAGCGTACGGGCAGAGATACGGCGCTATCCAGCACCAGAATCTGACCTATCGCCACCTGCCAGGAAGGCAGGCGAAATACATCACGGATGCAGTTCCCCCGGGTCGCCTCCAAGCCGTGTTGGCGGAGGTCATCCGCGAGATGTTCCACTGACTTTTTCGTGTAGAATTGAAAGGATAAGCGAATAGAAGACCCCGGCGAGTGCTGCGAACACTCCCGGGGCATGGCCGACTGGTTGGAGTCGACATGGCCGATCGTACCTGTGTGGGCGATGGATGCGAAGTGCCCATCGGCGCACGCAGCCGCACCGGGCTGTGCAGGAAGTGCTACCGCAAGCGGTACTACGAGCAGAACCGTGAGCATGAGCTCGCAGGGATGAAGCAGTGGCGAGCCGACAACTACGAGTACGACCGGGCGCGCTGGGCCACCTACGCCGAGCAGCGGTGGGGTGACGCCAGGCGCGAGCGTGAGGCCGAACTCGCGGAGCGGCTGGCCGCCTCGGACAAGCAGTGTTCCAAGTGCGATGAGCTGCCCACCGAGCCTGACCTTGACCTCGACGCGATCGAGGAGGGCCAACNCCCCCTGTTCTGATCAAGGAGGTCCCGATGGCCCGCCGCCCCGCATCCGCAGCCGCACGGGCCGCGATCGCCGCCGGCCTCCGCCACTACTGGGCCACCCGCAGCGGCGGCCAGCAGGACCGCAGCGTCCGCATCGGCCCCGTCCGCGTCGGTGTCCGCGACCGCAACGCCCCGCCGCGGACCACCCTCGGCGCCGCAGCCCAGGCGCACCGGCAGCACCGCGACGCCCAGCGGACCCGCGCGTTGAACAGTGGCCTCGGCGGTGACGTCGACCGGGCCCGCGCCCAAGCCCGACACCAGCGTGAGCAGGACGCCGCCAGCCGCGACGAACGTCTCGCGCAGGCACACCGCCGCAGACTGTCCCGAGGGCAGACGTCAACCCCGGAGCATCGCGCCGCCCATCAGCGACATCAGGCCCGGATGCGGCAGCGGCAGGCCGCCAGCCGGGAGGCCGAGAGGGAAGCCGCGCCACACCGGCGGCCGAACCCGGGCGCCCGGCGCCGCCCCCAGCCGCCCCCGCGCCGCCGGCAGTCGCCACGCAGGCGCACCACGGGCACGTCCTGACCGGCTCTACCGCGCGCCCTCGCGCCCCGGAGGTGATGAGCACTGTGCCTGACCATCCCCGCGGCTTCGCGAGCCGGGCCCAGTGGCGAAGAGCCTGTTTGTGACTCCTCTGACGCCTAAAGGCGTCAGCTTCTCAGGAAGCTTGCGCCACCTGAAGGGCGAGCCCCGCCCCGAGTATGTTGATCGCCGCGTTCACGTCTGCGTGCGCGGCGTGGCCGCACTCCACACAGCGGAACGTGGCCTGACTGGGCCGGTTCTCCGGGGCGACATGGCCACATTCGGCGCATCGCTGGGAGGTGTGGCGGGGGNTGACCTCGACGACGACCCNCCCNGCGCTTTCAGCCTTGGCACGCAGTGCGTTGAGGAACACCCCCCACCCGGCGTCGAGAATCGACCTGTTCAGCCCGGACTTGGCGGCCTGCCCGTTCGGCAGGAACGCCCCCGGCTGGTCCGGGTCGGGCTTCGGCTTGGCCCGGCGGACCATGCC